>JAYGDO010000453.1:0-1634 GCA_046582885.1 Pirellulales bacterium | reverse complement strand
GCAGCAGCCGCTGGTGGTCGAATACCAACTGGACGGCTTGGCGCCGCTGGCGACCAATGCCGCTGCCAGCTGGCAAGTCATCGAGCGGCTCACCGGCGGGGACCATCAGGTTCAGCGGGTCAATCTCACCGCCGCCAGCGGCGACGTCACCGGCTCATTTACGCTGGAGTATGATGAAAACCAAGTTACCGTAAACCTTGGCGCCGACGACGAGGCCACCCGCAGCAACATCGAAAACGCGCTGGAAGGGATCGCCAACCCGCGACTCGACGTCGCGGTTGCTCCGGCCGGCGCGGGCGTGTTCGACATCCGCTTCCTCAAACCGGCCGCCGCAGACGTGCTGGAGCTGGAGCTGGGCGGAGTCGGCGGGCTCGCCGGTCTGGCCGGCAGCCCGGACATTTCGTCGCTGGACTATGCCATCGACCGTACGCAATCCAATTACGCGGTCTTCCCGGCTGCGTCGGCGAACAACGCCAGCGATTTTTACATCAGCCCCTTCATGGCCGTAGACCAGCTGGGGCCCCGGGTTGTCGAAAAGCCCGTTTGGGCTGATCTCGACGGCGACGGCACCGTCGAGCAGACCGACCGGACCGATTTCTTTGAGGATCCGACCTGGGTCACCGACAAAAATGTGGATCAGGTGACCATTAACGGTTCCGCACAGGACGACTATTTTACGATCGGCCACGAGGTGCTGAACGTCGACACCGAGGCCGAAGAGACCAAGACGGACACGATCAAAGTCACACACCAGCGGTTAATCGGCGGGTTGCCGGCGCCGGTCGTGGACGAAGTTCAGCGGGTCGATCTGCGCGGCGCCACGGGCGGTACGTTCGGCCTGGCCCTCAGCGACGCCGCCAGCGGAATCATGGTCAATGCGGCGGATATCGCGGTGCAGGGCAACGACTTCGATACCGCCGAAGCGATCAAGACGGCCCTCAACGCCAGCGGTCGGATCACGGTCGGTGTCGAGGCCAGCAGCCCCGGCATCTTTGACGTGACGATCTTCCGCCCGGCGGCGACCAACGTGGCCCAGATGACGATAAGTTCCAGCCTCAGCGGGGAGACCGGCCCGCCGCAAATCAGCACGCAAGCGGACGGCCTGAGAACCGAGGTGCCGACGGTCCTGGTGATTTTGCGGGGTTTGGATCGTGACGATCCGGTCCAGAACATCGACCGCGACGAAGTTACCGTGGATGCCTCCGGCGGTTCCGATCGCCTGATTGCCGGCTTCATCCCCAACTCGACCGAGATCCGCGTTAACCAGATTTTGCGGGCGCCGGCCGCGGACCTGCTGGAATTGAAGGGCGGCCCCGGCGATGACTATCTCGTCGGCAGCCGCTTCGCGGACATTATTTCCTCGGGCGTCGGAAACGACACGGTGACGGGGAACGAGGGCATCGATCAATTCAACGATGCCTCGGCATCCAGTGAAACCGACACGCTAATGGAGGCTCGCGACCTGGACGTGACGCTGTCGGATAACGAACTGCGATTCCGGGGCGAGCAGCGGTCGTTCGACGATCCTTCGGTGTTTGAGTCGGTCGACGAAATCGAAACCGATGTCCCCGGCGACACGCACAGTGGAATCGGCGTGTTTGAACAGTTTCTCATCTACGGCGGCGCCTCGGCCA
>JAYGDO010000320.1:0-2121 GCA_046582885.1 Pirellulales bacterium | reverse complement strand
CGAGAAGGTCCGCGAGCAGGCTGACCTGTTTGGCCGCCGGCTGCAAAAGCGGGCGCGGCATTTGCGGCGTTGGCCGACAAAACAGGGGATCACGTGTTACCGGTTGTACGAAAGGGACGTGCCGGAGATTCCGCTAATCGTTGATCGCTATGAAGACCACCTGCACATAACCGAATACGACCGCCCGCACGATCGTGATGCGGGCCAGCACGCGGATTGGCTCGATCTGATGATGCGGAAAGCGGCCGAAGTTTTGGATGTCGATCACCGCAAGGTTTTTTTAAAGTGCCGCCGCCGCCAGCGGGGCCGGTCGCAGCACGGGCAACTGGCCGACCGGCGCTACGAAGTTACCGTGCGAGAAGCTGGGCTGAGGTTCATCGTCAATTTGTCGGACTATGTCGACACCGGTTTATTTCTCGATCACCGCATCACGCGGTCGATGGTCCGCGAGGCCGCCGAGGGCGCGACATTTTTGAACCTGTTCGGCTACACGGGCGGCTTCACGGTTTATGCCGCGGCCGGCGGCGCTGCGCGGACAACGACCGTCGATTGGTCCCATACATATCTCGATTGGTCCAAACGGAATCTGTGCTTGAACGAATTCGAGAGCGAGCGGCATTCTTTTGTCCGCGCGGATGCTGCCAGCTACCTGCAGCAACTCCCCAGACACGAAACGTACGACTTAGCGGTCGTTGATCCGCCCACATTTTCCAATCGTAAAGGTGTCGATGACCACTGGGATGTCCAACGCGATCATGTTGAACTGCTCAACGAACTGATGTTGAGAATGAAACCCGGCGGCCAGATATATTTTTCGACAAATTTTCGACGATTTAAACTGGACGAAGCTGCGATCCAATCGGCGTCAATTTTTGAAATCAGCCGCCAAACCGTTCCATCCGACTTTCGCAACCGCCGTGTGCACCGCTGCTGGCGTCTGCGGCGAGAGACGTAATGGCCGCGAAAATAAGCCCGGCGTTATGCCAAAGACCCGTCTGATTATTTGCGAGTGCGGGGGCGAAATCGATCGCCCTATCCCGGCCCGCTGCCCGCATTGCGGGTCGCCCATCGTGCGTGTGCGGCACACGACTGCTTCGTGGTTAGTACCGGTGCTGGTGATTGGCGGTGTTTTCGGCGGTCTGGTGGCGGCGTTGATTTTTCTGACAGAGCCGTAAGCGCCCCGCTAAGCGAATTCCCAACGGCTTTACCGCCAATTGGCGTTCCAGTCGGTCGTTGTGTAAGTAGCCGGTCGCTGTCCGCCGGAGTTCGTCAAAACAGGACGGCGGGTGTCCATCGATGTTGGAAATGTGCCACGCTCTACTTTTCGCGCTTCGTTGAGTTGTTGGAGCAGGTTCGGCGATGCGTTTTTGATGACGATTACTTCCTCTTTTCCGTTGCGGCGCACAATGCAGATCACTTCGGTGTCGGCCGGCGACTGTTGACCGCGGGCGACGAGATTTGTGTTTGACGACAATTCGGCGGCGGGCGGCGCTCCGCTGAATTGCCACCCAGACTTTTCGATCACCGTGTGAGCGAGTTCGACCGCCGCATACAAACCAGCCCGGTCCGTCGGATCCGCAAAATTGCAAACTCCAACCAGATGTCCGTCCCGGTTATAAAGCCCTCCGCCGCTGCGGCCTACGGCCGGCTGGCCGGCGACTTGTAAGTTCTTTGGCCCGACAAAACTATTGATCGCCATCACGTGACTGGGCTGAATTGTGGGCGGTTGGCCATGATCGCAGCCAATGCTGACGATGCGGTCTCCCGGCATGATTTTCACATTCGCCGCCGCCAAAGGTATCGTTGCGACCGGACGATTGGTTTGAAAGGTGATCAATCCGATGTCGCGGTGCAGATCGAAATCAACAATACGACCACGCTCGCTACGCGAACCCCGCGGGTGGAACACATCCACCAGCACTGAATCCTTGCGGGCCGCTTCACGAAGTACATGCCCGCAGGTCAGCACCAACGCGACGCCGCCCGACCCGCCAGGTGCCGGACGAAAATCGATTATCGTGCCGCTGCCGAACGAGTAGCCGCCCTCTTCTTCAACCCGCAGCCGCACGGACGCCGCGAGCAGTTGTTCGTCGGAAGTCCGGCGGAGGGGATCGGATTTGG
>JAYGDO010000317.1:0-2212 GCA_046582885.1 Pirellulales bacterium | reverse complement strand
GGATCAGGCGGCGCTGGTCGTCGTCGAACTTGCGGCCCAGTAAATCCGCGACAACCGGCCGCTGGCGGAGGTGCTGCCGCAGCGCGATTCGAATGGTATGCACCAGGTGTGTATCCTCGGCAGGGGCACCGGTCCAGGCGGCCAGCAGCGGCGCAACGAACGATGCCCGCGGATGCCGGCCCACTGCGTCGGCCGCCGCCCGCCGGACAAACGCGTTTTTGTCCGCCAGTCCGGCCAGGGCCGACTGTGAGCAGGTGTCGTTCCAGTCGCCGCGCTCCGCCAGCATCCGCATGAGGTGCACGCGGACGAGCGCGTTCGCATTGGCGGTCGCCCCGCGGAGGATGGCGTCGTCGAGCTTTCCCAGCCGCTCAAGCACCCACAGCCCGTGCGCTTGGGCCGCCGGACTGCCACTGCCTGCCAGCAACTTGCGGACGGCCGCCGGGGCCGCCTGGCGGTGGGCGTCGACGAGGTAGTTCGTGGCCAAGGTCCGCACCAGCAGCTTCGCATCCGCCAGCGCTTCCGCCAATTGTGCGGTATTGAGCCGGGTGAGGTCGGGCATGCCGGCCGCCGCTGCGGCCCCGCCGTCCTGGCCCCGCCAAACGATGCGCCACACGCGTCCGTGAGTGCGGTCGCGCTGCGGATGGTCCAGCGGCGCTTCGTAATGGCCGATGATCAGGTTGCAGAAGTCGGCGATATACAGCGCCCCGTCCGGGCCGACGATCGCATCCACCGGGCGGAACCACTTGTCGTCGCTGGCAACGAAATCGGGCTGGATGTCGCAGCGGTAGGTGGAACCGAACGCCGTGAGGCTGTCGCGATGTACGCGGCCGGTGACCGGGTTGCAGATGAAAATATTGTCGCGATACTCCGGCGGAAAGTGATCCGCCGCGTAATACGCCGGCCCGCAGATGCCGGTTGAGCCGTGATTGTGATGGATTATCGTCGGGCCAAAGCCCATTCCGTCGTGCGGCTTGCCGAAGCTGGGGTAATACGCGCCCCGCAGCATCATGTAGACCGGCCGCGAATGGCAATCGGAGGTATAAAGATTTCCCAGCGGGTCAAAGGTGATGCCGAAAGGATTGACCTGGCCCCACGTGAATTGCTCGAACCGCGAGCCGTCCTCGCGAAAGCGATAGGTGTTGCCCGACTGCAGCTTGGTGAGATTGCCGCCGCCATCGCGAATATTGCTGGTGTTCGAAAAGCCGTGGCAGCCGTAGATCCAGCCGTCGATCCAGCGGGTGAAGGAACTGGCGTTGCCGTGCACGTCGACGTTGCCGAATCGGGTGTACAACGTCGATTTCGTGTCGGCTTTGCCGTCCGCGTCTTTGTCTTCACACAGAAAGATACTGGGAATGCCGTAGACAACGGCCCGGCTACCATCGCCGAGGGGCGCGTGACCGATGGGAATGTTCAGTCCCTCGACAAAATGTTTGACCGCCGCCGGCTTGCCGTCCGGGCCGATGCCCGAGACTACGGTGAGTCGGTCGCGCGGCGGATGGTCGCCGATTCCGGAAAAATGACTCGCCCGGGGGTCGACGCCTGCGGCTTTGGCCGGGTAGGGGTACTCGATCGAATGCGTAATCCACAGGCGGCCCCGCGCGTCAAAGTCCAGATTCATCGGCTGCCCGATATGCGGGTCGGCAACGACCAGCTGGATCTCGAATCCGGGGGGCAAATGAATTTTCGAGATTTGCCCGGCGGGCGATAACGGGACCGGAGCTGCGGCGGCAGCATGGACAGGCACCGACAGAGCGAGCGCGGCGGCCGCGGAGAGCCATCGTTTCATCGCGGACCTCGGCGCCTTCGGATTATTGCGGTTTTCCATGCCGGCGTCCGCATTCCTAAAGTCGTTCTCTCCGGCGGGCCGCGGGGCGTCGATTGGCGGCCTGTCCGTTTGAAATTCAGTAAGGCGTCAGTCGATCTCCATGTACCGCACGCACACCGGGCGGGGCACCTGCACGCTGGCCCCGGTCGGCGTCAACTGGCCGGTGGACGGGTCGATGAGAAACACAATCACGTTTCCGTCCGATTGATTGGCCACCAGCATATACCGCCCCGTCGGCTCAATGGCGAAGTTGCGCGGCGTCTTGACGCCCATGCCCTGGTGGCCGACCGCCGTGAGTTTGCGAGTCTGCGGATCGATCGAAAAGATGGCGATCGAGTTGTACGGGTCGCGGTTGGAGACGTAGACGAACTTGCCCGACGGATGCAC
>JAYGDO010000392.1:0-11085 GCA_046582885.1 Pirellulales bacterium | reverse complement strand
CGGTCCCATTGGTCGATTTTTCACGAGACGACTGCAAAAGCAGGCCGAGGTCCAGCGGGCTACAAGCCCAGAGATCCCGACGCCGCACTTTGTGCCGCAGGGCTCGCCAGCCGACGTTCGCGAACCGTCTGTCCAAAACTCCGACCCCCGGGTTTAGCGCCGGCGGCGTGCCCCAACTCAGGTTGCGTCTTTAAAGGGGTAACTCGCGAACAGCACCTTGCCGAGACCCAGATAAGGGTCGTCGATGTCGGCATTGAGCACTTTGCGATAGAGCCATTTTGTGACGTTGTGCGGCATTAGCAGAGCCGGATTGTCCGAATCGAATTTGAGCGATCGGTCTACCAAGTACCGGTGGATCGCCTCGCGGCGGATTGACTCGTTGATCGCTGTGTCCTTCGCCAGTATGTTCCAGCGGGCAAGGTCTTCGCGCGTTTTGAAATTGGCCGCTTCGGCTCCGCCGGCCCCTTTGATATCTCCGTCGGCCTGCGGCTCTTGCTTCGCTCCGGGCAGCAGCACGAGCTTGAGCGAATTTTCGATGTGCTTCTTGGTTTGGAACTTCATGTCACCGAATACAAGCCTCGGTTGGTGATTGGCCAGCGCCTTTGCTTGCTCGCGGTGATAGCGCGCCAACTTCGTCGCGGCCTGTGGCGCGTCTTGTTTGATCCAGTGGTGCAACTTGCCGAACTGGTCGAGGCGGTCCAGATAGGTCGTCGGTTCGTAAACGCCCGGCAGCACGTCAAGCATCTTGCCGTCGGCGGTGCAGACATAAGTCGCGATGTTGCCGTTAAGTGTGCGGGTGAGCACGTGTCCGTTACCGAAGTTGATCGTCACCAGGGGCACCGGGCGGACGGATTCCCAGGCCGCTTCAAAACGGTTGTTGATCAGTGCCGCGACGTGGTCGTCCGAGAACAACACGGTTCTCGCCAGGCGGGCGTTCGTTCAGCAAAACTGCTCATCGAGATTTCCCATCAATTGAAACAGCAAAACCGGCTTGCCGGACCGCTTGGCGGCCTCGCACGCGGCGGCGAAGCTTTTATGCCAGGCCACTTTTCCGGCCGCGACCTTGGGGTTGTTTGATTCCCGGTTCTTGCGTGCCGGAGACGCCGTGTTCGAAGACTTTCTGTCGTCGCCGAAATCGGCGATTATGGTTTTGACGGGAGCTTCGATCACCGACTTTCTTACATCGGCGGCCCTCAGTGCAGCCGGGGCGGCGGCAGTTTTTTCGACGACGAGTTCGACCTCTCGTTTGGCAACGTCGCGTTCGACTTTTGCTGCCGGTTGCCCGTCGTTTCTGTCGGCAAGCGGATTTTTAACCGCTGCTTCGATCGCTATGGTTTTCTGTCGATCGGACTCGATCTGTCTTGCTTGTCCTAGTTCACCGCCAAAACCGCTGCTTAAACAGACGGTGAAGATTGCGATTAAAGACACCACTGAAAGACATTTCATGACTAGGCTCCTTCGAAGTGACGGGAACTCGGCTGCACATAGATCATACGTGCTGGAGCCTGTGCGGCGTGTAACGCGGGTGTAACTTAACTAATCCTCCGCTTCTTGGCCGGTCGGTTTGATGACTTGGCTGTCAATAATGACATCGCGATCACCGTCTTCTGATTCTTCTGGCGGTGTTGTATTCGACCACATCTGCATTTGCAGCTTGCTGCGCAGCCGCGCGACCACCATTCGTTTGAGGACTCCCCTGGCCGGCGGTACCAGCAGTGTGAACCCGACACAATCAGTAAGCACGCCCGGAGTAATTAACAGGACGCCCGCGATCAAAATAAAAAAGCCGTCCAGGATGACGTCGGTGGGCAGTTTCCCGGCGCTCAACTCGGTTCGAATTCGCCCCCAAATGTGAAATCCCTGGTGCCGCGTCAGCAGCGCGCCCATGATGCCCGTCGCGACGACCAGCCCAAATGTCAATGAGGCGGATTCGGTCCACTCCGTGATCTTGAACAGCAGATACAGTTCCAGCAGCGGAATGGCCGTGAACAGTAGTAACAGACGAGCGAGCATGTTGGCGACTCCACACGCGGGTGATTGTGCTTCTATTTCGAGCGCATAAAAAATGGCCAGCCGTAATTATATGCGACTGACCGCCAAACGGCGTATGCTGCCACACGGGCAACTCGGTTCGCTACCGTCACGTAAAGCAGCGGCGGCCGAAACCCGAAGTTGGCCTGTTGGGCACGTATGCGGTAGGCCGCCTGAATGGCTCCCCGTAACGGGCCAGCATCACCACCCAGTCGCGATCCGAGAATTGCCCCACCTTGCGATAGACGATTCGTCGAGCGTACCGATCCGTAACCGCGACGTATGGAAACGCGGTCGCGCGAAACGCTTCGGCGATTTGCCGGCCGCTTTTCGTCGCCACGTCGATCCGGCACAACTCAAAGCCCTCGAGCAGTACCGACGACGTCGAATTCGACTTGCCGCTGAATGGAGTGATTCGGGATTCTGCTGTTGAGGGTCGCTCAAAGACGATTAAAAGCGGCCGCCCCGTTCTAGCTGCGGATTTCAGTGCCTTTGAATAGTCGCCCGTCCATTCGACCGCAGCGGCAGAATTTGCCAGCGAGAACAACATGCCGACCGCGTAAAACCCCACTAAAACCCGCGTTTGTAGCATCATGGCTCCTGTGGTTGCGGTACTCCCGGCTGCCGAATCAGGTGTTTGACCTTTCGCAATATTTGTTCGGGCGGGGTTGAATCAGGTCCGATTCCCGCCCCGTTCTATCTCGTCAGAACGCGAGATTGCGAATCGTAACAAGGCATTCCAGCCTGGACAAGTAGGCAAAATAGATAGAGTGATGCGACTAGGTGGTCTTTGGTAACGTGTCGGCCGTTTGTGCGGCTAAACGTTGGTCCGCGAGCACCTTAGCTCCCTACAGGCGTCCATGGCGGCGGCAGGATCATCCCGCCGCGACGCATCCAAAATCGCTTGCAAACACGATATTTGATGCGTCGTGAAAAGAACGGGTTGTCCGGGTTCGGTCGTGCGTGGGATCATTTGCCGAACGATTTCAGAAATCAGCTTGGAAACTCCATCGCCGTTAACCGCACACGTGTCGATTCCCCCGGGTCGATTCTCGTCAGGTTTCGCCAGGTCGCATTTATTATGCGCGACCACGACATCCGGCCATGTACTTAGCAGTCGCTGGTCACGGTCGGTCCAGAGTTTTGAACCGTCGAACACTAATATTCGGACATCGGCGGCGAGCAACTGCTGTTCGGCAAGCGCCACTCCAGCAGTTTCGATAGCGTGCCCGGCCGCCCTCAGACCGGCGGTGTCGAACAGCTCGACAGGCCAACCGTCGAGCGACGTGTTGGCGGATACGAGGTCGCGTGTGGTTCCAGGTTGGTCGAACGTAATGGACCGCTGATAGCCGACCAGTGCATTGATCAGGCTGCTTTTGCCGACATTCGTTCGTCCGGCGATGACCACCTTCCAGGGGGTTGTCAGGTGCAGTCCGATTTGTGCCGTGGAAAGTAGCGATTTACATCGATTGTCGGCGGCCGCAAAGCGGTTTGTTTCGACATCGACCAATATAGCTGCGACTTCGCGGCTCAGCGCGCCGTTGAACTGATCCAGTAGAATTGCCGCGGTTCTTTCCGTTCGCGCGTTCGGCAACAATTCCATCGCTGCCGCCACAAGCGGGTCGCCGGCAATCCTGTCAATCCATCGTCCGTTGTTTTCTTGGTCACAACCAACTTCGCGAAGATCGCCCAAAATAGCGGCGACTGCGGCGATTCCTCCATGACAATGGACTTCGCAATGGTCGTCTTGCCGCAGACAGACAACAACTTCTTCGCCGCCGAATTCTCGCCAATGACCGAACGCCATTTGGTTCTCGCCTGGCCAACGGGGTGTGGCTGGGCGGAAGAATTTTTCCACGTACGATTTAGCCTCTGGCCCAACGATCGCAATCGTCGCCAGGGCGGACCGGCCTGGTGGCGTGAGTTGGATGGAACAGGTTTCGTGTTCAGTCGTCATTCGACACGAGAAGCGGCGGATAATGCGATGCCGGCGAGCAACAAATGCGGTTCATGCCTCACGTCGCCCCCCAGGCTGTCGGCCACCGTGTCACTGCCGCCACCGGTTAATACGATTAGCGGTTTGCTGGTCATCTGCTCTTTCAACTGCTTAACCAAAGTCCTTACAGCACCGACGGTGCCCCAGTAAATCCCACTGGTAATCGCGTCGTCAGTCGAGGTTCCAAATGCCGGCGGTGGTTGTTGCAGATCGATGTCGTCGAGCGACGGTAATTGGTCGGTGAACTGGCCCAGCGCCCGCGCAGCCATTGAAATACCGGGAAGAATCGCGCCGCCACAAAATATTCCTTCGGCAGAAACGACGTCGACTGTGATTGCCGTACCCAGGTCCACAACAATCGCCGGTTGTTCATCTCCGCGGAGGTGATTGGCTGCCACGGCGCCGATCAGCCGGTCAATGCCGGCTTTGTTGGGTGCGGGCAGTCCCACGAAAAGCGGCAAATCGTCATGCGCGAGCAGCGTTGTATCGGCTCTTTCGCCCGCCAACCAGGCCGCAAGTCGGTCCGCGGCGGCTCGGTGGACGCTGCTCAGGCACCAGTGCAGTTTGCCGGGTTCCGCCGGGGCCAACCAGAGTGCGATTTCGACGGGGTCCCAATGCTCGACATCCAGGGCCAATGTCCGCGAGGGCCGCGGTAAAGACGCCGCGTTCGGAGCCGCGTCAAACTGCCCCAGCTTAATGCGGCTATTGCCGATTTCGGCGGCAATGATTGGAAAGGAGGCCGTTAGCATCACTGTTTTGTTGAAATCTGGTCTAACTGTTCGAGGATCGATTGCTGCAAGCGATCTAAGCTCTGACCCGTTACGGCCGAGATCGACAACGTAGGCCGTTGTAGCCGATCGGCGAGCCGCCGGTGGACGTCGGCGGCCTCGGGCAGTTCCGACTTGGTAACCGCTACGATCTCACGGCGAGAGGTGAGGTCAATCTTGTACTTCTTTAGCTCATCCCGGATTGCCAGATAGTTGTCGATGGGGTCTGTGCCGTCGGCTGGCTGCGGCTCGACCAGGTGAACCAGCAATCGGGTACGTTCGACGTGGCGCAGGAATTCGTGTCCCAGGCCGATACCTGTGTGCGCGCCTTCGATCAAACCGGGAATATCGGCGATGATGAACCAACGGTTCATGCTGACTTCGACACGCCCTAAATTGGGAAATTTGGTGGTGAACGGATAGTCGGCGATTTTAGGGCGGGCGCGACTCAGTCGCGCAAGCAAGGTACTCTTGCCGGCGTTGGGTTTGCCGATCAGGCCAACATCGGCAATTACTTTTAGTTCTAAAATCAGTTTCCGCGATTCCGCATCACCGCCACGTGTGAATTCCCGCGGCCCGCGATTCGTGGACGATTTAAAGTGGGTATTCCCTTTCCCTCCTCGGCCGCCGCGGGCCACGACGACACGGTCACCGGCGGACGCGAGATCCTTGATGGAGAAATTGCGATCGGCATCGATGATCACAGTGCCCGGGGGAACGAGGATCGTCACGTCGTCGGCATTTTTGCCGTGACAATTACTGCCCTGACCGTGCGTGCCGCGCTCGGCGCGCCAATGTTTGCGATGCGCGATCGGCGCCAGATTGTCGACGCCTTCCTCAGCTACAATGATGACGCTGCCGCCGTTGCCTCCGTCGCCGCCATCGGGACCCCCGCGTGGAACGTACTTTTCGCGCCGGAAACTCAGGCAGCCATCACCGCCGTTTCCGCCGCGGACTTCAATTTGGACTCGGTCGACGAACATGGTGGAAGCGGTCGGGCATCAGTGCCCGGCTTTCAGCCGGTTTGCAAATCGGGGAGCGGCTCAAAACGAAAAACGGGGACACCCTCAACGGACATCCCCGATTGGAATCAATCGACAATTCAATCGCGATCAGTTTTCGACCACGTTGATGCGGCGGCCTTTGCGGTCGAACATGACAACGCCGTCCACCATCGCGTAAAGCGTGTAATCGTTGCCCTGGCCAACCCCTTTGCCAGGATGGAATTTATTGCCTAGCTGGCGGACGAGTATATTGCCTGCGCGGACCTGCTGTCCACCGAACCGCTTCACGCCGCGCCGCTGCGCATTCGAGTCGCGTCCGTTTCGGCTGGAGCCCTGCCCCTTTTTGTGTGCCATAACGCCAATTCCTGCAGATGTCCTTTTCTTACGAGCCCCCGATTATGATCGCTAGCCGCCACGGTCGTCAAGACAGGGCCGTTGGCGGTGGTGACGTCGAGGGGATCGCCAATGCCCGTCGACAAACGAAAACGCCGCGCCCGAGACAGGCCCGGGCGCGGCGGTTCAAATGTCAGCCAAGTGGTAACGAAGAAACGTTACTCTTTCTTTTTGGCAGCGGCAACTTTGAAGGCTTTGGCGAAAGCTTTGTCGTTGAAGACCAACGCGACGGCATCTTCGGCCTTGCTCGCTTTGCCTTTGCAGCCGTTGCAGCAGAACTGCACGCCAACGCCGGCGACTTTAATCTCGGTTTTGGGATTGGTCTTCTTGCCGGCAATCGGGCAGGCAACTTGTTTTGCCTGACCCGTCAGCGCCAGCTGGTGGTTCGCTTTACTGGCGAATTTCGCCGTGTCCTTGGCGAACGCTTTTGGACAGTTGGGGCAGCAAAAGTAGACCTTGCCGCCTTTGTAGTCGACCGCCGCCTTGGGATTGATCGCTTTTCCGGAAACGGGACAAGTTGCGGCAACGCCTTCCTTCTTCTTGTCGGCATCGGCTGTACCGATGACGACCGCCATACCGATGGCTAAAACCAATGCTAATCCGACGAACTTCTTCATGGCATGTTCCTTTCAAAACAGAGGCGTACAGGGTGAGAATTCTCGATCTCTTTACAGGTTTTTGGGCATCTGAACCATACTGATTCGCCCCACCGATCCAGTCAATACGATAGCATTATTGTTAGCCGTGACAAGGATTGTCAAAGGAAAAGTCTGGAGAAGCTATGCCGGAAGTCTGAGAACTGCGATATCTTCCCCCACCGGGGCGGAAGTCTCAGTCATAGCCGTACTTCCGTTGATAGCTGCCACAATTTTGGTCGATTGCCGATTTCAAGTCGGGCGATAGTTTATGGCGGTTCGGTTGGTAGCCTTTTTGGCTTGAAAGATAGGATTCCAGACCTGGTCGGGCAGATTCGAAATCGCCGAGATCCAGTTCGCGGTAGATTCGCTCCATTTGGCCGAGAGGATTCTCGACCAGGTCTTCGTAGCGGACCTCACAGAGTCGGCCGTCGGGGATTTCCTCCCGCTGGTGTTCGAATCCAGCATACATGCGGTTGAATGTCGAGAAAATCAGGTCATCCAGCGTCGCGTGCCGTGGAATCTGAAATCCCTGGGCGGTATCCAGCGCGTGCCAAAGCCGCTGCGTTGAGGGGATAGTGGCATACGGGTCACGGACAATGTGAATGAACCGTGCGCCGGGGAAGAGTTTGGCCAACTCGCCGATTCGACCCGTGTGTGGTGGCGATTTGAGCACAACGGTTTGCTTGCGGCGGACGGTAATTGTTTTGACGAATCGCAATAGCGCTGCCTTGAACCGCTCCAAGTCGGCGGCGCCGGCTTCGTCGGTGTTATACAGTTCACCGAACGGTTCCGGCCGATTGGGAAAGGCCATCCGCAGATATGGAGTCGGCGCGCCCATTCCGCACAACGCAAATTCGTCTTCCTGCGGTCGTTCGAGTCCCGCCTGCATGTTGTCCATCGGTCGCACACGCGGCATGAACAATCCCGCGGTCCACGCCGCGCACCAGTCCGATACGAGAAAATGGTTTGGTGCAAAACACTCGTAGGTCGTCGGAAAAGTGAACCGCTCGTCACGGACCAAAAGTTCGTGCAAATGTGTCGTGCCGCTGCGCCAATGCCCGACAATAAAGATTGGCGGATGCTCGATTTCGGTGTTCCGGATACGCCGGCCATAAAACAGGTTCTGCACTCGATAGAAGAATGAGTTAACAAACGTCACCGGTGCGATGGCCAGCGCCATGTGCCAGCGGGCTGGGTGTATTCGGAGCCGATTCCGAAATAACATGCCGAAGTAGGCCCGCACGCGCATGCCGTGCCAGAAACGGGGACTATACCAGGGGTATCGATTTAGCGCCGTCGATTTGGAATCCGACGAAGCGGTCGATGTGGCGGTACTAGGCATGAGCTACACGGACGCGAGCGTCGAACATTGAACATCCAGCGGCGACGTTTAGATGTCGTATGTTCGGCTCATTTCTGGATGCCGTATTCCTCCAGTTTGCGGTAAAGTGTTGCGCGGCCGATGCCCAGCATCTTAGCGGCTTCGACCACGTTGCCCTTGGTCCGCCCAAGCGCTTCTTGAATGAGTTTTTTTTCCCAATCCGAAATCTTCAGCGAATCCAGCTCTTCGTCGCCCACCTCGCGCAAGCCCAAATCGCTGGGTTTGATTTCATTGCCGTCTGCCAGGACAACCGCGCTGTCGATGACGTTGCGCAATTGACGCACGTTGCCGGGCCATTGGCAGGACAGCAGCTTATTGCGTGCGGAATTCGATAGTTTCAAACGTGGTCGCCCATGTTGGTGGCGATAGTGATCCAAAAAAGCGTCGATCAACAGCTCGATATCCGTATCGCGTTCACTCAGGGGAGGCAGCGTCAACTCAAAAACGCTCAAACGGTAGTACAAATCCTCGCGGAACCTTTTTTCCTTGACGTACGTCTCCAAATTTTGATTGGTGGCTGCGATAACGCGTACGTCCACCGATACTTCGACGGTGTCGCCGATCGGCATAAACGGATGGCCCTCCAAAATCCGCAGCAGTTTGGCCTGCCCCTCTATCGGCAATTCGCCAACTTCATCCAAAAACAGCGTTCCCAGGTCGGCTTGCTGAAAGAAGCCGACGTGATCGCGATCGGCGCTCGTAAACGCGCCGGCTTTGTGCCCAAACAGTTGGCTCTCGATCAAGTCGGCCGGAATTGCCGCACAGTTGACCGACAGCAGCGGCAGTTCGGCCCGCGGGCTTGCGCGATGGATCGCCCGGGCGACCAATTCTTTACCGGTGCCGCTTTCGCCGCGGACGAGCACGCAACCGGTGGCTTGCGCGAGGCGGCCGATTTTGGTTTTCAATTCCCGCATCGACCGGCACTCGCCGATCATTTCGTCGTATCCGGGCGTTTTGGCGGCAAGCTGTTGCAAGTCGGACTCTAGACTGGTTTGCCGTCGAGCGCGGGCCAGGGCGACTGCCAGAATATTGGCGGCGGATGACGCAAAATCGAATTCCGTTTGGCGAAACCGATCATTCTCGCGATACACGTGTAACGCGCCCCGCATGGTGCCCTCGTGCACGAGCGGTATGCACAGCGCGTCGGCGAAATGGCGGAGGCTATCGGCCGAGTCGTTGGCCTGCTGATTCGCGATCCAAACCGCGCGGCCTTGCTGACAGACGAGTTCCGTCAGCGATTCACTGAGCCGAAAGTCCTTGGTCGATGTTGGCACGACCAACTTGGGGAAGAGTTGTCCGGCTTCGTTAACCCAAAGAAACCCAACCACCGATGCGGCGATGTGACCGTGCACCACTTCCAACACATCGCGGACGACCTCGTCGGGATCGGCGGTGCCCATCAGCTTGATGCTGAGCTGATACAAGACGAGCAATTCTTGGGCCTGCTTACTGTCCTGCAACGCGGCGACGGCGAGCTTCGCGGCGTCGTCCGGATTGACTTCGCGATCTTTGACGATCGTTTGCGTGATCTTCAGGTCACCGCCGGAATCGAATTCGGGCGACTGCTTTGACTGTTGAAAACTGAATTCCGTCGAGCCGACGCGAATGTGACAGCCGTTGACGAGTGTCGCGTCGTCGATCTTTTGCTCGTTCAGAAATGATCCATTTCGACTACTCACATCTTTCAGGACCCAGCGGTCTTCTTCTTTGTGAATCGTCGCATGGACCCGCGAACAGAGCGGATCGGTCAACACGACGTTGCACTCCAGCCCACGCCCGATACGGTTCTCGGCGTCTTCGCACAATCGAAAAACCGTCCCGGTCTGGGTACCCAGCGTTATTGTCAGATAGGTGTACACGTCTTCAATATAACGCTGACAGCGGATGTGCCAAGTCAAGGGCCCGGCGATGCCGGGGCCGGCCGAGCCGTGGGCATTGGAGTTTCAACATAGAGATTTGTGATAGAATCGTTCCAATGTTGTCCGCCGCCCCAAACTCCGGTCTGTTGCTGGTCGGCCACGGCACGCGCAGCAGTCGGGGGCGGGACGAACTGCTCACCACGGCCAACGCCGTCGGGTCGAGTATGGAGATAGTGGTCGAGCCCGCATTTTTGGAATTAACCGAGCCTACAATTGACGACGCAGTGACGCGGCTCGCCGACCGCGGCGTGCGGCGGATGACCGTGATGCCGCTGCTGCTGTTTGCCGCCGGTCATGTGAAACGCGATATTCCGCGGGCCGCTGAAATGGCCGCCGAGAAAACAGGGATCGCGATCGACCGGGTTGTTCCCCCACTCGGTTGCCACCAACACATCATCGAGCTTTCCGCGCGACGGTTTCACGACGCGGTCGTTGACAAGGCCGCTTTGACCTCAGCCGACACCTGTCTGGTTATGGTCGGCCGCGGTAGCTGCGATGCGGAGGCGACCAGAGAAATGATTCGCTTCACGAAACTTAGAACTCAACGGACTCCCGTCGCCCGTGCGGAAACTTGTTTTATCGCAATGGCTGAGCCGCTATTCGACGATTTGTTGCCGGCACTCTTTGACCAGTTTCGGGCGGCGCCGCGCTGCATTGTGGTTCAGCCCCATCTGTTGTTCCACGGAGAATTGCTCACCAGGATTGCCGATGACGTTGAGCGTTTTGCTGCGAAGACGGCCGGCGTTGATTGGCTCATTTCGGCCCATCTTGGCGCCGACGAACTGCTTGTCCGCGCAGTTCGCGATGTCGCGACATGTCGCTCGTGAGTAAAGATTTGTGAACCCTCGGCGACCATGTTTCCCGGATTTTAGGTGACCAAATTCGGTGTAATGACTCCTTCCGAGCCGAAACGGGTACAGATTTCTGACAGTAACTCTTTTCTTATGCCAACGTTA
>JAYGDO010000275.1:0-9379 GCA_046582885.1 Pirellulales bacterium | reverse complement strand
TGCGCATTAATGCCACTCGACCGTGAACTCAGCAGAAACGCCGCGGCGTTTGCAGCCTCCTCAGTGGTAACTGCCCGATTTCGCGGGATGATCTTTTCGGCGTACAAATATGAATCGACGTATCCCGGAATTCCCGCCGATGCAGAGGTCTTCAGCAACCCCGGCGCAACCGCGTTAAATCGCACTCGCGAAAACGCACTGAAAGATTTGGCGAGGAATGCCAGTGAACTGTCCAGCGCCGCTTTCACCGGCGCCATATAGCCATAATTCTCGCTAGCCATGCGCGTCGTCGAGATCGAAATTGTTACGACGGACGCATCGGCGTCAAGCAATTCCTTGAATTGATTGCAAATGGCTATCAACGAATAGCACGAGATATCCACCGCGCGTAGAAACTCGCGCTTACCCGTTTCATGAAACGGTTTTATGCCATCCTCGTATTCGGCGAACGCAATCGAGTGCACCAGTCCGTGAACCACCGTTTCTCCAGCGGCAACCCGTTCACGAAGGCTGGCGATTTGCCGCTCATCTTCAACGTCACAAACAAAAATCGGTGCGTCGTTCAAAATTTTGTTGAGCTGTGATTTACGCTCCTCCGAACGAACAACGTACAGGACGCGCGCTCCAGCGTCACTCAAGACCCGGCCGACGTGGTACGCCACACTTTTGCGATTGGCGACGCCAAAAACAACAATCGTCTTGCCATCCAGATCTAGAAAATTCACGACGGTTCGCCTACTGGGGAATCGGTTTCGACTACGGCAAAGGTACATACGAACGACAACCTTGCCGCCAGCTTCCCTGCAACGGTCACTTTTGCCGCAAGTACAATCGCTTTGCTGACCCGGTCGGTGATTTCTGCTTCAAGTTCCACCGTATCGCCGGGGCGGACCATGCGTTTAAACCTCGCGTCGTTTAAGCGGGTAACGACCGGAACCTGCCCCGCACCAACAAATTGCGCCAACAGCACGCCACCGGCCTGCATCGCTGCTTCGCAGAGAATCACACCTGGCGTCAACGGAAAGCCCGGATAATGGCCGGTATACCAAAACTCATCGCCCGTAAACCTCTTGCGACAGACGATTCGGTTTTCGCCTTGCTCAACAATTTCGTCGAGCAATAAAAAAGGTTCGCGATGCGGTATAGCCGCCTTGATAGCTTCAAGAGTCATAAGTTCTTCGACTTCTAGAGCGGCCCCCGCTGACGAAATCAGGAAGCTGAAAGCTGACCGCTGACTGTCGGCCGCCCCGAGTTACTGCGACTCGCGTTGTTCATCAACAACGCGTCAACATCGTTGGCAACGATGACTCCGTAGTTAATCGCACCGAGCCAACCGGACATGATAATGCCGACGCTGCCCGCGTGGAACAACCCCTCGACCTGCTCGGGTAGCCCGCGGCTGACCGCAAGTCCCTCGAACTTCGTCCCAAAACTCGCACCGTGAACGTGTTTGGTGTAGTGCTGGAACGTGAGTGGCGTGGATGCTTCGGCGTGGTCCAACCGCTCGCGAATCTTGGGGACGTACTTTTCGGCGGCGGCGAGTGTCGTTTCAATCAAATCTTGCTTGTCGGCTTCGTATTCTTCCTTCGGCAGGTCCGACCAATCCGTGTAATTGGCATTTGTGCTCGAGACGATCAAACAACGCGGCCGGCCGCCGGGACGCGTGCGCGGATAATAAAACGAAAATGTGCGGCTCGTGATGTCGCGATGTAGAAGCAATTCAGTCTGAAAACTCGGTGCCGTCGAGCTGAACAACAGATCGCCAGTAGCTTCCTCCACCCGCTCGTCGGCCTTTAGCGCTATGTAGACCTGGGTACTGGAATTGTTCAATCGCACGTTGTCTGCCTGATCGACAAATTCCGCGTCGAAGTTCTCCGTCCCGACCATACCGAATATCGTGGCTTTCAGATTCGCGTTGGAAACTACACAGCGGGTGCGAATCCGCCGGCCGTTTACGGTCACGCCCGCCACGCGCCGGTTTTCCACATGAATTTTTTCGACATCACAACGAATCCGCACGTCAACCCCGTTGCCGGTCAGGTCTTCTCGCATCAACTGCACGAGCCGATCTGTGCCGCCTTCGAATGTAAACACGCCCTTAGACATAAAATTCGAAAACACGATGCCATACGTGATTGCGGGGTCTTCCAGCGTCGAACCGTTCGCGTAGGTGATCGGCTCCATCAGCAGCCGCACAATATCATCACGCCCCGGAAAGTACTTTTGCAGAAACTCGCCAGTGGTCGTTGTCTGGTCGTCGTAAAAATTCATGCCCCGCGCTGCGTCGAAAAATGCTTCAATCGTTTCACGCGATACGTCGAACTGAGTATTTAACAGCCGGGTAAAATCCTCCCGGTTGTATGTGGTCGTCAGTGAAAACATCGGATTGTCAAACCGGATATTTTTCAGCTGCACAATCGAATCAGCAATCTCACGTGTCCAATAGCGGCGGCAGCTCTTAACCATCCCGAATGGAAAGCCGTGCAGCGAAACATCGAAAATATGACCTCCCGGTCGCTTGAACCAAGTGGCCATGCCGCCCAATTTGTAATGCTGTTCGAGCAACAATACACGATGCCCGCCGCGGGCGAGGGTATTGGCGGCGGTCAGTCCACCGAGCCCGCTGCCGATGACGACCACATCGTATTCGTCAGCAACACCTTGTAGAAAATCACGCGGCATGAGTTTGATTGTAAATTGGTCGATAAAGAACCGATTAAGCGACCAGCGATCTCAGGCAGCGATTCGCCATCGCCACCCCGCTGAACATCGCGCCGATAATGCCGACGAATCCCTGGTCGGTCCCACACAGAAACAAATTCGAAACGGGCGTTTCGCCGTCCAGTTTCTTACGGGGCGCGCCGTAGACCGCGCCGTTGTCGTGCGAGGTAAATCGCCGGATTGTCTTGGGAGTGAACATGTCGGTATCGATGATATGATTTCGCACGTCGGGCATGAAACGGACGCCGGACTCAAAAACGCGATCGTAACACCGCAGTTTGGCCAGTTGATATTCCTCGTCTTCCAAACTGATCCAGCGATCAAAATTTGCCTGCGCAGTGATGCGGATCATGCCGTCGTCCAACGATGCGCCGTCGTCGTAAGCAAAGTTGTTCGGCGAACAAATAACGCCCGTCCGCACGTCGCAAAGTTCGTCAGGTTGTTCCCAATTGAATTTTTCCGAGTCGTTGAAAAACAGGATCGTCCGGTGGTGATCCAATTCTCGCGGCTGCTTATCGAGCACCGCAATCGCCTCGACAAATGACAGATTCCCGGCCTGCGAAGCGTCGACCTCTTCGGCTTCGTCACACATCCGCATCGTTTCGATCCATCCGGCCGACGAGAGCACCTGCCTCGCGGCAAGCTCCTGGCCGTCCTCCAGCACCACGCCACTCGCCCTGCCGTTTTCCACTTTAATTCGACTCACGCCCGCCCGCAGTTTTAGTTCGCCACCGAGATTACGAAACTTGTGGACCAGTTTCTTTAATATGATTCGCACACCCTCAAATGGTCGCGCAAACCCCTCGAGAAAAATGCTGCGGAACATAATACAGAACAGCCCAAAATCCATGTCCCGCGCCCGCGGATTGCCGTACCACATAATCGGACACAGTATCATTTCGACCAGCAGTGGATCGGTAATCGTCTCTCGCAGAATCGGCCGTACCGTGATACTGAACAGATCTTGTTTCAAGTCATCGTAATCGACAATCTTGTCGAGCAGTTTTTTGAAATTATCCCTCTGATCCGGAAAACACCGCTCGACTTCGGCCTGAAATAAGTCAAAATTATTTCCAAACCGCATCCGCACATCGGGAAACGCGATCTCAGAACCGATCTGCGGCGCGAGCCCAAAGTCTTCCCACTGCATCCGTAACTGCCGCAGCAATCGCGCCAACGGACCTTTGCGGGCGCCTTTGGGCGTGTAATTCGTGACCGCGTGCAGGCCGACATCGTAGTTGCGGCCGCCCAATCGATAGAACGAATTTAAACCGCCGATCGTCGTGTGCCGTTCAAGAATGCAAACGCGCCGATCGTAATACGCCAGCCGGATTCCCGCGGCCAAACCCGACATGCCGGCGCCGATAATGACGGTATCGTACATCGCGAGCGTTCCTGCGGGCATCTTTCGTCTGATGCCCAGTCCACGTCCCCGGCGGCGTACTGCGGAAATACCGTCGCCTGAGACAGGGTGTTAAATAACTGTTTTTGCAGCCGAACCCCGAAAATTAGACTTTTTCCGTATCTTCCAACTTCGGCGTAAGATACTCGACCGTACTGCTCATACTGGCCAACGCGCCGTAATCTTCCTCCGGAACCTGAACACGGTACCGCTTCCGCAACTCCATGACAATGTCGAGAAAGTCCATACTGTCCATTTCGAGTTGTTCGCGGAACGCTATGCCGTCGTCCAATCCGCCAAGGTCTTCGTCCGGTGCAATGTCGCTAAGAATATCAATCACCGCTGCGCGGATTTCGTCGGTCGTCATTCTGCACTCCGTCCCGTTCGCTCTGTTTCGTTCTTGATCGTCAACCGCTAATTCACACTTTTTTTATCACTACCGTTGAGTTAATTCCCAGCATCCCAAAGGAATTATTGAGAATATAATTCACGCCATCGGTCTCACGAGGCTGGCCGCAAACGAGGCCGGTGACCGCGCACTGGGGGTCGACCTGTTCAGCATTGATTGTCGGGTGGCAAACGCCGTCGTCGAAAGCGGGCAGATTTCCGCTCAATTCCAGCACACCCGCTGCGCCCATGGCGTGGCCGATGAAACTTTTCGTATTATTGATCAGCGTCTTCTGGCTGTCACCAAACACGCTCCGCAGCGCCTGGCATTCTTGAATGTCGCCCTCGTTGGTCCCCGTCGCATGCGTGCTGACAATGTCAACTTGTTCCGCTGCAATGCCCGCTCGCTGCAGCGCCAACGAGATGCACTCGGCCTGCCGTTCCGGGTTGGGTAAAACGAAATCGCTGGCGTCGCTGTTGATCGCGTACCCCGCCAACTCGCCGTAGATCTTCGCATCGCGGGCCTTGGCATCCGAGTAGCGTTCCAGAACATACATACAGCCGCCTTCGGCCACGACGATTCCGTTGCGCTGCTCGTCGAAGGGCCGTGACGCTTTGGCCGGATCTTCATGTTCGGCCAAAGCGCCCTGGCTCTTGAAACTAGCGAATATGCCGAACGTGTGAATGCTCTCCGAAACACCGCCCGCCAGAGCCACGTCGCAGTCACCCAGCCACAACATTTGCGCGCCTTGAATCAGCCCCGCGTTTCCTGCGGCGCACGCCGCGCCAATGGAATAGTGAGGGCCTGTGATGCCCATGTTCAACGTAATTTCACCGGCCGGATTGTTGGCCACTGTGCGTGGATTGTGGTGGTGCGACCAAAACTGGGTGTCGTAGTCGTAACGCTTCAACTCGTAAACTTCGTTTTCTGTTTCCACGTTGCCGTGCTCGGTCACGCCGATGTACACCCCAACGCGAGATTTGTCGGTGTTGTCCCAGTCGATGCCCGAGTCGGCTACGGCCTCGTGTGCGCAGTAAACGCCGATGCTCCCGGCCCGCGTGCCGCGGCGGACTTCTTTACGTTTTTGATAACGCAGCTGGTCGTAGTCGCAAACGCCCGCCAAGGTGTCGCCCACATACCGAATCTTGTAGCGGCTAACTCCGCTACGACCCGAAAGCAGGCCCTCTCGAAATTCGGACAGATTATTGCCATTCGGCGCAGTCAGGCCGACTCCGGTAATGGCAATGCGGCGGCTGTCGGTGGGCGCGTAAATCATGAGCGATAACGAGCGTAAGTTCGAACCCCTAAGGCTATCTATATTTGGGGGAAATGGCAAGGAGTGACCACCTTCGGTCGGTCTGCTTGCGGTGATTGGGATCGGCCGGAGCCTCGCTCTGGCTGGTTTCAGTTTCAGGCCTGAATCTCGCCCAGGCGGTCGAGGCCGATTACTTTTTGCCGTCTGCCAGCCAGTTCCCCAGCCGCACCATGCCCTCGTTCGTCGAAACTTTTGGCGAGTAGCCGAAGTCGTTGCGGGCCCGCTCGATATCGAAATAATGCGAACCGCCTAGCTGAGCGGCGAGAAACCGCGTCATGCGTGGTTCCCGCTCGATGCCGAATAACCGATGCACACATTCCAGCGCGTGGCCGACGCGCCAGGCGGCCCCCATGGAAATTGCCTGCTGGACTGCGGGAATCCCCGAAAAATCTAGAATTTGGTTGATCCATGCCCAGCAGTTGACCGGTTCACCTTGGCTGATGAAATAAGCGCGGCCCGCCACCGCCGTTCTCGGCCCCAATACGTCGGCCGCTTGCAAGTGCGCCGCTGCCGCATTTTCAACATAGATCATGTCAACCAAATTCGTCCCGTCGCCGACGCGTTTCAATTGGCCCGCTCGCGCTCGCTGCAACAGCCGGGGGATGAGATGCCGATCACGGGGACCCCAAATCAAATGTGGACGCAAACTACAAGTCGCCAGTTGGTCATCATTGGCCGCCAAAACAGCTTGCTCGGCGAGCGCCTTGGTGTGCGGATAATGGCAGAGCCAGCGACTGGGATACGGTGCCGATTCATCAATGCCCTCCTGCGGCCTGCCGTCGAACGTCACGCTGGGGCTGCTCGTATAAACAAGCTTTGGTACGGCCCGCTGCCGACAGCCATCGATCACATGGGCCGTGCCCGCCGTATTGATCGAGTGAAAGCGGTCCCACGGCCCCCAAATTCCAGCCACGCCCGCCGCGTGGTAGACAACATCGATCCCGCCACACGCCGCGCAAACCGCTTCACGGTCGCGAATATCGCCCAGGTGCAGCTCCGCGCCGAGCTGCTCTAGATGGTCGTCGCGGTTACGGCAAAACGCGCGGACCCGGCTACCTCGTTCGAGCAGTTGCTCGACGATATAACGGCCCAGAAAACCGTTGGCGCCAGTTACCAGTGCAATGGCAGAAATTGCGTCAACCTCGGCGTATGGACAAATCAGACTCAGCAACGAGAAGATGGCACAGCCAGCCGGATTACGACTAACCTACTGCATTCAGGCGAACCAGCCAACTATCGCATTGCGGTCCGTCACGTCGGCACCAACGCTGGTCTCAACGGCGGGGGAATCCGCCGCACCCGTGAGATATCACATCCTTGTCTTTGGCTTACGATTCGCGTTACGATGCGGATTCGCATGGATCGCAAATCTTTCGCCAACGATATCCGCCCTTCGAAATGAGATTCTATGGCCATCGACTTAGCCGTTGTTCCGGTCGCCGGCATTGGCACACGCTTGCTGCCGTCGACCAAATCACAGCCCAAGGAAATGCTTCCCGTTGGCCGCAAGCCGGTCGTGCAGTATGTGGTCGAAGAGCTGGCCCAATCTGGAATTCATCGAATCCTATTCATTACCGGCAATGGCAAGCAGTCCATTGAAGATTTTTTTGACTGGAATAGTGAATTGATCGCTTACCTGCGGCAGACGGGCCGCGAAGACCAACTCGAAGCACTGCAGTTCGAGCGCGAACCGATCGAATACGCCTACACGCGTCAGCGTGAGCAGCTTGGCCTGGGGCACGCCGTACTTTGCGCGCAGCCGTTTGTGGCTGACCAGCCGTTTGTCGTGGCACTGGGTGACTCGATTATCGGGCTGCATGCGCAGTCGAATATAGTTCAGCGGATGGTGCATCAGTACGAACAAGAAAAGGCCGACGTCGTCATCGCATTTGAAGAGATTGTTGATCGCCGCGACGTCGTACATTACGGCATTGCCAAACCTCGCGGTGAGGCGGGCGACGTGTTTGAACTAGAGGACTTGGTAGAAAAACCGAGCGTCGAAGAGGCGCCCAGCACACTGGCCGTCGCGGCACGTTACGTGTTCGGCGCCTCGATTTTTGAAAAACTGGCCGAGACCGAACCCGGCAAGGGAGGCGAGATTCAATTAACCGACGCGATCCGGAGCGTGTTGCAGGCGGGCGGCAAAGGCATCGGCATTCGGCTCGATGCGGGCGAGCGCCGTTTCGACATCGGCAATTTCGACAGCTACTTTCGCACGTTTGTCGAGTTCGCGCTGGCCGACCCACATCATGGCAGCAGACTTCGCGAGCATATCGCCAAGTTGTTGGATCAGTAAAATCTGAAACCCACCATGCAATTGATTCGCCATCGCACTTACGCTCGTGCTGGATTGATGGGCAACCCATCGGACGGATACAACGGCAAGACAATTTCGCTCGTCGTTCGGAATTTCTTTGCAGAAGCCGTGCTCTACGAGTGGCCAACGGCCGAGATCGTCTCGAGCCAGCAGGATCAAAGCTGCTTTCAGTCCGTCCGCGAATTGGTGCACGACGTCCAACTGCACGGCTATTACGGAGGCGTTCGGCTGGTGAAGGCGACGATCAAGCGATTTGTCGATTATTGCGACAGCCAGAACATCCGACTGCATGATCGTAATTTCGCGATCCGCTACCAGACCAACATCCCGCGGCAGGTAGGATTGGCCGGCAGCAGCGCCATTATCGTTGCCACGTTGCGAGCATTGATTGACTTTTACGACGTGGGGATCCCACAGGAGGTGCTCCCATCCCTGGCGATGAGCGTCGAAGTGGCCGAGTTGGGCATCACTGCCGGGCTGCAGGATCGCGTCATTCAGGTTTACGAGGGTCTGGTCTATATGGACTTCAGTCAGAACCGGGAGTCCGAGCAACACGGCATGAAGTGCGGCGTTTACGAACCGCTCGATCCGGCGATTTTGCCGCCGTTGTATCTCGCCTACAGCAGCGAAGTTGGCGAGCCAACCGAAGTCACACATGCCCCGCTCCGCGCACGCTTCCAGCGAGGTGACCAAGTTGTTGTGGCCGCGATGGAATCTTTCGCGGAGTTCACGGAGGCCGCGAGGGCGGCGTTAGCCTCCGGCGACGCGGCCCGCCTGAGTTTGTTGATTGATCAGAATTTCGACAAACGCCAATCGATTTGCGACATCTCGGCGAATCACTTGCAGATGGTGGATACCGCGCGGCAGACCGGCGTGAGCGCCAAGTTTGCCGGGTCCGGCGGCGCGATCATCGGGACGTGTCCGGACGAAGATTCCTTTCAGCTTCTGAAAAGCGCGCTGGCGGCGATAAACTGCAATGTCATTCGGCCGGTCCTCGTTGCGCAGAACTAAATTCTGCGGCACGATTATATGGGTGGAGCGCCCACACTCAGCTAATTCTTGCGAATCCAGCTACTTTGCCCGGAAGCATCAACCGCCGCCGACCCTGTATTGCTTCTGGATTTCATCCCACCGCTTGAGCAAGTCGTCAAGAATGAAGTCCTCGGGAAGATCTCGGCCGCGATCCTCCCGATTTTGAGCGAGGGTGTCCCGGTACCCCTGTTTGCCGTCGATCAT
>JAYGDO010000267.1:0-3959 GCA_046582885.1 Pirellulales bacterium | reverse complement strand
CACGCGGCCGTGATTCCCGTGCCAACCAATTGTAACCAAAACGGCATGTCGGCCGCTGCCGATACCGCGGCCTGCCGCATCACGCGACTCGCACCGCCGCCGATGATAAATCCGTCACAGATCTTGCGATTGATAGCGGTGATGGCGTCCGGTTTCCCGTAGTGCATTGCCAGGGCGACGCGGGTTGCTTTGCGTATCGCCTGGTTGCCGGGAATATCGGTCTGAAATATCGGCGTCTCGTAAATGTCTATGTGTCGGTGCGCCGAGATCTCCTTCAGAATGGGAATAGCGCGGCGGGCGTCGAGCAGCGTGTCGTTAAAATCCATGTCGATCTTGAACGACTCCGGTACGACTTTTGTAGACTGTTCGACTTGGCCCCAGAGATCGATCCAGGGCCGCCCCTTCGTCTTGTAGGCCAGGTAACCTTGGCGGTGTGCTTCCCGGCACTCGGCGGCCATGTCTTCGGGGGAGGTGTCGATGTTCCACCAAGAAAGCGGCGTCTTGTCGTGTATTTGGGTGCCGAGCAATCGATGAATCGGCACGTCCGCCGTCTTGGCGACGGCATCAAACAGAGCCATTTGCAGGCCGGCACCCAGCTCATCGTCCCACATCAGGGCGGCGGCATTTTTTCCTTGTGCGCGGCGGACGTCATCGTCCTCGCTCGCATCCCACGTGTAGTACAGCAGTGTTTCGCCGTAACCAACGTGCCCCGATCGAAGATGTACTTTGAATATCTCGCTATATCGCCAATGGGGCAATTCGCGGGCCATATGACGCGCGGGAATTTCGCGGTAGGGGACCTTGACGGTGATTCGCTCGATTTCCCGTATCGTTAGCTGGTGCTCGGCAGGCAGTGCCAGGGCGGAGCCCGCGTACCAGGAATGGCACGCGCCGCCGATGGCCGCGCCGGCGATGCCGCGCTTGAGGAAATCGCGGCGTGGAATGGTCAGTTTCTTCACTCCGAATGCGGGCGAGAGCATCAATGCGGCCTGGGGCAGGAGGAGATTCGCAGTCGGCTGCTTAAAGGCTATCGGGCTGGTGCGGCCGGTTTGGCGATTTCATCAGGTTTTGGATTGGTCGAGGGAAGTTCCCTCAGGCGGATGTTGCGAAAGTGGACTTCGGAACCTTCGGATTCGAGGCAAATATAGCCTTTGCGCGGCTTGCATTGGCTACCACCTGAGACGACCTTGCCGTTTACCGCCAGTTGCAAAACACCGTTGCGACAGGTTACCCGGTAGTGATTCCATTCGGGCGAAGGCTTGCAGCGGCGCTCGCTCGGCAGGCAACGCGGCCAGCCGGCTGGATGGGGCCGGTCCGGTTTCATCGTCGCGCCGTGAATGGCGAATACGTCGCCGTCACTGGTGTAGTTCGGTGTGTTTCTCCCATCGAGAATTTGAACCTCAATCGAGCGTGTGAACGGCGTGCCCGGCGCAATGACACCGTCGCTCCAGATGAACAGGCCGGCGTTACCCTTCGCGCGCATGTGCCGCCACTCGAGTTCCAGCACAAAGTTCTCGTACATCTTCTCGGTCCGCATCACTCCGGTAGGTTTGCCGCTGCAAACGATCAAACCTTCGCGGACGACAAAGGTCTGAGGACGGACGTTGAGCGGAATCCAGCCGTTGAGATCTTTGCCATTGAACAGCGAAACAAAGGATTCTTTTTCGGTTTCCGCCTTGGTGTTGTCGGCGTCGGCGGTCGCCAGGACTGGAAAGACAAAAACCGCGGTGACTACGAGCCTCCTCATGGCAACTCCCTCGGAGTAAAATGGTTCGAATCCCGTTCTGCCCAGATTATTTCTTCGCGGGCGGTTTGCCCAGCGTCACCTTGAGCGACTTCTTTTCCTTGCCGCGTTGAACGACGATGTCGACGGTTGTGCCAGCTTTGTATTTTCGCAGTCCGTCGGCAAGTCCCTGGATGTCGGCGACCGTAATTTCCCCGATCTTGATAATTACATCGTCGGCCTTCAGGCCGCCCTTAGCCGCCGGCGATTCGGCGTTGACGTCCGTAATCCGCAACCCGTCGTTCGTGCCGGCATAGTCGGGAACGACGCCGAGGTAGGCCATCTGTCCACCACCGCGAGCGGGTTTGGCAGACTTGACGTATACGGGCCGCTTCGGGAGAGCGACAATTTCCAGTAGGAGTCGTTCCGCAAAATCAATTGTCTGCGCGGCGCCGGCGACGTTGATGGTCTCAAAGTCGTCTTGTGGTGTGTGGTACTCTTTAGTCATGCCGGTGAAAAAGTTCATCGCCGGTATGTTCTTCCGGTAAAAACTTGTGTGATCGCTGCCGCCCATCGGACCGCTTGTTTTTACTTTCAACTTGCCGTCAGCCGTCACGGCTTCAACCAGTTTGGCGAACTGTTTTGCTGTGCGTACACCCCCCAGTATCAGTCCATCCTTTCGTAAACGGCCAATCATGTCGAAGTTTAACATCGTCACGGTTTTGTCGAGCGGGAACAGAGGCTTTTCGACGTAGTGAGCACTGCCGATCAAACCGCGTTCCTCGGCGCTGAAGGCGATAAAAACCAGTCGTCGTGCGGGACGCTTTTCCCGCCCGCCAAATCGCCGCGCGAGTTCGACGACGGCTGCCGTTCCCGAGGCGTTGTCATCCGCGCCGTTGTGCACTTCGCGGGGTTCAGGCTTGCGCGATCCGAACGGGCCGTAACCGAGGTGGTCGTAGTGCGCACCGAGCACAATCGTTTCGTCGGCGTGGGGGCCTTCGCCTTCCAGCACGCCGACGACGTTGGCCACCTTGGCATGTACGCGGTCGAAAGTAAACTCCAGCTCGGCGGTCCAGCCTTTAAGCGGTTGCGTTATCGGTTTGAGATTTCCGTCAATTGCAGTTTCGATCGATTCAAGGTTGTCGAGTTTGTCGTTATCCGCCGTCTCGATCGGCGATTGTTTGAGCAATCGATTGGCCGTAGCCTGCGACAGGTGCGCTAAAGGAATTCCCATGCCGCGGGCGCCGAACCCGTTCGGTTTGGAGAGCTCGTCTTTCTTTTTGGGCGTTGTCGAAAACGGATCGTTGACCAGTAGGATTGCCGCCGCTTTGTGTTTCTTTGCTGCCTGAACTTTGGTGCGAATGTAGGAGTGGGAAGTCACTTTCTTGCCGTCGAACACACTCTTGCTGTCACCCTGCTGTGGCTCGCGGCGAATGATCAACACGGCCTTTCCCTGGACGTCCCCCGCCTTGTAGTCGTTGTACTTATGCTTGTCCGCGGCAAGTCCGTAACCGGCAAACACGACATCTACCCGCACTTTGCCCGTACCGCCTACCGCTAGCGGTTGGAAGTCGCGGCCCAATTCGAGCACAATCTTCTGGCCGCCGGGTCCGTGTAAAACCAGAGAGGTCTTTTGTTCGATCAACTTGGTGTCGATGGCAAGCTCGAAGGGCTGCATGAACGATCCGTCGTCGACACCGCTTTTCAGCCCGGCCTGGATAAACTCGTCCCGAATGTATTCGGCAGCCAGGGCGAGGCCTTTCGTGGCGGGACCGCGGCCTTCCAGTTCATCGGACGCCAAATATCGTATGTCATCCGCGATCCGCTCAATGACGACGGTGTTCTCCGCCACGACGCAAGTCGGAATTCCCGACAGCATGGCGGCGACGCAAAGACAGCTACAACTATTCAAAACTCTGTTCATGCCTTGGTTCTTTCTGCACGCAAGTGCTCGGCGGATAACATGCAAGCGTTAGTGTAACCGATGGCCCGACGTAATGCATTCTGGGAATCTGGAAGAGGTAGCGGTTTCAACGCTCAAGAAATTGCCACCGTAAAGGAAACTGTTGTTGAGCGTCGTTCATGGGCCGAAACACCGATCGGACGGTTTATTGAAATCGGGAATTGACTTTGACGAGTTTCGCGAAAGCGCCGTGGCCCTGTTCGGGGTTCGAGGTGTCGGCGCCCTCGTCGAAAACGCGGTTTTTGCAGCTCCAGTATTCTTCACGAAACGTTG
>JAYGDO010000263.1:0-5518 GCA_046582885.1 Pirellulales bacterium | reverse complement strand
GACGGCCTGTTCGGCCAGTTCCACAAGTTCCTTGGGGGCTGCGGCAAGCGGATGCTCTTTTTGCCAAGCGTCCCACTTTTCAAGCGCGCGGTCCAGATCCTCGGGTTTGTGCCAGACAAAATGCGCATAGTTCAGCGGCGGCATTTTCGTCTTTTTGAAAGAGTCAAACCACTTTTTTGCGCTGTCGAAATCGAACTTGCCGTGATCCTGTTCGGCCAGGAAAATCAACCAGGCCAGGGCCACATCGCGGACCTGGATTTCGAACCGTTTATTCCCGATGGTGCGGGCGGAGCAAACGCTTTTGTCTTCGAGCAGTGGTGCAAGCAGCGCCGCACAGTCGCGACCGCCAAGTCGAGCAACTGCCTCGATACACGCCGCCTGCGTCCGCGGTTGCGGGGCTTTCGCATTCAGGAGTCGTACAGATAGACGCAGCCCGGATGCTTTTAACTCGTATGAAATCGCCAGCCGCACCTTTTGCAGATCGTTCATGCTGCCGGTTGGCAGCTGCAACCACAGGCCGAACAATTTGCGCGCGGGTTCTTTAAAGTCGCCGCCGCGGAGCTCTTTTGTAAAAGCCGCTTGCTGGCTAATCGATGTGAGCAGATTGCTGGTGGCCATGTCTGTCGGCAGTTGATCGCCCAATTCGGTAGTGGCAAATAGGACGGTGGCGACGCTACCGGCAGAAATGGGGAATCGCTGCGTCGGAATTCGCGCCGTCAGTCCGCGATAAAGCTGGCGAATGCGAGTCCGCAGTACGGCTGCCATCGTCTTGGCGTCACGAGAGGTGGCCTCGAGCAGCGCGAACTCCCCTTGCAGCATTTTCGTAAAAAGCTTCCGCGCTGCCGGGTCGCTGCCGACGACTTCTTGAAACCGAGACCAGCCGGGAATATCGTGTTCGTGTTTTCCGTCCGCGTCCGCCTTGAAGCGAGCAATTTTAACGGCGAGCTCCGCATCGAGCACATCGCTCAAAATCAGTCGGCAGCGGCGGCGAATTTCCGGATCGGCATTTTTCAATCCCGCGGTCAAGTGCGGGCGGCACTCCAGGCCCAGTTCCGCAAGTCGCGTGGTGGAAGCTTCCCGTGTGGTGAAGCTGCGATCGCCGAGCCGTTCGATAAGTTGTTTGGGTTCCAGGCCGGATAGGTCAGCCGCAGGCGGCGGCGGAGCGGCAAACAGCAGTTCGACCGAGCGCGTAGGCGCGACGAGAATCGCGACGAGAACAAGCCATCCGCATGATTGATTCAAGGTCATTTTCGACTGCCTCACACCGGCCTCCTGTCGCATTTATTGCGAGTCCCCCCCTATTCAGCAATATAATCGGATTTGCCGGGAATTACACCATGAAATTACGCGGTCTAGAATGTCCATCTTGACAAGCAGATGTTGAGCGGAGTCGAGCGACTGCTAAACTTAGCGCTGATCAGCTGCCGTTGTGGGCGAGAATTGCTTGGAAACTTTAAGCTGCGATGTTGACGTTTTTCTCCAAAACAGGGCAAAGCGATTGCGACGGACGGTCGCGCCGCGAATTTCTGCGCATCGGCTCGCTCGGTTTGGGCGGACTGAGTTTACCGTGGTTGTTTCGCAATCAGGCCGTCGCCCGCCAAACCGGTGATTTTGTTCGCGACAAGTCGGTTGTGTTTTTGTTCTTGTGCGGCGGGCCGAGCCAGATCGAGACCTTTGATCCGAATATGTCGGCGCCGGCACCCTGTCACAGCGTGACCGGCGAAGTCGCAACGTCGATTCCAGGCATAACATTTGGAGGTACCTTTCCGCAGCTCGCACAGAGGGCCAATCGTCTGGCGGTTGTGCGATCCTACTCGCCACATCAAGAAGCGGACCACGCCAAAGCGATACGGAAAGTCTTTATCGCGGACGACCCGCTGGGCTATCAGGCCAGCATCGGCGCGTTGGCAACGCGACTGCGCGGCCGCAGCCTGACCTCGGCGGGCCTGCCGATGTTCGGCGGTTTGATCGAAAACGAAATCGATCCGCAATACAGGGAAGACATGCAGCGGATGCGGTCGTCCAACGGTTCCGGAAAACTGGGCGCGAGTGTGGCGCCGTTTGATCCGATCTCCCAAGGCGGCACCGGAGAAATAGCCGCAAAACTACCGCTGCAGCGTATCGGTGAGCGTCGGGCACTGCTGCGTGAATTGGATCGAATCAACCGGAAAATCGACGCCAGTGGCGAAATTGGCGCGCTGGATCAGTTTCAGCAGCAAGCGATAGAAGTTGTCGCCGGCCGCGCCCTGCGCGACGCAATGGATTTGCGGAATGAAGATCCGCGTTTGGTTCAGCGGTACGACACCAGTTCGCATCGTGTGGGCTATTTGAAGAAGCGGCCGTCAACTCTGGGGCACAGGTTATTGCTGGCGAGGCGTTTGTGCGAGGCGGGCTGCGGATTTGTCACCGTCGGCAGCGCCGGTTGGGATAATCACGGCAATGGCAAACACCCAGGCGTTTTCGAGGGCATGCACTTGCTGGGTACACCGCTGGACCGTGCGGTTTCGGCTTTTTTGGATGACGTCCAGCAACGGGGGTTGAGCGATAAGATTCTGCTGGTCATCACCGGCGAATTCGGCCGGACGCCGAAGATGGAAAAGGCCGGCGGTCGTGATCATTGGCCCGGTCTGTGCTCGCTGGCGTTTGCCGGGGGCGGATTGCCGATGGGGCAGGTGATCGGTAAATCGCTAAAAACGGCCGATTATCCGGCGACCGATCCGGTCCGTTTGCCCAACATGGTCGCCACGATCATGCACACGCTGTTCGACGTGGGGCAACTCCGGCTCAACAAGACCGCGCCTCAGGATTTGGCTGGGCTGGTCGAAAAGGGCCAGCCTATCAAAGAACTCGTGCTGTAATCTGCCGAGGGTTGTTTTCGAAATTGGCATTCCCTCCGTTCCGGTGCGCGGATTGACTTTCCACGCCCCAGCGTTAGGATGACCGCTCCCAATTGACCGGTTCGGTAAAATTTTGGTTGCACAAGGAGGAATAGACCGAAATGTCTCAGCCTATCACGCAGTTGGAGCGGGCTCGCGCCGGCGAAATTACGGATGAGATGCAGTTGTGTGCGCAACGTGAGGGCCTCTCACCGGAACTGATTCGCGACGAAGTCGCTGCCGGTCGGATGGTGATACCGGCCAACGTCGAGCATTTAAAGGCCCGGCTGGAACCGATGTGCATCGGCATTGCCGCCACCTGCAAAATCAACGCCAATATCGGCAATTCCGCGGTTACCAGCGATCTTGAGGGCGAGACAGAAAAACTGGCCGAAGCCGTCGAGTACGGTGCCGATACCGTGATGGATTTGTCCACGGGGAAGAATATCGACGAAATCCGAGAGGCGATCATTGCCGAGTCAACCGTGCCGATTGGCACCGTGCCGATTTACCAGATGCTCGAAGAATTGGGCGGGGAGATCGAGGAAATGAAGCCGCAGCATTTTCTCGACATGGTCGAACATCAGGCGAGGCAGGGCGTCGATTACATGACCGTCCACTGCGCCGTGCTGCTCGAGCATCTACACCTGACGATGGATCGCGTGACGGGCATCGTCAGTCGTGGCGGATCGCTGCTGGCCAAATGGATGATGGCGCACCGAAAACAGAATCCGCTTTATACGCATTTCGCCGATCTTTGCGACATCATGCGCCAGTATGACGTGACCTGGAGTCTCGGCGACGGGCTGCGGCCCGGTTCGATTGCGGATGCCAGTGACGGCGCCCAATTTGCCGAGTTGGAAACGATCGGCGAACTGGTGCAGCGGGGCTGGGAAAAGGGTACCCAGGTGATGGTCGAAGGACCGGGGCACATTCCCATGCACGAAATCGACATGAACGTCAAAAAACAGATCGACATTTGCCAGGGTGCCCCCTTCTATGTGCTTGGCCCGCTCGTGACCGACATTGCTCCGGGCTACGACCACATCACCAGTGCGATCGGCGCGGCGCTGGCGGGCTGGAGCGGTGCGGCGATGCTGTGTTATGTGACTCCGAAGGAGCATCTCGGCCTGCCGGAAAAAAAAGATGTACGCGACGGTGTGATCGCCTACAAGATCGCGGCGCATGCCGCCGACCTCGCCCGCCGGCGGCCCGGCGTGCAACAGCGGGACGACGCACTCAGTCGCGCTCGATTCGAGTTCGATTGGAACGAGCAGTTCCGACTGTCGCTCGACCCGGAAACAGCCCGCCGCATGCACGACGAGACGCTGCCTCAGGATGTCTTCAAGACCGCGCACTTCTGCAGTATGTGCGGCCCCAAATATTGTTCGATGAAGATCACCGAAGAAATACGGGAAATGGCCCGCGATGGCGATCCGCTGATCGGGATTAAACAGGCCGTGGATCGCTAGGCCGTTCTGACAACACTGCTGGCGCGAGTAGATCCTTGTTTGGGGTGCTTCACTGCGCGTTATCGGCTTTCGGGGTTTAGAGTCAAAAGCGGCCAACAAACTCTAAGCCTGAGGGAGACCGAATCAAGATAGCGGCCCGAGAGTTGCCCCGTCTTGGCGACTCGATCTTAAAAGCAGCGATCGGTCAGGTCGTGTCTGGATATGCGACAAACAAGGCCCGCGAATTTCTTCGCGGGCCTTGTTCATGATTGCCGGGCGAGTCGCGGCTACTCTCTGTCTTCGCCGTCCTCAGCGGTGATTTCGCGGAGGAAGTTCTTGATTTCGTGCAGTTCGCGCCGCAGTTGCTCAACTTAGCCGCGGAGTTGTTGCACTTCAGCTTGCCCGCCGTCGCCGCGGGGGTGTTCCGGGTGATCCGTGCGCGAGTTCTCCCGTTGCTCTTGCGTCCGGTTGCGAAGCTCGCGAATAATATTTTCGGCATCCTGCCAAAAGCGATTCGCTTCGTCGTGCAAGCCGGCGGCCTTAAGGTTTTCAGCTGCCAGTTGCAGATGACGCACCCGCCGCTGTAAGTCATCGCCGCCTTCGTGCGGGCGATCGCGTTCGTGATCCGATCGGCGGTCGCCATGCTCTCTGTGATGCTGCAGGAGCTCCTCGATTTCACGTGTGATCGCGTGGTGACGCTCTTTTATTTCGCGAAGAGCCTCCTCGAGGTGTTTCGCCAGTCCGCGATCGTCTTTGGAGACGGCCTTGAGCTTTTCGCTGACTGCCTCGGCTTTACGTTCCAGCTGATGCCTAGTTTCGGTCAGGTGCTCAATTTTACGGCGAATCTCGGGATCGATGCCGTGCTCGTGTTCGCCCCGCGGATGATCGCCGCGGGCATGATCGTCGTGCGAGCCGTGTTCCCGATTGTCTTCGCGTTCGCGCTGGCGGTTCGCTTCGCGTTCGCGATTGCCTTCGTGCCTGCGTTCTGCGTCGCGTTCTCGCTCGGCCAGATGTTCGCGGAGGCCGCGCAATCTTTGTTCGCCCTGCTCCGGAGTGATTTTTCCGGCCTCGATGGCGGCGCGAATTGCGCGCGCCGCTTGTTCGTAGATGTGTCTTGGGTCACGCTTGTCTTCTCGCTCGCGGTCCGCTTCGCGTTCCCGATCGCCTTCGTGCCTGCGTTCTGCGCCGCGT
>JAYGDO010000237.1:0-29991 GCA_046582885.1 Pirellulales bacterium | reverse complement strand
CGAGGAGTCAAACGTTGTTTGTCCCTTCACTTGATTCGCGCGCTGTTCCATCTCTCCGCTTGGGCACTTTAGTGTCGATGAACACACGAGTTCTCCGCTCGGGTACTTTAGTGTCGATGAACACACGAGGACTTGGCAGTTGAAACGTTTGCAGCGGCATCCTCTGCCCGGGGTTACTCTGAGAGCTTGTTTTCCCCCAACTGAGTTTCGAGTTCGATAAGTGCAACCGTTTTTGATGCCTGACACGCGGCAGATGCGACGACACTGCGATCGAACTCACAAATTCTGACTGCGACCGCTAGCCACGGTCGCTCATTTATCGCAATCGTCACAGCCGCGCAAATCGTTGTAACTTTCCAAAACATGTTTTTCATTAATCAATTTTACAGACGTGGTATTTATCTCATCCATCATTCTCAAGCTATTGTCTCCATGTTGACGATATTCAACACCGAAGGTGGAAATTATCTGATAGATAGGTATTTCAGGTAGTCGCGAATAATTAAACGTCTGAAGTGGGATGGTGAAAACGGCGCGATTAGCAAACAGATTCCCCCGGAACAACACCAGCCGCGCCATCTCCACCGATGAGGAGCAAAACATGAAGAACCTACTTGGCTTAGCCGTTGTTGCCGTCGCTCTGCTCGCGCAGACTGCGGATGCGTCGTATTGTGGAGCTGCACGCTTTCGGCACTGTAAACGGAGTTGTGCCGCCGACTACTGTTGCGCAAAGCAAAAATGCCACACCGTCATGAAAACCTGCAAGCAGGTTGTTTATGAGAAGCAACAATACACCTGCTACAAGACTGTTCACAAACCCGTCTGGGACACAAAAACTGTCGATTGCGTTCGTTACGAGCGGGAGACGCATTACCGCGACTGTCACTACACCGTGTGCAAGCCGGTTTACGAAACAAAATACCGCACTTGCACCTACACGGTCTGCAAGCCGGTTTATGAAACGCGGCAGCGTCAAGTTTGTTACACGGTCTGCAAGCCGGTGTACAAAAACTGCACGCGGACTTACACGGTCTGCAAGCCGGTTTGGGAAACTCGCAGCAAGCAAGTCTGCTACACGGTCTGCAAGCCGGTGTACAAAAACTGCACGCGGACCTACACGGTTTGCAAGCCCGTTTGGGAGACTCGCAGCAAGCAAGTCTGCTACACGGTCTGTAAGCCCGTTTACGAAAAGCGAACCAAAGATATTTGCTACACGGTCTGCAAGCCCGTTTATGAGAAGCGGACCAAGAACTGCTGCTACACGGTCTGCAAGCCGGTTCATTACACCAGGACAATTAAAGTCTGTTGCGGCCGCTGGGAAACAGAGACCTACGAACGGCCCGGCCCGGTCATTTGCAAGACCATCCAGGAACCGGGCTGCTGGGTTTGGGATCCGTGCTGCTGCCGCTGCGTTTATAAACCAGGCGCTTGCAAAAAAGTCAAGATTCAATGCTCGCCCATTAAGTGCTGTAAAAAAGTTTGGGTTCCCGAAATTCGTGAAAAGACGATCAACTGCGTGAAGTACGTACGCGAAACGGTTACCAAGCCGGTTACCTACACGGTCTGCCGCATGGTTCCCGAAAAGCGGGTCAAGACCTGCACCTACACGGTCTGCCGCATGGTTCCCGAAAAGCGGGTCAAGACGTGCACCTACCGCGTCTGCAAGATGGTGCCGGTGCAGAAGACCTGCACCTACCGAGTTTGCACGATGGTTCCCGAAAAGCGGGTCAAGACTTGCACTTACCGCGTCTGCAAGATGGTGCCGCAGACGTGCACGAAAAAAGTGCCCTACCGAGTTTGCCGCATGGTCAAGCAGGATTGTGTGAGGAAGGTTCCCTACACGGTCTGTAAGCCGGTTCATTACACAAAGACCGTTAGAGTCTGTCGCACGGTGTGTGAAAAGGTTCCGTATACGGTGACCCGCTGTGTGCCGAAGGTCATCTGCAAGCAAGTTCCGGTCAAAGTCTGCTGCCCGGTTGCCTGTGGAGGCTGCGACGACGCTGATCCCGGTTGCGGCTGTGCCGGTTAAGACCGGATAGTTTCGAGGCTCGCGATCGCATAAAATTTTTGCTGAACATTTATGACGGCTCGATTCGCTAGAATCGGGCCGTCTTTTTTTCTTCGGCAGCAGCCCCTGATGGTCGCATGAGCAGCGAAACCACCTTCGATATTGGAATCATTGGCGGGGGTATTGTCGGCCTGGCGACGGCCATGGCGGTTACTCGTCGGCACCGCGGGCGAGTGCTGGTGGTGGAAGCCGAACGCGAACTGGCCACACATCAAACGGGACATAACAGCGGTGTGATTCATTCCGGTTTGTACTACAAACCTGGCTCGCGCAAGGCGCTAAATTGCGGGCTGGGGCGGGAGTTGATGTACCGGTTTTGCGAGGAGCACGGAATTTCCTGTGAGCGGTGCGGAAAAATCGTCGTCGCGACGACGGCAAGCCAAGTTGAACGACTCGAGTCTCTACATTCCCGTGGGATTCAAAATGGCTTGTTGGGCCTCCGCCGTTTGGATGCGAACGAGATCAGGGAGTTCGAACCTCACGTCGCCGGATTAGCCGGTCTTCACGTACCCCAAACGGGAATCGTTGATTTCGTCGGCGCGGCACGCAAGTTTGGCGAAATTGCTGCCGACGCAGGCGCGGTAATTCGCAAGGATTGTCAGTTGTTGGGAGTCCGCCAATCGTCCACGGAATTGGTGCTGGAAACGACGGGCGGCGACTTCCGCAGCCGGTCACTGGTTAATTGTGGCGGACTGCATTCGGATCGCGTTGCGAGGCTCTGCGGTTTGAGGCCTTCGCTGAAGATCATTCCCTTTCGAGGCGAGTATTTCGAGTTGGTCGAATCGCGCTGGGGACTCGTGCGAAATCTAATATATCCGGTGCCGGATCCGCGATTTCCATTTTTGGGTGTCCACTTCACCCGCATGGCAACCGGTGGCGTCGAAGCCGGCCCGAATGCCGTGTTGGCATTGGGCCGCCACGGGTATCGAAAATTCAAATTCACGCTGCGCGACGCGGTCGAGACTTTAACGTATCGAGGGTTTTGGCGGCTCGCAATTCGCTATTGGCAGACGGCGATCGGCGATCTTTACCGTTCGTACAACAAGCGTGCTTTTGTCCGCGAACTACAGCGGCTTGTGCCCGAATTACAAAGTGCCGATGTTGTCCGCACCGGCGCGGGCGTGCGGGCTCAAGCGGTCACGCCAGACGGACGATTGGTGGATGACTTCCACATCCAACGCGCCGAACGGATGGTCCACGTCCTGAACGCCCCGTCGCCGGCGGCAACCGCGTCGATCAGCATTGGCGAAACGATTGCAGAAATGGCGGCGGAGCGATTCGATTTGCACTAGCCGCGTCCGTCAACAAAAACGTCAGTTCACGATCGCGACCCGCGGAGGCGGACGAGGTAGATCAGCGCGACAAAATCATACAACCCGTGAACGACGATCGGTACTAAGAGATTACGTGGCGAGTCGATCATCCAGACCCCGCCCAAGTAAAGCCCCATCAAGAAGCAGAGCAGCGCGTACATTCGCGTGATCGCGTGTGCCGCGCCGAACATCGCGCTGACCAGCAACAGCGCGCATGCTGCCGCGGCAATGGCGTCCATTCGTCCCCTCAGGAAATGCTCGAGGCCGCCCTGCAGTAGGCCGCGGAAAAACAACTCTTCGCCGATTCCCGCCAGCACCGCGATAATGAGCAACTGCAGCACGTTTAAATCGCGAAACAGCGGCACGATTAGTTCGTCCACGACGCGGTTGAGTTCTGCCATTGGTCCAAACGGAAACCGGTCGATGACGAGCAATCCGATCACCGGCGGAATCGTGGCCAGCAGTCCGCGGACGACCGCCTCCCCGCTCCAGAGCGTTTCAAGATGCAGAAATTCAAAATCACACAGCCAGCCAAGCCCGAGCGCGGCGGCACCGAGTCCTCCCTCAAAGATTACGGCCAGTCGGAAAATGTGTTTCCCTGTTGGCGTTTGGATCCGCGGCTCGACCGAGCCCTCCGGTACGTCTCCGGGCGAGGTTTGGGATTCGTCGTTGCACATAATGCGACCTCGACGCTAGCACGACTAAGTTGTGCTCTGAGTGACCTTGGTTGTGCCACGCAGTCTATGCTACCCTGCTTCCTGCTGGGCGTCGAGCAAGCCGCGCCGACTCCAAAATCGCGCATGGAAGTGCCCGCGTGGAAAGGATTCCTTTTAACAAGCCGTTCATTGCCGGCAACGAGCTGCACTATATTGCGCGGGCGGTTGCGCTGGGCAATATCGGCGGTGATGGATATTTCACCCAGCAGTGTGCTGAGTTACTAGAACGCCGGTTTGACATTCGTAAGGTACTGCTCACGCCCTCTTGTACCGCGGCCTTGGAAATGGCGGCGATGCTCTGCGGTTTGGGGCCGGGCGACGAGGTCATTCTTCCATCGTACACATTCGTTTCCACTGCCAGCGCGATTTGTCGCGTTGGCGCCAAGCCTGTATTTGTCGATATTCGGCGCGATACGCTCAACGTTGATGAGCGGTTAATCGAAGAGGCGATTTCGCCCGCCACCAAGGCCATTTTCCCGGTTCATTATGCGGGCGTCGCCTGCGAAATGGACACGATCATGGAAATTGCCGATCGCCATAATTTGCTCGTCGTCGAAGACGCCGCGCAGGGGGTTCATGCGGAATACACCGGCCGCGCGCTCGGCTCGATCGGACACCTCGGTACGTACAGTTTCCATGAAACGAAAAACTACATCTGTGGCGAAGGGGGTGCGCTGGCGATCAATAACGAGCGGTTCATTGAACGTGCTGAAATTCTACGCGATAAGGGTACGAATCGTCGGCAGTTTTTCCGCGGCGAAGTGGATAAGTACACGTGGGTTGACCTGGGAAGTTCGTACGTACCCAGCGAAATCGCTTGCGCGTTTTTGTTTGGTCAATTAGAACTGATGGAAAAAATTGCCGCTCGTCGCCGCGAAATTTTCGAATTCTATCACGAGCGTTTTGAGCCTCTCGAAACCGCCGGTTTGTTGCGCCGGCCCATCGTTCCCGAACGGTGCAAATCAAATCATCATATGTACTATGTCCTGTTGCCCAGCGGTTCGACGCGCGACGCGCTGTTGGAACGCCTGAAGCAGCGGGCGATTCACTCGGTGTTTCACTACGTGCCGTTGCATCTTTCACCCATGGGGCAGAGCTACGGATATCAGGCGGGCGATTTGCCAGTCACGGAAGAGATCGGCCAGCATCTACTCCGCCTGCCGTTTTATCACGAAATCAAAACGGAAGACCAACACCGCGTTGTTGAGGAAGTCACGCGATATTTAGAGTCTGCCAAGGCCGTGCGATACGCGGCATGAATAGATGAGGGAGTGGGGCTCTAAATTCATATCTGATTAATTACCTTTCGGAATCAACAATGGCCACAGCGACACAAACCGCAAATAAGTTTGATCTCGATGAAATCAAAGCGTTCTGGACCGGTCAGGCGAGCGAGCACGGCGACAGCCACGCGGCGTCGTGGTCAGAGCGGCCGGTGATTGAAATGGAAATACGTCGGCTGGCCGAGTACCTTGAAGATGGCGACAGAGTGCTCGACATCGGTTGCGCGAACGGGTTTTCGACAAAACAATTCGCTGAGCGGAAGAACGTGAAAATTCACGGGGTCGACTACATCCCCGAGATGATCGAACAGGCCAAGCACACTCACGCCGAACTACCCGATGCGGTCAGGCAGCGGGTCGGTTTCTCGGTTGGAAATATCATGTCGCTTGATCATCCCAACGACACCTACGACAAAGCGATCACGGTTCGCGTCGTGATTAATCTCGGCAAGTGGGAAGACCAAATTCGAGGCATCCGCGAAGCGGCGCGGGTTGTTCGTCCGGGCGGTTTGCTGATGATGTCCGAAGCGACGGTACAGGGACTCGCGAAGCTTAACGAATTTCGCGGGGAATGGGATTTGCCGCCAATTCCCGAGCCGGCCTTCAATACCTACCTCGACGAGGAACGAGTTTGTGAAGCATTGGCCGACCGGCTCGAACTGGTTGAAATGGTCAACTTTGCCAGTACCTACTTCGTCGGCACGCGGGTAATTAAACCACTACTGGCGCGGCTGCTTGGACAAGAAGCGAAAGTCGCAGATCCCGGTATGCACTGGAATCGCTGGTTTGCGTCGCTGCCCGCCACGGGCGATTACGGGACGCAAAAATTGTTCGTGTTACGAAAACGAGCCTAGAATGGCGGCCCTCCCGGAGCGAAATCCGGTCCGCGGCGGGCAATCCGGTAGACGGCGTGGGTTGCCCCGCATGCTGTAGCCAGCGGGTCACAACCGCGGGCGACTGGTTTACGCCAACATGCTCAGGGCTTCTTGCTGGCGGAAATCTGTCGGCTTAGGTCTCGTCGGTTAGTCCCCGCGGTTTTTCCACGCGGCCGGCGGGGCGTTGGTTATTGCCCTGGGCGTTGCCGTCTCCCAGATCGGCGCGGGCTTTCTCGGCCAATTCCATCAGCCGCCTTACGATATCTGGGTGCCGTTGGGCAACGTTTTTTGTCTCGCCAATGTCGGTAGCCAAATCAAACAACTGCGGCTTGAAGCCAGCGGCGTTTTTTCGGCGCGGCGGCGCGACCCGCAACTTCCAGTTGCCGCTGCGGACACACTCTAGATCCTTCACAAAGTAATAATAAAAAGCGTTGTGTGGCGACTTCGCCCCCGCTTTGGCCGAGGCGAGAGGCCAAATGTCTTTGCCGTCGATTATGCGATCGTTGGGCGGTGTGGTACCGGCAAGCCTCGCGAACGTCGGCATTAGATCCATCGAGCAAGTTAGTTCATTGCACGCAGTGGCGGCGGGAATCTTTCCTGCCCAGCGCATCACACAACAGACGCGTTGGCCGCCCTCGAAAGTCGATCCCTTGCCGCCCTTCAGCGGAGCGTTCGACGCGCCGTGGTGAGTTGCACCGCCGTTGTCGGACATGAAGACGACCATGGTCTTGTCGTCGAGCCCGTTTTCCTTCAGCGTGTCCAGGATGACGCCGGTGGACCAGTCGATTTCTTCTACCGCGTCGCCCCACTTGCCGTTCTTGGACTTGCCGGCGAACCGCTCACTGGCGTACTGCGGCCAATGCGGCATGGTATGCGGCAAGTACAAGAAAAACGGCTTGTCTTTGTTGCTCGTAATGAACTTCACGGCTTCCTCGGTATACCGCTTGGTAAGTAACCGCTGATCCGGTTCCTTTTCAAGGACCTCTTCATCGCGCAACAACGGCAACGGAGGGTAGCGGCGATTGCGGCGGTCGGTCCAGCCCATGTCGTTCGAATAAGGGATGCCAAAGTAGCTGTCGAAGCCCTGTTTGGTGGGCAGAAACGGCGGCTGATCGCCAAGATGCCACTTGCCAACGATTGCGGTCGCGTAGCCCGCACCTTTGAGCACTTCGGCCATCGTGATTTCATCCGGGTTAAGGCCCCTGTTGCCGCGCGGAAACAACACCCAGCCACCGCGGTGATCCTCGTGCAAATTCACGCGCCGCGGGTAGCAGCCGGTCATCAATGACGATCGCGAGGGCGTGCAAACTCCGCTGGTCACGTAGAAACTCGTGAACCTCATGCCCTGTTTTGCCAATTCGTCAATCCGCGGCGTGCGGTGTTTAGTCGAGCCAAAACAGCCGATGTCGGCGTATCCCAGGTCATCACAGTTGATGAGAATAAAATTCGGCTTATCCGCGGCATCGGCCGCTGTGAACAAGACCGACCACGCAGCCATAGATGCAAGGAATCTCATGCCGGTCGCCTTTCAAGAGAGTGAACCGCTATTTGAATGCTGACATTAACGCCGATCAGCGGTTCCAAATCAAGCACTAAGGCGCTCTCAGCCTGACGCGATTCTGCTTGGCGTTCGCGCCGAGATGAATACTGGCGACAAACGGATAGTCGGTTGTGCCGCGCTGCCCGACTTGCAATTCTGTTTCGATCGTTTGATAGTCGAACGAAGTCGTCCGCGCCGCCGTCAATTCGACATCGCCTTTAAGCAACAGACGCAATTCGAACGTGATCGGCTTGGTGTGATAGTTGCGGACGGTGCCGGCCCAGCGTTGATTTTCGTCCCAGCCGCTGACGTGGTTGTGGGCGCCGAATTGAAAATTGTTGCGTGTCGTGTGAGTTTTGCGTTGCTCGTAAACAACCAAATCGTCCGGCCCCAAGTTCACTTCGATGTCGGCCTGGACCGGCACGTAGCTCAGCGACTGCTGGCCCAGGTAACTGAGTCCGTCGTTGCCATTTTCGCGGAAGATGCGGATGACGCCGTTCGGCAGCGGGCTTTCGCCGAGTTTGTGCTCGGCATCGTTCTGGCAGGTGAAAAACCGCACGGGCCGCGGACCGTATTGATGGGCACGCAGTCGATAGACGACATCGAATGCCACGTCGTCGGCGTTGACCGCCGGCATCCGCTTGGACCAGCCGTTGGGAATCGTCTCGGTTCCCTCGATGCTGAACATGAAGTACTCGCTGACGCCTTCTTTAACGACTTTCTTGGCTTGCTTGTCCTCCCCCTTTGCAGCCTCTTTGGCCTTGGAAAATGAACGGTTTGCCACTTTCCGCCGCATTTCACGGAGATCTTTGCTGCCTGCCTCGGGAACCGGCTTTCCTGCTTGCCTGGCGAGGTCGGCGATTTTTTCGACCAGGTTGATCTTGCCGACGATCAGACGAATCTCGGCGTTATCGTACTGCTCGCCCGAGTTGTTGAAGACCCGAACGTGGCCGCGGAACTTCATCGTTATTTCATCGGGGTCGCAAGTCGCCACGTAGTCCATCTGCCAAGTCAGCCCGCTGGTGAAGTAGCTGACCTCGACCAGCGTTTGGCCTTCGAACTCGGACTCGATATTCCAGATCAAATGCTGCGGCTTCTGGCCCGGGAAGACGGTGTCGGCCAGTTCGATTTCGTCGGTGTGCTCTAGCGGCCGAAATTCGACGCTGGTCGGATCGATCAGCGTGCCCGCCCAGGAAAACTGAATCTGGTTCCTGCCTTTCTTTAACGTGACCGCGCGGGTTTCCCTGGCCAGCGTGATGTCCGCGCTGTTGTAAATCGTCAATTGCACGGTGTCCCGCCGGGGCAGCGTGACTAGATCGACGTTCTTAGCTCCGGCAATTGCCGAACAGACAAGCCATACCGTCATCAAGGTGGATGTGCGAATCATCAGGTTTCTACAGTGCTGGTTTCAATTGGACGCGGTTCTGTTTTGCGTTTGTGCTGTGATGGATTGTCGAACTGAATTTGTATTCGGTATTGCCGAGCGACGGGACGTCGAACTTGGTTTCAATCGTGCGATAGTCAAACGATGCAGTTTCGGTCGTCGGCGTTACCTCGACGTCGCCGCTGAACAGCAGTCGCAACTCGAATCTAATCGGTGTCGGCCGGTAATTGCGGATCGTATGCGTCCACCCTTGGCGCTCGTCCCAACCGGTGACGTGTTGTGGGACGCCGTTGCGGTTAAACTGAAAATTGAACCGTTCGGTTGATGTCTTCCGCTGGACGTAGACTACCAGATCGTCCGGGCCGAGATTTACGTCGATATCGGCTTTGACCGGCACGTATTGCAGGATCTGCTGTCCCAGGTAGCTGAGACCGTCTTGGCCGTTTTCGCGAAAGATACGCACGATGCCGTTGGGCAATGGGCTTTCGCCCAACTTGTGTTCCGCGTCGTTGTTCCAGATGAAGAATCGCACCGGGCGTGGACCATGCTGATAAGCCCGCATGCGATAGACAATGTCGAAAGCGACACCCTCCGCGTCGATGGCCGGCATGCGTTTTGACCAGCCGTTGAGAATCGTCTCGGTCCCCTCGACGCTGAACATGAAGTATTCGCTGAGACCCTCTTTTACAACTTGCTTGGCGTTGCTCGCTGGACCGTTGTCGTCATCTGCGAGTTCCCCGGCACGATCGATCGACTCGCGCGCGGCGCGTGATTTCAGCTGGTTGTAACCGGGGTCGGCCGGAGCTGGTGGCTGCTGTCCGCTCCGCCGCGCCAGGTCGGCGATTTTTTCGACCAGGTTGATTTTGCCGACGATCAGGCGGATTTCCGCGTTCTCGTACTGCTCTCCAGAGTTGTTGAAAACGCGGACGTGACCGCTGAAATTCATCTGTGTCTCTTCTGGATCGCAAACCGAGACGTAATCCATCTGCCACGTCAACCCGCTCGTAAAGTAGCTGACCTCGACCAGCGCTTGGCCTTCGAATTCCGATTCGATATTCCAAATCAGATGTTGCGGCTTCTGGCCGAGAAAAACGGTGTCGGCCAGTTCGATTTTGTCGGCGTGCTCAAGTGGCCGAAATTCGACACTGGTCGGATCAATTAGCGTGCCTGCCCAGGAAAACTGCAGGCGGTTCTCGCCCTTCTTCAGCGTGATCGACCGCGTTTCTTTGGCAAGCGTGATGTCTTCCGTGTTGTAAATCGTCAGCTGTACCGTATTGCGATTGGGCAGCGTCACCAAATCGATATTCTTGCCCTGGGCGGTGGCGGCCAACATGAAAAGACCGGTAAACAATAGATACATTTTCATCGTTGCGGCTCCTCTCTGTTTACCAGATATTCTTTAGCGTGAAATGGAACCGAACGACCTTCTTTTCGACTTCCGCATTCTCGTCTTTCGGCCGGGCCGGAAGATCGACGTGCAGCGCCGGCGTGGCGTTGCCCTTGTCGTACGAAAAGCGAATCTCTTCTGAAGTCGTATCGCCCAATTCCCATTCGACGTCGCCGTGCGGGTTGCCCGCGTACTGTGTGGCGACGCGGTTGAGTTGCTCGATGATATCGAGCGTCGCGGGCTTGTTGCGGAAGTTTTCGAGTTCGTATTTGATCGTCAAGTCCTGATGGTGCAAATTGCCGCGGACGACGTGTCGCTTGTTTTTTTCGATGGTGCGGCTGCATACGATGTCCCGCGACTGGCCCAGATACAAACGCATTTTGTCGTCCAGCGGCGTGAGTCCCGTCACGTCCTCGCCGAGAAACGCTTGCCCGCCGCGTCCGTCGTCGATGAAGATTCGAACTTTGCCCGGCTGCAACGGAAATGCGCCAAGCTTGTTCTTTTCGTCGTTCGTCAGCTCGTAGTGCATCAAGATCGGCGAGGCAAACGGTTTGTCGGAGTTGAGTTGTCCGTGCGTGTACCAATCGAAGGCGAACGTCTTGACGATCGGCACTTCCGGAAACCGCTTGACCAGCATTTGGATTTCTTCCTGCTGGCCGACCTGCTTGAGAAACTTGGGTCCAAAGCCGGCCCACACGCCGGCCTCGCCGAATTCCTCGCCGGAGTAATTTCGCAGCTTGATATACGACCGCAGCGTCAGCAGCGTTTCATCTTTGTTCGCCAACGCCCGGTAGTTGAACGAGCGGGTCAAGTTGTAAATCAGATAGCTGACGCGTACTTTCACCACGCCGGCCTTGGCGGCGTAAACCTCCCAAACCAGCGCGTTCTCGCCGGGTGGATAGGCGACGTTGATGACGTTGATTTCGACTTGGCCGCCTTCCTTTCCAATCGGCTGCCAATCTTTGCCGGCGCGAAAAGCGATCGGGCGAAATTGGATCGAATCCTTATCGATCGACGTGTTTGACCAACTGAAGTCGATCATGTTGTTGCCGGTCTTGGCGGAGGACTGCAGCAGCGGCACAATCCGCTCTTCCTCGATCAGTGTGTAGTGGCCGTTGTCCAATTGCAGTTCGACCCGTTCGCGGACCGGCAGCGTGGCTAATTTAATCCGCGCGTGTGCGGAGACCGGAACCGTCGCGATCAATGCAAAAACCCAAAAAAACTGTCTCATGGCGTGCCCTCACGTCGTTTACTTTTTCCCAAACATTAGCCAGTATGTTATTGAGACGAACAGAGAGGAAAAACGTTCCATTATTTTTGAGGCCGGCCGTGGAAGAGATTATCCTCGTCGATGAAAATGACAACGTCGTTGGCTACGAAGAAAAGTTGTCCGCACACGAAAATGGCGGACGACTGCACCGGGCGTTTTCGGTTTTCATTTACAATTCAGCGGGCCAGATGTTGCTGCAACTGCGGGGCCGTGACAAATATCATTTCGGCGGATTGTGGACGAACGCCTGCTGTAGCCACCCCCGTCGGGGTGAATCACCGGACGAAGCCGTACACCAGCGACTGCGGTTCGAACTCGGCTTCGACACCGAACTGCGCGAGGTGTTTACGTTCATTTACCGGGCGAGCGATCCAAACAGCGGCCTGACTGAGCACGAATTGGATCACGTATTCGTCGGCACGCACGACGGCGACCCGGCGGCGAATGCCGAGGAAGTCGATGACTGGAAGTGGGCGGACATCGACGCAATCCGGCGGGGCTTGCGAGCCAGGCCGGGCGACTATTCGCCGTGGTTTCGGGTCGCGTTCGAGCGGTTGCACGGCGACATCGCTCTGAGTAGCGGATCATGAAAGGCAGTAGTGTCGCAAATGCTCCAACAAGTCAAATTCGTGCTCATGGTCAAGGACATGCAGCGTGCGACCCGGTTTTACCGCGATGTGATCGACTTGACGGTCGCCCGCGAGTCATCACATTGGACCGAATTGAAGTTCGGCGACGCCATCGTGGCGTTACACGCCGGCGGATCCGCCGAACGAACTGAAACGGGACTTAGCTTTCAGGTGAGTGACGTAGCCGCGGTCTGCCAGCGCGTCGCGCGAGGAGGCGGTACGATTATCAAGGATCCCGAATCGCGTCCCGGCGAGCCGATCAAATTGGCCGCAGCAGCTGATACCGAGGGAAATCAATTCATGCTGACCGAGTATGTTGGTTAGCAACCGGCGACCCACCGGCACGGCTGACGGCGAAGATTATTCCCCGATGAACCGTCGGGCTTCCTCCGATCGGCTAAAGCCGATTCTCGTTCCAGACAACCGAGACGCCATTTTTAGGTTTCGATGACATATTTAGCGGGGAGATGCCCTTAAGCGGCTTGGCAACAGTCGTTGTTTCTGACCAAACAACAGGCCGGAACAGCGAGTATCGCCCCCAGTGGCGGTGCGGCAAGGTAGACCCAAAGCGAAGTAAAGTTCAAGCTGGCCAGCGCCGGTCCAAGTGACCGGGCTGGATTCATTGACGCCCCGGAGATGGGGCCGGCGAAGGTGGCTTCCATCGCAATAATACCGCCGACAGCGATGCCCGCCATAATTCCTTTTTCCTTCGCGCCGGTTGAGACATTTAAAATCACGAACATCAATATGAAGGTTAGAATGATTTCAAGGATGAAACATTGAGCAATCAGTGGGGTGCCTGCTACTTCGATGGGCAGGGTGGCACCCATGTCCTTATGCAGACCGAACAGGCCTCGAAGAATGGCGCTGGCCAGGACAGCTCCAAGGCATTGGCAAATGATGTAGGGTGCGAGCTGTCTGGCGGGGAGTTTTTTGGACACCCAAAAGCCGATCGTGACGGCGGGGTTGAAGTGTGCCCCTGACACATCGCCCAGGGTGTAAATGAGAGCCATGACGACAAAGCCGAATACCAACCCAATGCCGAGATTGGTGACTTGGCCGCCAGAAATTTCGTTAAAAACAACTGCTCCTGTGCCGGTAAAGACCAGGATGAATGTGCCGAGGAACTCGGAGATAATGGGTTTGGTGTTATTTATCATTTGGCCGGTTTAGGCTTCCTGAAAAAACTTACGCTCGAATTCCTCGAACGGTCGCGATATGTTTTGACGACCCGTTGAGCTATGTGCGGGGCCGTTATACTTGGGCGTCTATTGTCCGTGTTTCAATGTCAGCTCCATACCCCAGACATCCTGGTGAAAAATATCGCGGGATTGGATTCGCCCCGTGCGTTCCGCCAGTAGAACCAGAGGTTTGAATTCGGTTGTAGTCAGTCGATAGGCGTACCGTTCACTGCCACGGTAAGGGTGCCGTTGCCTGTTTGGACGCCAGCGACCGAAAATCGCGATTTTGCACGGGTGCGGTTTTGCGCGCGATCAATTGTCCGATGATTTGAACTTCCACAAGTGCTGGTCGCTACGGATGTAGATTCCGTCGCTGGCGACCGCCGGTGTGGTGATGACTCTTTCGCCCAGTTCGTGCGTGGTTTCCACCTTGCCTTCGTCGCCCAATCCAACGACCGCGATATTACCGTTGTCGCTGACTGTTAGAATCTTGTCACCGACGCCGATCGGCGAGGCGTAGTGGTGTCCCTTGAGCCGCACTTGCCAAGCGACCTTCTTTGCGGCCAGTTCGCCGCACGCCAGCACGCCCGCACGGCTGATGGCGAAGATTTTTCCCTGATGAACCGTTGGGCTCGCGCCGCTCGGCTGAAGCCGGTTCTCGTTCCAGGCAACCGAGACGCCATTTTTAGATTTCGATTCCGTGTTCAGCGCGGTGATGCCGTTAACAGGGACATAGACCGTCGAACCGTAGACGACCGCCGAGGCTACGGATCCGCACGAAGCTTCGTGAGACCATAGTTCGCGGCCCGTCGACGCTTCGTGTGCGGTGATACCCCAGGGGCTCTGTAGCAACACTAAATTGTCGTCGCCGCGTCGAAACAGAATCGGCGATGACCAGTTCGCCATCGGCCGGCGTTTAACGGTCCACCGCGTTTTTCCGGTCACCCTATCGATCGCCATCGCAAATGGATCGCCTTGGCACTCGACCTGCACGACGACAACATCGCCGACGACGAGTGGCGAGGAAGCCATGCCGACGTCGTTGCCCGCCCGCGGCCGCTCGCGGGCCAGGCCGCGGTACCACTGTAAATTTCCCTCTAAATCGAGACAGACCAAGTCATTGGATGAATAAAACGCAAAAATACGCTCGCCGTCACTGGCCGGAGTCGGCGCGGCGACGGCCGACGTCGGATGACAAAATGTACGACCCGTCGCCCAGAATTGGCGCTGCCAAATTCGGCGGCCGGTGGATGCGTTGAAACAGAGCACGTGTAGCCGATCCTGCTTCACACCTGCGGAAGATGTCACAAAGACGCGATCGCCGACGACGATGGGGCTGGACGGACCGCGACCGGGTAGTGCGGCTTTCCAGGCGAGGCTCTCATCCCAGTCGGTTGGCAGTTTCACCGCCTCGGCGACGCCGTTGCCATTTGTGCCGCGGAATTGCTGCCAATCGGCGCCGAGCGAAAAGACCGCAGCAATTAGAAACAGTGCGGGTACGAGACGTTTTGTGTTTTTCATCGTTGCTTGCCTTATTTGTGGCACGTAGGCTGCAACAACCGCCGCGGCCGCTCGGTAACGAATCCTCGATCATTTCTCCGGCGGGATTCGGCTGCGGTTGTCTCAGTCTACATTTTCTATAATCTGCCCCCCAATTCATCGCAGACGCGGAGGGCAAATTTCCAGACGTTGGTCCACGATTCAGTTTGTTCATTTTGGCAGCACTTGATCAAAATCGTATTGCGGCCCTTTTTGAGTCGCACGTTGGCGGTGTACTGATCGAAGCGATAGCCGGCGTGATAGACTTCGCGGTCGATGACGAGTCGGCCGTTAAGCCAGACCTTGCAGGCGGTGACACAATTGATGCGAATCTGCGCGCTGCGGTCGGCATCCACGGTAATCTCGCCCGCTGCGTACGCCAGCACTTCTTTGATCTCACCGAAGACTTTGTTCAGATCGACTTCACCTTCCTGGTGGTCGGTGCGATGTTGTGTCCACGCGATGTTCTTGTCAAGACCTTGGTATTTGGCAGACAGGTCCATCTCTTTTTCGGGGGGCAATTTTTTTGCGTAACCGCCGCGGTTTTTGTTATTGAAGGCGCCGATCAAATGCCAATCGGTGATAAAGCCGAAATGGTTCGCCACATTGACGGGCGTCTCTAATTTTTTGAGCGCCTCGGCGCACTGCTTGACTTGATCGAGGTCGCGGGCTGCTCGAAATGCCTTTTGATAGACGGCAACAGCCGCCGGTCCCTCGAGTCCTTTCGCCCGAGCGATCTCACCGGCCACCGCGTCATACCTCAATTCCAGGCTGGGGTCGTCTAACAGTTTGGGAATCAGCCGCTCGCGCGCAGTTTTGTCGACATGCTCGACCCATTCAAAGGCGACTCTTCGCGCACGAGGCGACTCGCCGCGGTTGAGCACAAATCGTTCGAGGCCCGCCTGGGGCAATTGTCCACCGCGCGCCAACTGGCGCTCGGCAATGGTATCAGCGGCCGCGCGGAGCCAATTTTCGGCGATGGGGCCCGTACCCTTCATTTGACCAAGCACGAGGGGCAGGTTTTTCGCCGGCACGTCTGCGATCTTTTTCCATGCCGCCATCGGTCGCGATTGGTCCCCGCCGACGTCGGCATTCTTGTCTAACGCGAGGATTGCGGCGAGTGACTCGTCCAGCGTCGGCGCTAGGTCTTCGCCCCAAACGTTGCCCGCGATTGCGAACCATGACAATGCGATTGCGAACCATTGAATCTTCATTTTTTTCTCCTGCTGATGGCTATTAGCTTAGGCGAAGCCAACTGTCCGGGCAACCATGCGGGGAAAGCTGCATTGTGGTACGATCTTTTTTTCGGACTTTTCATCACTGCGAAGCACTAATGAAAAACGAAGGAATCAAGACAATGAATTTTCGCCGCTGTTGGCTGCCGGCTGTCATGACATTACTGTTGGTTGGCCCCGCGTTCGGAGCGAAAAAAAACGTTGTACTGTTCGTCACGGACGACCAAAGTCCCGACGCGGGCTGTTACGGAAACTCGGTCATTAAGACGCCTAATCTGGACCTACTGGCGGCCGAGAGCACCCGCTTCGATCGGGCTTTTTGTACGACCGCCAGTTGCAGCGCGAGCCGGTCGGTGATCTTGACCGGAATATTCAACCATGCCAACGCGCAGTATGGCCACGAACATACTTATCACCATTTTCGCACCTACGACCGGATCAGGAGTTTGCCAGTGTTGATGGCGAAGGCCGGCTATCAAACGATCCGCGTCGGTAAGTTTCACGTCGGTCCAGAACCGGTTTATCATTTTGAAACCGCCCTGAAGGCCAGCTCGCGGAATCCTGTGCAGATGGCGGAGAGAGTGCGGGCCACCTTGGGGGAGAGATCGGACGACCGACCGTTCTTCTTGTTCTTCTGTACGTCCGATCCTCATCGTGGCGGTGGTAAAGCATCGGAATTGCCGCATGGGCCGGACCGTTTTGGCAATCCGAGGCCGGGCCAAAAGGTCGCCGGCGTGACGGAAGTCCGCTACGATCCCAAAGACGTTATCGTGCCGCCGTTCCTGCCCGATACCCCCGCGTGCCGCGCCGAGTTGGCGCAGTATTATCAGTCCGTTTCGCGCATCGATCAGGGCCTGGGCGTGTTGCTGCAAGTTCTCAAAGATGCCAACGTTTTTGACGACACACTATTCATTTACACATCCGATCACGGCATGGCATTTCCCGGCGCGAAGACCAATGTTTACGAACCGGCGATGCGCGTACCATTCGTTGTTCGCAATCCGTACGAAAAGGGCGCGGCGTCTGTCAGCCAGGCGATGATCAGTTTTGTGGACCTGACGCCAACGATTCTCGATTTCGCCGGCGCGCTGCCGGCGAAAAGCCCGTTCCACGGTCGTTCGTTTTTGTCGACTTTGGGCGAAGCACATCCGAAAGACTGGAACGAAGTTTTCGCATCACACACTTTTCACGAAATCACGATGTACTATCCAATGCGCGTGGTGCGGACGGATCGTTACAAACTGATCTGGAACATCGCCCACGGGTTGCCATACCCGTTTGCCAGTGACCTGTGGGCCGCGCCGACGTGGCAAGGCGTCTTCAAGCAAGGCCCCGACGCCCTGTACGGCAAGCGGACGGTCAAGGATTATATCCATCGCGCGAAGTTCGAACTTTATGATTTGAAATCGGATCCAGATGAGATCAAAAATCTAGCGGACGATTCGCGGCACGCGGAAACGCTCGCACAACTCAAGAAAAAGTTGCGAATGTTCCAAAAGCGCACATCCGATCCGTGGGAATTGAAGTGGCGCTACGAGTAGAGCTGCCTCCGGCTCATCGCCTCCGCCAACGATTGTCTTTGATACGGGCGAAATGATTTGGCACAGCCGCCCGCATGCCGTCATACCGAACGGAGCATGGAAACAAATCGGGGTTCGACGCCGCGGATACCCCGCCGAGTGCCAAACGCCTTACAATTCGTTCAACACCGGCATGATTTGTTGGGCCGCTTTGACAGTGTTGGCTGTTCCGGTTTGTGCTTCCAACCACTTCTCACGCGCTTTTTCGACTCCATAACGTGGTTCGACGGCCATGAACGCGCCGACAAAGAGACTTGATTGGGGTTCCTTTTCCAGCCAGCGCTCGGCAATCGCGCGAACCAGTCCGGCCGGCCATTCGTGGCGCGATTTTCGGAAGTTGCGGCCCGCCATGCGATAGCTAATGCTGGCCTGTGATACCGCCTGGATGTGAACCACTGTGCTGCCGACGTCCAAATCCTGGCCCGCCAAATCACGGATGCTGTTATCGACCGCACTCCAAAATTCTCCGACAAATTCCGTTAGCATTGCCATACGTTCGATTTTCTCGGTATGTGGCCCCGTTCGTTTTTCCTCGGCGATTTGTTTGGCCAGCCGGATCATCGTCCGCGCCGTGTTAGGATCACGCTCGGTGAGGAGGGTTTTCGCTTCATCAAGATGGAAATTTATCTTCTTCAAATGACCGATCGACAACTCCGGCAACGGTTCCGGTTCGGCGGGTATCGGCGTAGGATTCGGTGGCAACGGCATCGGATCCGGCACCACTGGGGTCGGGTCTGGCCGCGTTGGCACTGGATCGGGGGGATCCGCCGCCGGATTTGGATCCGGCCTCACGGGAACCGGTAGCGGATCTGGTTGCTTGGATACTTGATTCGGTGGCGGTATCGGGGCGAGTCCTCCGCCATCGGTCTTCGTACCGGAAGTGGCTGAATGTGGCGTAGGTGCAGTCCGCGAATTTTGGCCATTCGTATCGGAGTTATTTGCCCCGGGGACATCCTCGCCGCCGGCTAATGTTACGGCGGGCTCATCGGAAGGGGACGTCAAAAGATATTTTTCCCCAACAATCCAGCCCAACAAAAGCAGGGCCACAGTGACGGCGGCAACGGTCGAAGCCGGAATTGTTGTTTTCGGGGCCAAGGCCTTCCGACTCTTTGGAGAATCGGTTGCAACAACAGGGGCGGGATCCGAAGTACCAAAAGGACCCGGTTCTGTAGCCACGCCCGAAGTCGCCGATGCGGTTGATCCGGCAAACTGCTGACCTGCTAGATTCGCTGGCGGTGGTGTGCCCGCCAAGCCGTATGGTTGGTTGCTGGGCATGCCGTATGGCACGGCGGTTCCTGTCGGCACGGGCATTCCGGTTGGCGGCGCCGGGGTGGGAACCGGGGTGGGAACCGGGGTGGTAACCGGAGTGGGAACCGGACCAGCGGCGGCCGCGGGTTGAACCGAGTTTGGCATTCCCGGCGCCGGGGAATTCGGTACTTGGTATGCAACTGGGGCAGCGGGCTGGCTCGGCTGCTGAAATTCGTCCAGCAACTCTCGCCAAGCTTCCGCCTCAAGCGCCGCGGCGTCCGTCGTGCCGGGTTGTTTGGCCGCGGAGGTGTTCTCTGCCGCAGCACCTGGTACCGCATTTGGCGAGGGTGCCGCGCCACCGGCATTGGCTCCGGAAACCGCCATGGGTGGCAAAAGGTCATCATGGGCCTTGGCCGTTGGCGGCGTTCCATGATTCGGCGTCGGCCGTTCGGTTTCCGGCGGCAGCGAAGACGTTGGTGCCGGCACGCTGGGTAACTGTCCGGCCGGATTGCCCGGGGCAGCTATCGGGTTTGCCGCGTCCGGTTTCTGTTCGACAATCGGCGCCGGATTGACGGGTGGCGTCGTCAAAGGAGTTGATGCGGATGCCGTATCGGCTGGTGCCTCGACCACCGGAGCAGGATTAGCAATTGGTGCGGGGTTTTCCGCCGCTGTCGGGTTCGGTTCCGAGTTCGATACCTCCGGCGAATTGCCGGCTGGTGCGGTAGCTGCCGCCGCCTCCGAAAATACTGGCGGCAATATGTTTTTGGTCATCGATTCAACCGGTCGCGAATCTGCCTCTTCGGCCTCGTCCGCGAACAGCTCTTCATCGCCTGCGGGCGGCTCGGCACCCGGCGGCAATAAGTTGCGAGGCGGCTGCGGCCCGAGCTGCGGCTCGCGACTGTCCATTGCGGGCGTTGCCCGGTCGTTTTCCGCCTCTGCCGATTCCGCGGCGACCGCTGAACCGGCCGTGGCTGCCTGTTCGCCCTGTTTTTCGAGCAGCGATTCTTCAGCGGTCGGTTGTTGCCGCAACTGCCCGTCATATATCGTTTTTTCGTCCGCTGCGGTCAAGCATTTTTGAGCGGCATCGAGTTCGTCAAGAATCTTGCCCCATTCCGCAGTGTGTTGGCCCGGCCGGACGCTGCGCACAAGAGACTTCTGGGCATCCGCGCTGCGGCAGATCACCTCCTGGTCGTCTTCAAAGCGATCGATGCCGAGCAGCGCATAGTGGTCGGCTGGACGACCCGGCTCGGGGATGCCTAGCCACTCGACATAAGGGTTGAATTCCGACACGAGCGCCCCTTCATCGGTTCCCGACTACCCAATGTGATTCATCGGTTCCCGACTACCCAATGTGAAGTGAAGCTTGAATTATCCGCCAAAGTTTGACGAGCCGCAAGTCACAAGTGCACAAAGCCGGGAATCACATGCCTAAAGGCGCCATCTAGTTTGCGCTAACGGAAATCTCGCGGCACTTTTGTACGCATCACCTAACTTGCAAGCGGTGGACGAAATAGCCACAACTCACCAGTTCTTTGACAAAACAGAAGGCCAAAATGTTCCAAACGTCGCGAAAAAAAAACGGGCGGTAGCAAACTCCCAACCACACGCAAGTGATTGAAATGAGAAGTTGCCAACGACCAAATTTCGAGGATCCGCGGGCGCGGCAAAGATACACGGCGGCCCGCTACACCGTCAGTGGTTGTCCGTTGTCTTTGGGCCCCAATCCCAGCAGCATGGGAACCGCTTTTCTGGCCCATTCTGTTGGTCTTGGGTACATGGACGCGTGCGGGCCAAAACAGCTTTCGAGCATTTCGGTGTGAATCACCCCTGGATTTAGCGGCACGGCTGCCATATTGCCGGGCAGTTCTTCGGCCAGCGCACGAGTCAGTCCTTCGATGCCCCATTTGGTCGCGCAGTAGGTCGCAACGTCGGCTGAAACCGAACGGCCCCAGCCCGAACTCAGATTGACAATCACGCCACTGCCCCGTTCGATCATCGCCGGCACGAAATGCCGCACGACGTTCATGACGCCTTTGAGGTTGACGTCGATGACGAACGAGGCCTCGTCTGCGGGTACCTCCCAAAGCGGCGCATTGCGGTTGATGACGCCGGCATTGTTGACCAGCAAATCGGGAGGGCCGCCAGCCGACAAATAGCTTTTCGCCCATGCTTGGACTTGAGCGTCATCGGTGACATCGATCGTGTCGAACCGATGCGGTGCGGGCCACTCCTGTTGCAATTCGGCGATGGCCTCTGTTGACCGCGCGCAACCGCCGACAACGTGACCCTCATTCGCGAAGCCGCCCACCAACGCCCGACCGAGGCCGCGGCTGACGCCTGTGATGACAATGCGTTTCATGAGTTTCGGTCAGCTCAAACCGGGAACCGGTTTGCCGTGATAGATCGGCATTGGCCGCTCTTGCGCGTCGTACCAGACAGCTTGCTTGGGAATACCGAGCGCTTCGTAAATTGTGGCTGCCAGATTTTCCGGTTTTTGCGGATCGGACGCCGGGTGGCCGCCGTGATTGTCGGATGAACCGACGACCGTGCCGCCGCGGACTCCGCCACCGGCCAGCCAGACTGTTTGCACGGCGCCCCAATGATCGCGGCCGGGCAGTCTGGCTTTGGGGAGCGAAAACACCTTTGGCGTACGGCCGAATTCGCCGGCCATGACGACGAGTGTCTGATCCAACAGCCCGCGGTCTGCTAAATCGTCCAACAGCGCCGAGACCGCCAGATCGGTTGGCGGGAACAAAAAATTCTTCAAATTTGGAAACGCCGCTTGGTGCGTGTCCCAGGTTTCATTGTTGCCCAAGTTGACTTGTACCAAGTTCACGCCCGCTTCGACCATCCGCCGAGCCATCAACAGTGACCAGCCAAATACGTTGCGGCCGTAGCGGTCGAGCACCTTTGGTTCGGCGTTGACGACGTCAAACACGTGCTGCAGCTTGCCGTCGCTCAACAGCGACACGGCCGTCTGGCGATTGCGGTCGAGCGGTTCGGTCTCGGCCAGTTGCGCGAGTGCCTGCTGTTGCCGCTCGATTTCTTTAAGCAAACCGAGCCGTTCGTTGAACCGTCGCTTGTCGAATCCCTCGGGCACGGCGAGGCTGGGCGCCTGGAAGGTGAAGCCGTCGGGATTTTCGCCGCCGCGCTCGTGGTGAAAGCCGAATTCGGGCCAAGCACCGTAAGACTTTGCGTTAAAGCGGGCCGCGGTGATCAAATGCGCGTCGCGCCGTGGACCCATTTGGCCGGCGAACTGGCCCGGGATGACGCGGCCGGTGCGATGAATCAGTTTTTCGGGCAGGATGATCGCCGGGGGCAGATTGGTGCGGGGCAGCGTCGAGCCACCGGCTATCGACGCGATCGAGGGCCAATCTGTCGGCTTCGGTTTGCTGGCGTCGAAACCGGGCGGCATCGGCGTGCGGCCCGCAAGCATCACCATGTGGCCCTGTGAATGTTCGTTGTACGGGTGCGTCAGCGAACGCACCAGCGACCACTTGTCGCTGCGTTTGGCAAGCTCGGGCAGATGTTCGCAAATGTGAATGCCCGGCGTGGCGGTCGCGATCGGGTTGAATTCGCCGCGAATTTCGTCCGGCGCACGCGGCTTCATGTCGAAACTGTCCTGCTGCGCCAGTCCGCCCGAAAGGAAAATGAAAATAACCGATTTGGCCTTTACTTCTTGTTGCGGTGCGGCCATCGCGCGGAGCGGTTCGAGGTGATTCGCACCCAGGCCCAGCAAGCCGATTGCGCCGGCCTGTACCGCCTGCCGGCGAGAAAATTGTGGATGTTGAAAGGTTGCCGCGTGGTTCATCGTATTTGAAACTCCGTGAGTTGTTTCAAAACTCCCATTCACAAATAAAGCCGCTAACGTAGCCTACGCTACGATGGGTGTCATTCCAGCTGCCGTTTAGGTCCAGGATGAGCCGATCTTCAAGGCCTTTTTCATTGTTGGGTTCGCCAGCCGCCCAATTGAAATATTCTATCAAACCGCCGTTGACCCATCTCCATTTTTCGTCTTTTTTGAACCCGCCCAGCCAAACATATTGACCGCCCGCCAACTTAAAAACATGTTGAACCTCGGCGGGTGATTCGATGCAGACAAGATAGCCGCCCATGGCCTGGCAACGTTGCCGAGCCTCATCCCAGGTGAGTCGGGCGGGAAATGCCGCGTAATAGTGGTCACCGATTTTCTTCGCGGCTGCCGGATGCGCCCGGAGTGCATATCCCAGCAATCCGAAGCCCTGTTCGACGGGTGGTGTTTGCAGCTTGGCGTCCGGTTCCGAGCTGTTATCGATCGGCGGCCGGTTGGCAGCTGGCTGCGGTTCCGCTGCGGGTGAATTGCTATTCTCCACCGGTTCTGGCTCGTGCGGTTGTGTATGAGGAGTTTCATCGTCTTTAGCGGTGTCTCCGCCGGTACCAGAAGCGGCTTCGTTTGTCGTCGGCGCGCTGCTTTTCTGTGTTGATTTTTTGCCGATCGCATTTGGTCGCGCAGCGACGCCTTGGGGGTCGTCGGAGTTCAGCACAAAGTTTAGCACGAGGAAAATCGCGACAAACAGCACTATTCCAACAACGGCGGTCGCGATGAGACGGGTGGACTGATTCCGGTTGCGCCGGACTCGCGACCGCATGCTGCCGGATGTGGCCCCGAACAGTTCTGGGTGGCTTGCGGCGGCGCGGGTTTCGGTTGTCGCGACGGTGGCCGGTTGACCTTGCGGCGGTTGCTGGGCTTCGACATTTTTATTCGGTCGCTGCGATCGGACTCGGAGGCGCCGGTCGTAGGCGGATTTCTTGTCGGCGTCCAGCAGACAGGCCATCGCGCAGGCGATTTCGTTCAGCAGCCTTTGCGAATGCTGTGCGTGTTGTCCCGACTGCAGCGAGCGGAGATGCGCCATCCGCTGGTCGGCAGCATGCGAAATGACGTCGAGATCGTCTTCCAATTCGCGGATACCGAGCAGTCGGTAATGGTGGGGAGGCTGCTCTTCCGGCGGGATGCCGAGCCACTTGTAATACGCGTCGAATGAATCCGACATGGTCATTAGCCTGTGACGGAAACTAGGGGGACGTTTTTTCGTATCCGTGAGGATGGAGTTTGTGCCAGTTCCAGGCGGACTCGACGATCGCTCGCAGCGTCGGGAATTCGGGCCGCCAGCCCAATTCGCGACGGATCTTTTCGCTGCTGGCAACGAGTTCCGCGGGATCGCCCGCGCGACGTGGTCCCGCTTCAAACGGAATCGGATGTCCGGTGATTTCTCGGGCCGTTTCGATGACCTGTTTGACGCTGAATCCGCTTCCGTTGCCGAGATTATAGGTGCGGCTGCCGTCGTCCAGCGCTTGCAGGGCAAGTATGTGTGCCTCAGACAGATCCGCAATATGTATGTAATCACGTACGCAGCTGCCGTCTGGCGTCGGATAGTCGTCACCGAATACGGTAATTTTTTCGCGCTGTTCCAGCGCGACCTGCAGGACGATGGGGATCAGATGCGTTTCCGGCGTATGATCTTCGCCGCGATCGTCCGTGGCCCCGGCGGCGTTAAAATATCGCAGCGCCGCGTAACGCAGTCCAACCGTCTTATCCAGCCAGAAGAGCACGCGTTCCAGATAGAACTTGGATTCGCCATAGGGACTGCCTGGCACGATGTTTTCATTTTCGTCAATTGGAATCCGCTCTGGGGCGTCGAACAGGTTGGCGGTTGACGACAGGATGAATTTCCGTATGCCGTGTTCAACCGCGCTGTGTAGCAGATTCAGGCCGTTGTTGACATTGTCGGCCAGATAAAGAAATGGACGTTGAACCGATTCGCCAACCAGCGTCCGCGACGCGAAGTGCATTACGGCGTCGATCTGATGGCCCTCAAAGACGGCATCGATGCTGGCACGGTCTGCCAAGTCGCCTTGAATGAAATCGGCTTCCGGATGCACGGCCGCCCGATGGCCCATGCTGAGGTTGTCAAAGACGACAATTCGGTAGCCGGCGGCAATCAGCTTTTCGACTGCCACACTCCCAATATAGCCCGCGCCGCCGGTCACGAGGACACTGAGAGACATGATCATTTCCTTTGACCGCGCCGCGTCTGGGTCGCCGCCGGAACATCTCCGCCGTCCAACCTCCACCGCCCGCCGATTCTATCTGCACGGTCGTATCTCGGCAACCTCCAAGACGTTAAGTCAGAAGTGCGTTAAGTCTAGACCTGTTGAATCTAGACCCGTTGAATGGATCCATCGATTCTCCCGAGGCAATGGCGGCATTTGCCGCCGCCGCTTTGTTGGCAACGCGGTGCCGACGGCATTTACGAAACCTCGCCGGCCACGATCTGCGTTTTTTTCTGCAGAGCCCTCCGGGCATTGATCCGGAACCGGCCTGTGCCATCGTTGGCGAAACAGCAATTGCGCTCGTTGTTCTTTGCTGCATAAAGCGCCTCGTCGGCCCGCGAGATTAATCTCGAGGCATCGTCACCGTCTTCCACTTCGGCAACGCCGACACTCACGGTTACCCGAAATGGCTTGCCCTTGAACTTGCCGATGTATGCCATAATCGCGGTCCGCGAGCGTTCTGCCGCCAACTGCGCGTCACTAAGATTGGATGACGGCAAAATGATCCCGAATTCGTCGCCGCCGAACCGCGTCAGCAGGTCGGATTGCCGCACGCTCCGCGACAGCGTGGCTGCTACATCGCGTAACACCCGGTCTCCCGTCAGATGTCCGCGTCGATCGTTGAACAGCTTAAAGTGATCGATATCCACCAACAGCAAAGAAAATCCAGCTTGATTTCGCCGCCAGTCCGCCAATCGCCGTCCTAATTCGGCATCGAACGAACGACGATTAGCTAATCCGGTCAGGCCATCCGTGAGCGCCGCATCCTTGTAGTATCGAAGCTGCTTTTGCCGAGCGATCGAGTGCCGAATTACGCGGCACAAGAGCGGCCCAACCAGGTGTCGCTTGGATAGATAATCCTGAGCGCCGGCGCGGATTGTTTTGATTGCCAACCGCTCATCCTCGACATCGGTCAATACGACGACCGGCATGGTTGGCTCGTTGCTCCTCAACCAGTTGAGGGTGTCGAAACCGTTGCTATCTGCCGAATCGATATCGAGCAGCACAACGTCGAAGTGCTCGTCGTGCAGCCGCTCTTTAGCATCGCAAAGTGTCGTTGAATGAGCGACCGAAAATTTGCCTTGTTCCGACGCGAGCAGGGGCTCTAGTAACGGGGCGTCGTGCAGATCGGCTTGGACCAACAGGATGCGTATTTCAGTTCCCATTCCATCCACCCAGGCTACAAAATGGACCGTCAAATCGCGTGGCGTCCGCCTCGCATCGCCGCGACTAGCGGCATGGAGCCAGTCTAGTTGCCGACAATTTACAAAGCAAACCGCTAACTTATCGGCAAGTGATGGGAAACTCGGCAAGGTTGGGTAACATTCTGGCGGTGCACAGAATTACCGACATTGCTCTTCGCAATTCGGCACTTGTCAGGGTAGTGTACATTAGCGGTTTCAGAACGTTTCCAACCACGACGGAGGTATATAGGAGCGATTGCATGAAACGGTTTCAATGGATTGCTGCCCTGGTGCTGATTGCTGCCCTGGTGCTGATTGCGCCGTGTACGTCGTCTGCCATAGACACGGTGGTTGTCTGTCCATCCGAGTTGCGCGAGGCGCTTGGTCCGTGGGTTAAATACCGTGCGGCCCAAGGACACCGAATCGAACTGGTCCCCAGCAATTCGTCACCGACAAAAATTAGACACCGCATCCGGCAAGTTGTCGCGGCGGCTAGGCAAATCGGGGCCGAAGTTAAGACGGTGGTATTGGTCGGAGATGTTCCTAGCGCAGCGGCTGGCGCAAACGTGAACGGCGTTCCCGCACATCAAGTCAAGGCGAAAGTGATTACAAAGTACGGGGGTGGGCGGCAGTTCGCTAGCGACAACAGCTATGCGGATTTGGACGACGATCATGTTCCCGACTTGGCGTTAGGCCGGCTGCCGGCCGATTCGCCGGCCGAGCTGGCTGCGATCATCGAAAAGATCGTTGCCTACGAAACAAATCCCAATTTCGGCTTGTGGCGGCGCAACATCAATCTGGTCGCGGGCGTCGGCGGTTTCGGTGTGTTGATCGACAGTGTGATTGAAAGCACGACGAAAATGTTCCTCACGTCCGGTATTCCGGCCGGCTACCGCACAACGATGACCCAGGCAAGTTGGACCAGTCCGTACTGCCCGGCTCCGCCGCGATTTTCGGCGACGGCGATTGAGCGGATTAACGAAGGCTGTTTGTTTTGGGTTTATATCGGCCACGGAAATCAACGGACGCTCGATTCGCTGCGGGTTCCCGGCGGCGTGTTCCCGATTTTGACGGCGGGTGATGTGCCACAGATCAAATGCGAGCGGAGTCCTCCGGTGGCGTTGTTCTTTAGCTGCTACGCCGGTGCGTTTGCTGCCCGGGAAGATTGTCTGGCGGAAGAATTGCTACGTCGCAAGTCGGGGCCTGTCGCGGTGATCGCCGGCTCGAACGTAACGACGCCGTACGCGATGGCAATTTTGGGAAGCGGCATGCTGACGGAGTTTTTCGAGAAGCGGCGGGGAACGCTGGGTGAGACATTTTTGCACGCCAAACGGCGGCTCGCCGACGATTCGTTGTCCGACAGCCGCCGGCAAATGCTCGATACTCTGGCGGCGCTGATGACCGGCTCAAAACACAATCTGGTCGACGAACGGTTCGAGCATTTGTATCTGTTCAATTTGATCGGCGACCCGCTGCTGCGGATTCGGCACCCGCGGGCCATCAAAATCAAAGCACCCGCTAAAGCGACCCCCGGGTCCGAAATTACGATCGATGTCGAGGGCGGCTTTCCGGGCATGGCGGCAGTCGAGCTAAAACTGCGCCGCGACCGGCTTGCGTTCAAGCCTAAGCCGCGTATCCGTTATGCCGCTGACGAAAAAAGTCTGGCGGAGTACGACGAGACTTATCGCCGCGCGAATGACCTGCGGTTGGCCAACGCAGATTTATTGGTAGATGCGGCGGCGTTTAAAACGCGGTTGCGGGTGCCCGTGGGCACAGAAGGGGCGTGTCGCATTTGCGTGTTTGTCCGCGGCAAAGACGACTTTGCCATCGGTTCGGCGGAAATTATCATTCAGGAGGCTGAATAAGCCGCTGTCTGATTAGGCCCAGAATGCTGCGAGCGACATCTTCTTTGTGGCCCGAAAACGCAGCGGCGAGTTGCCCGGATGGATCGAGTATTTCGACGCTGTTGTCCAAGGCGTTCATTGCATCGGTGCTGTTAAGTATCATCAAATCGCAGCTTTTTTTTTCCAGCTTGGCCAAAGCCCGAAGCCTCGGATCCTCGGTCTCGAGTGCGAAGCCGACCATCCAGCGATGTTCTTTGTGCCGGCTCAGTGTCGCGATGACGTCTTCGGTTTCAATTAAATTCAGTTCGAGCGGATGACCTGTCTTCGCAATTTTGTGTTCGGAAACTCGAACCGGTCGATAGTCGCAGGGTGCCGCCGCGCCAATGACTCCGTCGCAATCGAAAAACGCGTCCTGGCACGCTGACAGCATTTCTTCGGTAGACACCACAGAGACGACCTTCGCCCCGCGGGGATATTCGATGTCGACGGGACCACTGACAATGACGACGTCATGACCGTCTTCCAACGCGGCTTGCGCCAGCGCCGACCCCATGCGGCCGCTGGAAGCGTTCTTAAGGTAGCGAACAGGGTCCAAGTATTGCCGCGTCGGTCCAGAAGTAATCAGGATGCGGGACAAGGTCAGAGGTGGGGGTTAGAGGGCTGGGGGCAGGGCGTTGTCGATTGCAGCCAGAATCGTTTCTGGCTCCGCCATCCGACCGGCGCCGACTTCGCGGCAGCTGAGCCAACCTTCTTCAGGCGGCACCAGTTCGACGCCATCCTCCTCTAAACGTCGAATGTTGCGTTGCACCGAAGGCTTCTCCCACATCACATGGTTCATTGCAGGAGCCATCAGAACAATACCCGAAAACGAAAGATAAAGTGTGCTGAGCAGATCGTCTGCGATACCGTGGGCTGACTTTCCCAAAAAATCGGCGGTGGCCGGTGCGACACACAAGAGTTCCGCCCGTTGAACCAGCTCGATGTGCGAACCGAGCGATTTATCCGGTTCGCCAAAAACCTTCGAATAGACCGGGCGTCCCGAGAGTGCCTCGAATGTAGCCGGACCCACGAATTTGGTCGCCGCGCGGGTCATGATTACCGTAGCGCCAAAACCGGCCTGCACCAGCTTGCTGACCAGCGAGGCGGTTTTATAGGCGGCTATTCCGCCCGTGACGCCGATCAGAATTTCGCGGTCGCCCATTGATAGCGGGGAAATCTGCGGCTTGTTGGCAAATTTTCCCCTCCCCGGCCCTTCTCCGCTGTGGGGAGATAGAAGCGATTAAAGGTTTTCCAAGTCCAGTTCCGGCGGCCCGCCAGCCTCCTGCGGTTCACCCTTGATTCTCACGTTGGATTCCGTATCCAGAAAAATCTTGTCCTGCAGGATTTCCTGGATCACGATTTCCATTTTGTTGTCGGTGTTGGCGTCGACCAATGGCCGACTACCCCCGTTGAGGGCGACAAGACGTTTTTGGATGAGCGTCGACAGCTTAAATCGACCTCCAACCTTGTTGACGATTTCCTCTTCTCTCAAGGCGTCAAGCATCAATTTCTCCCATAATCTAACCGTGGTCGGGCGACGGGCCTTAACTCGGCACCAGCATGCCCGGGAAGCGAGTGAGCCTAAA
>JAYGDO010000169.1:0-4186 GCA_046582885.1 Pirellulales bacterium | reverse complement strand
AATCCGGCCAGCCGACGATAGTCGCTAATCGTCGTCGTAGCTCTTAGAACGAAACAGTATGAGCCACGGGCAAGCGGCAAGCGTATCGACAAATCGCACGATTGCCTTCGCGATCCTTGTTTTGATTGTTGGATACGCCGTCGCCTGCGGTTTCGGTTGGCCTCAACACGGCACCGACGTTATTGTGGCGGGGAGCGACGGCGGCAAACCCTCCGCCGACCGGCCCGGGACTGCGGGCCACGAACCGGCTGACGGGGAAAACGACAAGCCGGTCCACTCGGGTGACAGTCGCGCAGCGACCCATCCCGGGGAGGACCCGCACACGCCGGATTACGTGTGGGTCGCGCCGTTTTTGTTGCTGTTATTGTGCATCGCCGTGCTGCCGCTGTTGTCGCGAACGGAGCGTTGGTGGGAAAGCAATCTGCATCGGTGTTACGTTGCCGCCGCGCTGGGTGCGGTAACGCTCTCGTATTATTTGTTGTTTCATGATGCGCCGGTAGAATCGCATTGGCCCGCTCACGCGGTGGTCGATCCCGTGGATGGGGCCTGGCTGCAATGGGGGCTGGCTTGGACGGTCTTTGCCAACGCAATCTTGCACGAATACATTCCGTTTATCGTGTTGTTGTTCAGCCTGTATGCCATCAGCGGTGGTATCCGCATCGAAGGTAATTTGGCAGCGCATCCATGGACCAATACGGTGTTCATCGCTATCGGCGGTTTGTTGGCCAGCTTTATCGGCACGACGGGTGCGGCGATGCTGTTGATCCGGCCGCTGTTGGAAACGAACAGAGAGCGGCACCACAAAATCCACACGGTTGTCTTCTTCATTTTTGTGGTCTGTAATTGTGGCGGATGTCTACTGCCAATCGGAGATCCGCCACTGTTTCTGGGTTACCTGCGCGGCGTCGAATTCTTGTGGACGCTGAATCTGTGGGCCGCCTGGCTCTTCGTCAACGCCGTGTTGCTGGCAATCTACTGGATATGGGATTACTTTATCTGCTATCCGCGCGAAGCGAAACGAGACATTGTAAAGGACGAAGGCGAGACGAGACGTCTGCGGATCACCGGTTGGCGGATCAATGTGCCTTTACTGGTGGGGGTGGTCCTCTGCGTCGCACTGCTCGATCCCAGCAAGGAAGTTCTGGCAACCGGCTGGCATGCGCCGCTCTACCTGCGCGAGGTGTTGCAGTTGAGCTTGGTGGGAATCTCACTATGGTGCGGGGATGCCGGCGCACGGCAAAAAAATCAATTCACATATCACGCGATTATCGAAGTCGCGGTACTGTTTGTTGGTATATTTGTCTGCATGCAGCCGGCGGTGCAGATTCTGGGTGTCAAAGGTCGTTCCATGGGGGTTGATACGCCGATGGAGTTCTTTTGGGCCACCGGCGGGCTTTCCAGCGTCTTGGACAATGCGCCGACGTACGTCGTATTTTTTGAAACCGCGAAGACGTTAACGCCAAATGAAACATATTCCGCAACCGTCATTGAACCCAGTCTGCTGGTCGGCATCAGCCTGGGAGCGGTGTTTATGGGCGCGATGACATATATCGGCAACGGCCCGAACTTTATGGTCAAGGCGATTGCCGAATCCTCCGGTATCAAAATGCCGAGTTTTTTTGGATACCTAATGTATAGTTGCCTGATCCTCTTGCCGGTATTTGGCTTGGCGACTTACCTATTCCTTTGATTGCCGTTCGCGTGGGGACAACATTCCTGTGGATTTCAATTCCGTTACCTCGGATCAACAACTGACGCGGCTCTGCGACGATTTGTCAACAGCGACGGCAATTTCCTTCGATACCGAATTCATAGCCGAGAACTCATTTCGGCCGGAGTTGTGCTTAGTGCAGGTGGCGCACGGCGACGCGTTGACGATTATCGATCCGCTGACGATTTCCGATATGCGGCCCCTTTGGCGAGTCCTGGCCGAGGGCGATCACCAGACCATTGTTCACGCCGGTCGCGAAGAAGTCGTGTTCAGTATCCATGCCATCGGCGCAGTTCCCGTGAATCTTTTTGATATTCAGGTCGCGGCGGGGTTAATCGGTCTTGAATACCCGGCCGGTTACGGGTCGTTGGCTCAGAAACTGCTCAATCAGACACCGCCCAAAGGCGAGACGCGAACCGACTGGCGGCGACGCCCGCTGTCGGAAAAGCAGCTTGAATACGCACTGCACGATGTGATTCATCTGGAACCGATGCGCGACCGGCTGGCAAGCCGGTTGCGGCAGCACGATCGCCTGAGTTGGCTGGACGACGAGATGTCGTCGTGGCTCGGGCAGGTGCGCGACAGCCTTAGCCGCGAACGCTGGCGGCGTGTGTCCGGTACGTCGGGGTTGCCGCCGCGGGGCAAAGCCATCGTCCGCGAATTGTGGGATTGGCGTGAACAGGAAGCCGAGCGGCGAAATTCGCCGGTTCGCCGCGTGTTGCGCGACGACCTGATTGCCGAACTGGCAAAACGGGCGACCGACAATGTGGACCGCATTCGCGATGTACGGGGCATGGATCGCGGCGATCTGCGGCGATCGCTGCCGGCCCTGGCCCAAAGCGTCCGCCGTGCTCTGGATTTGCCCGATAGCGAGCTGCCGAGAACCAAGCACCGCAAGCCACTGCCAAAACAGCTGAATATACTGGGCCAGTTTCTGTCGTCGGCCCTGGCTAGTATTTGCCATCGTGCGGAACTCGCGCCCAGTATTGTCGGCAATCCCAGCGACGTGCGTGAGCTGATCGCGTTTCGCTTAGGTTACGCCCATCGGGGCGACGAGCCGCCGTCGCTCGCACGTGGTTGGCGGGAGCAAGTCGTGGGCAGCGTGATCGATGATTTACTGGCCGGCAAAACAACGGTGCGGATCGCCGACCCGAGGAGCGCGGAGCCGCTGGCCTTTTTGCCGTGGGAAACGGAATAGAGGGAGCACTGCGGCGGACTTACCGAGTGTCGACCCGTTCGGTGTTGACGGAACGCCGCCGCGCCAGCCAGCCGCATGAGGAGCAAATCCCTATGAGATATGCCGGCTACGGAGTCGGGATACGGGCAGGAGCCTAGGGAGGAGTTCTGGCCCGCCGCCGATGACTTCGCTACAAAAAAAAACGACCGCTGGTGGTCGTACCACCGACGGCCGTTGTCTTTCGTTCTTAGGGTGTCCAATTTCGTTAGCGAGGCAAGCTCGGCGGGCCGGCGTCAATGGTCGTCGGCTCATTCGCCGGTTGGCTTGATGCTGCGTCGGATTCGGCGAAGAAACGCGTGGTTTCCTCGGAGGCCAGTCGCGTGCCGATTTCTTGGCATCGAACTTCCGCTCGGAAGATATGGTCGCCAGCGCGAACAGCTTTGGCGACGATCTTGTAGACGATTTCGCTTTCGACCGGCACGCTGGCGATCGGGTGGAAGACGACTTGGCCAGCACTGATTTGGTGCCCGCCGCCGTGTACGGAAACAGGCTCAACACCCGGGGAGAAGAAGGCGATAACTTCGACGTCCTGGGCGGCTTTCGTCCCGCGATTGATGACCCGTATCTCGTAAACCATTTCTTCGCCCACCGGAATTGGCCCGCGCGGATCGGTGACTTCCAGCTTCAGGTCCGCCAACGCCTGCACGGCGGTGGTGGCGGAAGCAGCATCCGTCAGTCCGCTTTCCGCCTGCGTGTTGACTTGCAATGTATTCGCACCGGCTCGCGACAGCGTGGCCTTAACCGAAACGAGTTGCGATTCTTCCGCGGAAAGCGAACTGAGGCTCCAAGTTACCTCGCCATTGACGGAGTCCAGCTGGCCACCATGGCTGCTGCTGACGTACTCGGCTCCGGGCGGCAGTGTGGCGGTCATGCGAACCTGTTGGGCCACATCGTTGCCCGGATTCGAAACGCGAATCTGATACGCGGCTAGAGTTCCCGCAAACTTGGCCGCAGGCGCTTTCACGTCGAGTTTTAAGCCAGCGCGGCGGATGAGGATCCTTTCGGTGGCCTCGGATTTCAAACCGACTTCGCCGGTGGCGATCGCATGGATGGTTAAATGTCCGGCCTGTCGCGCCGTTAACTCTACTTCCAATTCACGCTTTTCGCCGGGGGCAATTTTGCCGATCCGCTGTACAGCCATCGGTCGGTCGCCGCCATCCAGCGGCATCAATTGAATTTGGACGTTGTCCGCTTCGCCGGTGCCGGGATTTGAAACGGTCATACGGTAGATCTTGGTG
>JAYGDO010000145.1:0-16480 GCA_046582885.1 Pirellulales bacterium | reverse complement strand
GGCGCCGCGACAATGAGCGGCAAGGCGGCGCGGCTTGCTCTCGATCCAAGAGATGTGACATGAAACTACGACAAACGTTGGTACTGCTGGTCGGTTTGCCGTTGGTGACGGCGGCTCCGGTTTTGGCCGAGCCCGGAGCCGACAACGTGGTTGCCGCGTTGGAGGGGCCGAGGGCCGAATATCCGTCCATCGCTCTGCCCCTTCGTTGAGGTTCCGAAATTGTGTCCAGGACAAGCACGGATCCCCTCTTGATTGAGTTTCAGCAGGCCCTTTCGGACTGCCGAGAGTTGTATTCCTCTGCGGCACAGACATGCGTGGATCAACATTGCCTTCCACGGGAAAAGTCGTCCAGTGAGTTCGCGCAGCTCATGGACGACCTCCACAAGGGCGTGGTGGTGAAAACGCTTATGACCGTAGCGGCGGCGGACGAGCGGTGGTATCGATCGGAACAGATGCTCGCAGGAGTCCTGTTCAAGCATCTGTGGAATCGACAACTCGCGCCGGAGGAAATGGAACACGCGATCCGCGGAATTTCTGAGCGCGCCGTCCACCTCAGTTGGTACAGCCTCATCCGGTTCTTCGACGTCATCAAACCGCTGCGGAATCGCTTTAGTGAATTGAATGCCCTCGTCATACGGCTGGCCAACCTTTTCGCCAAGGCTGACGGCAGCGTGTCGTCAATCGAGAAGTCGCGTTTAGAGGCGATACAGAAAGAATTTGACCATCTCCAACGCATTCCCCTCGATGAACCCAGCGAGTACGACGCATCTTCGGCGTTCCTGACGCAGGCGCTTAGCGATACCGATTCGGAAACCCGGGATTTGCGAAAGCAAATGGATCGAGAAGATCGAAGCACGACACCCACGGTCAGGGAAGCGTCGGCGGAGGAGATTCTTGCCCAGGCCAAGGAGGAACTGGAACAGCTCATCGGCTTGAAACGTATTAAAGACGAAATTCTTACGCTATCGAACTTCCTCCAAATGCAGCAACATCGCGCCGATGTCGGACTGCCTGAGATGAATCTCAGCCTGCACATGGTTTTTGCAGGTAATCCGGGAACCGGTAAGACAACTGTTGCACGTATCGTCGGTAAACTGCTGGCGGGATTGGGAGTTCTAAAGAGTGGGCAGCTGATTGAAACAGATCGCTCGGGACTTGTTGCTGAATATGCCGGTCAAACCGGACCGAAGACACACAAAAAAATTGACGAAGCCATGGATGGCGTACTGTTCGTCGATGAAGCTTACAGCCTGATTGCCGAGGAAGGCGAGGATGCGTTCGGTCGCGAGGCAGTGGCGGCATTGCTGAAACGCATGGAGGACGACCGCGAGCGCCTCGTCGTGATCGTCGCCGGCTATCCCGAGCCCATGGACCGTCTCCTGAAAAGTAATCCTGGGCTATCCTCTCGCATCAATTCAAAGTTCGTGTTCGATGACTACGATGTGGCGGACCTGGGCAAGATTTTCCAGGTGATGTGTCAAGCCAATCATTTCGAGGTCACCACGGAGGCACGAGCCAAGTTGTTGCTGGGCTTCAAGTGGCTCTACGATCATCGCGACCAACATTTTGGCAACGGGCGCATGGTTCGTAACAGCTTTGAGAATGCTCTGCGCCGACTGGCGAACCGTATTGCGGGCATCGCGCCGATAACCCATGAGCTGTTGACGGTCCTGCATTCACAAGATGTTGAGTTCTCGAAAGTCCCGGACTCCATCTTTGACAACTTGGAGGATCAGCAATTCACGGTGACCTGCCCCGGCTGTGAAAATGCTAGCCGGGTTCCAACACGCTTTCTTGGCAACCGCGTTCGGTGCAACCGATGCCAACATCGCTTTACCGCAGAATGGGGGATCCCCTACGAAACGTCCTAGGTCGCATGTCGCGCGCACCCGTTTCTTGCAATCCCACCACGCCGCCCCGAGAGCGGGCCACTAGCGGTTGGCATGCGGAATCCAGCGGCGTGTGAGTTAGTCCCGCGTGATAACAACGCCCGATCTAACTTCCGACGCGGCGTAACTAACCCGGCTCCTACCCACGCCCGTCGGGTCAGTCAATTTCGCACCTTCCCGGCCCGGCACTTGAAGCGAATTGGCTGGCCGTCGGTTAGATTTTTTCCTGTTGCTCGTCAATTTCTTCATCCATGGAAACCCCGCAATAGGGGCAAAAATCGACACGGGCCAAAAAGAACATCTTCCTTTTTACGTAACCGGCAACAGGAAACAACCAGTTTGTGCATTTCGGACATTTGAGCAAAGAGACGCCGTATATTCCGCTAACAAGGAATAACAACATCCCCAGCGGCATTGAGACATGCGGGCCGATTAGCCGTTCCCCCCCAAAGCCAATTGCGATACACCCAAGCAAACCGAGAAAGACGAACAACATGGATTTGCAAAAGGTTTTTGATACGTGCTCGCGAACAGTCATAATGAATATCTGACGTCAAAGATCAGCGACCGACAACGACGGGCTAGAAATTAAAGTTATTGTCGTTCCGCCCGCGATCGAATGGCCCGCCATCGAATGGCCCGGGGTCGAATGGCTCGCCCTCGATGATGCCCTGAAACGGGTTCTGGTTGAATCCGCCCTGCTGCTGCATTTGCCCGGCGCCGAACGCGCCGCCGCCAAAGCCGTTTGATACGGCGCCCGCACTGAAGCCCCCGGATCCCACAATTCGTAAATTTTCAACGGGCAGTACGAGATCCGCAACCGGATAGTTGCGGGCCGTTAAATGGTTCCCGACTTCCTCCTGCGTGGTTAGCTGCAGCACTTCGTCCTTAATCAGGTAGGTCGTTGTCGGATCAATGCTCTTGAGCATCAGCCGCAAGCCGGACCGCAACGAGACCCCCTTCAGCCGCAGCGACACCGGGGTGTCGGAACCGATGCCAACATTGTCCAGCGCTCGACGATCGAGCGTGACGGGGATGTTATGATATTCGCTCAGGTAGGCGACGGCCTCACTCAGCGGCGTTTCCTCAAAATCCATCCTCGTCGGTTCGTCGAGTTGTTCGAGGATTTCCCTCTCGTTTTTGCTGCGGCTCTGAAGATCGACATAAGCGCGCCTTCGCCGCTGCGTCAGGCCTTCCCAAATTTCCGCGGCCGGGAAAACGATCGGCGGATCGACCTGGAACGGAATCGCCGCGGATTCAACCTGAACGTAGCTACGGCCTCTCGCTTTGTTTCGCTGTTGAACAATCGCCATAATTTCTTCATAAACGCCGGCGTGATAGGCCGTCGTAGACGCCGCAATGACGGCTGCGTCGCCGGGGGCCGCAGCCAGCGCTTCGCCGGCGATGTGCTCTTCGGCTTCTCGGTAGCGGCCTTCGTCCAATAATGACGTCAGCCGCTCCATCAGCGCCGCTACCTTCTGTTCCGTCCGTGCTTGATCCTCGACAACCCGACGGCGGGCCAACTGCTGGGCCAACGCCTCGTGGCGCACGCGGTCGCGTTCGTCTTTTTCAATCTTAATGGACGCGGTGTGCCGGATTGCACTCCGCAGCCGACCGACCAATTGTCGCTTGACTGCCAAATTGATATCCGACATTTCCTGCACCGAGAACAGTACCAGTTTCAGATGGCTTTCGGCGCCGGCCGGATCCTCCGTCGCAATTTGTCGGGCGTGGGCCAACGCCTGTTGCACATCAGATTGCGTTGCTGCCGTGGTGACTTGTTGCCGCTGTTTGACTCGATCAATGCCATTAGCGGATGCCTGTGCCCGATCAAACAAATGAGATTCATCGGCCCGCGGCTCTTCGGCCCGGCACTGACTAACAACAAGGACCGATAACCCGACAACCGCGCAACAGAATTGACAGAAAAAGCGCATCAGAATGCCTCCTCAATAAAGGACATGACCAGCGGATTTATCGGCGCACGGCGGCGCGACAAACCCCGTTCCTCTGTTCCGTTCAATAGAAAAGACCTCTTCGTCAAACGCCAAGAAACGTTTGACAGGGATCATTCTAGGCAATTTTCGACAATTCGTGCCAGCGAATTCCGGACCTGCTTGGCTGCAAAAGTCGTTCGTCGACAGAATTCGTTACCGTCTACTTCTGTGCAGCGTAAGGGGTTACGTGCCCGCATGCCCACCGAGTTCGACGAAAAACAAAATGCTGCAATTCCAACATCGATAGGCTGTAAGTCGTCATCAGCCGCCCGGAAACACTTACGAAACAAACCGCACAGCTGCCGGCTCATCGCACAATAATTTCTCAGCAGCGGCCGAACAGGTGCGACACCTCCGGAACGAATCGAGAGCCGTCGGATTTAGTCGATAACAGTGCTTTTCGGTTTGTTTAAATGGGGCTGGAACACCGAATCCGACTGTGGTAGCCTCATCCGTCTTGGAAATTTCTAGATCGATACTGCGGGCCAGGGATTATGAAGCAGCCGATTGCGGGCGTCGCCCCAAGTCAACTCGATGAAGTCACGACCATGGCCGTTTGGCCAACGTTTACGGGTCCGCCTTTTCGGACGCTTGGTTGCCTGCTGGGGCGTCTTTACAGCATCAATATCGGCATCGGGCCGATCTTGACGATTGGTAACCTGTTTGTGCTGCTGTCGATTCCGTTGGTTTTGTTTCTTTTCGTTCATACACTCGTGCCGGGACTGTGTCATCGATATCGACTGACGAACCGGCGCGTGATTGTGGAACGAAAGCGATTTTCCTGGACGGCGGACTGGGCCGAAGAGGCCGCCGTCAGCCTGGACAAGTTTGATGAAATAGACATTCAAGTTGTGCCGGGACAGCACTGGTTTCCAGCCGGCGACTTGATTTTCCGGGATGGCAAGACAGAACGCCTGCAGTTGCTGGGAGTTTCCCGACCCGAGACCTTCCGCCAAACCTGCCTCAAATCGGGCCAGTCCCACGTCGGGGTGAAACGGGCGTTGGGGGTATAGGCCGGTCCGGCGGCTTGTGCAAACCGCTGACCGCGTCAATCGCCATCTGGCCGCGTCTACCGGCTGCCGGCTTCGTCAACGTCAACAACCTCGACGCTCGAAAATTTCCCCGTTTCCATGTTGGCCCCACCAAGCAAAATCACGGAAGATTTGGGGAGCGCCACCATCTGATGAAAAAATCTCGCCTCCCTGAGCTTGCAGACTTGCTGCCATTCGTGTTCCTCTTCGTTTAGTCGCAGCAGCCTGCCCGAAATGGTGCTGACAAACAGCCGGCCGCCCACGGTGCAACATGCCGTGCCAAATCCTTCCATCTCGCCACTCGGCAAGGCGGGACCGTCCGCCCACTTGCCCGTTTCCGGATGGAAGACGGCACATTTTCGCGTGACTTTGCCATCCGGTTGAATTCCGCCTATGACGACAATCTTGCCGTTCACGGCGCCGACGGAAACGGCGCGGCACTGAAACGGCGGGTCGGGTAATCGTTGCCATTTGAACGGCGGCTTCGAAAGATCAACGGCATACGCCGATTTGCACCAGGTTGAGTCGCTACCCTTGCCACTCATCGCCCAGCCACCGGCAACATACAGCTTGTCATTCAGGATGGCCCCATCAAAAGACGAGCGAGCTTCGGGCATCGGCGGCAACTGCTTCCACTTGCCGGCGCTCGCGTCAAATCGTGCAAAATCCGAAAGTGAATAAAGGTCTTGTTCTTCGCTCTCTTTGTTGCTGGCCACCAAGCCCCCGATGCGGTAGAGCCGGCCTTTGTATTCCACCAGCGCCAGGCCCTGCAACTTGGGACCGGCCGCCACAAGTTCCCATTTTGTTTTGGATTTCAAATGCAGACGTTGAAGCTGATCGGATTGACCGGCTTGCGAGTAGTGATGCGGCTTGCCGTAATGGCCGCCGTACGCATACAGCCAATCGCCGATGCGCACCGCGCCGAAACTGGTAATGGCCTTGGGTAAACTCGGAAATGTCTGTGTGCCGGTTTTTCGATGCATGTCTTTATTCTTTACCACGGAAGGTATTTTCTGGTTTTCGCATTGTCGTCCGCGAGCAATAGCGGCATTTGGCACGGCGGCCAACGAGCAGATCAGAATCAGGCACTCCACAGACGCATTCCTTTCTATAAATTCAAATCAGATCGCCTTCATTTCCGCCGGTTTGCCGCGGCGCGCTAATGCCCGGTCAATGGCCGCCAGCAGTTCGTCGGCGAGTTGCCACCCCATCCCGCCGGCATTTTCTCGCAACTGATCCGGACGTTTTGCGCCGCAGAGTGCGGAAGTAATTCCCGGCTGGTGGATTGTCCAATTGATTACCAATTGTGCGAGCGTCCGCTCAGCTTGCCCGGCAATCGGCCGCAATTCGTCCAATAGATCGTGATTTCGTCGCCATTGCTCGCCTTGAAACTGCGAGTACTTTCGCCGCCCGTCCCCCTCCTCAAAGACATGGTCGCGGGCGAGCTTGCCGGCCAGCAACCCCTTAAGCAACGGCCAGTAAACGAGAATTGAAACGCCGTTCTCGATACACCAGGGCACGATCGCGGCTTCGATGTCGCGCTGTAACATGTTGTAGTTTGGCTGAATCGCCGTCAGCGGACATTCGGCGGAAAATTCACTTAATTGCCCGAGCGAAAGATTCGAGGCGCAAATACTGCGGGCTTTTCCTTCGTCCAGCAACTGTTTTAATCCGCCAGCCGATTCGGCAATCGGAGTCACAGGGTCCGCCGCGTGCAGGTAAAGCAACTCAACACGGTCCGTTTCGAGCCGCCGCAAACTCTCCTCACATTGCCGACGGAGCGTTTTCGGCCGACCATCGACAATCCGGCTGCCATCGGCCGCCCAGGCAATGCCGCCCTTTGTGGCGATTACAATTTCATCCCGCCTGTGTCCGAGCCCTTTGGCAATCAGCCGCTCACTCTCACCCGCCGCACCGTAAGCGTAGGCCGTATCGAAATGGTTGATCCCTTCGTCGACCGCCGCCTGCAGTGTTTTCAGGCTGTTGGCTTCGGTCACGTGCAGACTGGTCATGCCCGCAATCGGCCAACATCCCAGCGCGACGGGCGAAACGTATATGTCCGTGCGGCCCAATTGTCGATTTTCCATCGTCTCTTACCTGTATTCCGCTTTCGCGTTCGGCTAGAGTTTAAATCAGATCAATTTGCAAAGCCAATGGGCGTTCGCACGAGCGGAGGAATCCCTATGAATCGACGCGCGTTTGTGAAGAACACGCTGATTACCGCACCGATGTGCAGAGATAACTTTTGGCGCACAGCGGTCGCCGACGTTCCCAGCGACTTGCGAGTAACCCGCATCGTCGGATTCATTTTGCCAAGTCGGCGGCCGAAGCTTGTCGGCAAAAACTCGCGCAAAGGAGTGCATGGCGATTCGGCCCGTGACCGCCTGATACGAATCTACACGAACCATGGTGTTGAAGGATTAGGAACCTGCAACGCAAACAAGAACGATGTCGGCAAACTGCTCGGTACGAATCCATTCAAGCTATTTGATGCGGATCGGCGGCGCATGCTCGGACCGCTGGGCGTGGGGACGATGCCTCTATGGGATTTAGCGGGCAAAGTCCTCAACAGACCCGCATTTGAACTGCTCGGTGGCAAAGGCGACGAGCACGTACCGGCCTACGATGGCTCCATTTATTTTTCAGACCTGTTGCCTCAGTATGCCGCCCGTTGGCCCGACCGCTTTAAACAAGAAATTGACATGGGATTGGCGGCCGGGCATCGCGGATTCAAAGTCAAAGTCGGCCGGGGCGGCAGATGGATGAAGCGCGGCGAGGGTGACCGCCGCGACATCCAAGTCATACGGCTGATTCGCAAACACGCAGGCGACGATGTCCTGATTGGCGTGGACGCCAATAACGGCTACGATCTGGCCGGCGCAAAAAAGTTTCTGACTAGTGTGGCGGACGAGCAACTTGCATTCGCAGAAGAAATGTTTCCTGAAACTGTCGAACATTGCTTGGAGTTCAAACAACACATCAGGAGCCTCCGCAGCAAGACGTTGCTGGCGGATGGCGAATCGCACAGGGAACCGAGCACGTTCAAGCCCTACATCGCGGCCAAAGCAATGGATGTACTGCAAGGCGATATGAAACGATTTGGCTTTGAAGGCATCTTGACCGAAGCCGAAATGGCGGGGCCAAATGATATCCGTGTTGCACCACACAACTGGGGATCGCTGCTGGGCTACTATATGCAACTTCACATCGGCCGCGCCATCGACAACTTCTATATGGCCGAACGTGATCCATTATCGACCAAGTTGTTGATCGCTGAAGGTTATGCACTGAAAGACGGGATGGCGACTGTGCCCGCATCGCCGGGATTTGGTTTAAAAATCAATGAAGGGAAATTCAAACAACAGATCAAACCGATGTTCGATTTGACGATTTAACAAACGCCACTGCCGGCGATTGGCGGCCAAAACATCCGTGGAAATTGGAGAAGTTATTTCCGCCTGGACCATCCGCGCCGCGCTGGTCTGCTACACGCTCGTGTTAGCACAGTCACTCGGCGGCGAATGGATTTCGACTGCAAATCGACGCCTCGTCTGGACGAGTGGCTGGCTGCTGTACCTGGCACACGCCATCGCAGCCTTTCATTATTACCACCATTGGAGCCACGTCGCAGCGCTCCACCATACGGGGGAGCGAACCCGTCAAATCATCGGTCTCGATTGGGGCGGAGGCCTCTACTTTAACTACGCCTTCGGCGCGGTTTGGGCAGCCGACGTCGTCTGGTGCTGGAGTTGGCCAAAAAATTACGCGGGACGCGCAAAGCGAATTACCCTTGGCCTGCATACGTTTATGCTGCTGATCGCCGTCAACGCGGTCATCGTATTTGAATCAGGACCGCTGCGGTGGGCAGGGATTGCCGCTGTCGCCTGGCTGCTTGTAACGTGGTGCCGCAGCCGCTAATTCGCTAAAAATGCGACCCCTTCGTTCCGTCTTAGAGTCACTTAACGTAGTCCGGCCAATTCCTGCAGAATGTGCCAGTTTTCAAGACGGTCCTGGCGGGCGGTGACAAGCAGTTCGGACGGATTACCTTCTTTGTCGAAGTGCTTAGCAAAGCGGCCTTCGCTGCGGCAGAAATCGATAAAGTCGGTCACTTCGCCGGTCTTGGGGTGCTTGTACCAGTCTTCCTTGACGGCCGGGTTGCCTTGCAGCGACATCCGTTTCTTGATGCTATCACCTTTGTCCGGATCGTACACCAGTAGTGGGAACGCCCGCGTATCAACCGCCAGCCGAGCCTGGTCGGTGGCCATGTTGTCGGCTACGCCGTGCTCAGGTTGGCAGGTGGTGTAACAACTGATGATTGCCGGACCGTCGAATTCGAGTGCGCGGATGACTGACTTGTAGAAATGATTGGTGTGGGCGTGCGTTGTTTGCACGACCATCGTCCGCGGGTGCATTATGGCGATTTGAGCGATCTCTTTACGCCGCTCTTGTTTGCCACCGTACTTCTTGCCGTGGATGCTCATCTTCGTATTTTGGCCGGTAAACGTGCTCGTCGAAGCTTGACCGCCCGTATTGGAATAGACCTGTGTGTCGAGCACAAAGTACTTGACGTTTTGCCCCGAGGCCAATGCGCGGGAAAGCGATTGGAAGCCGATGTCGTACATCGCGCCGTCGCCGCCGATGCACCAGATCGGCTTGTCTTGCCAGCCCATTTGATCCCAACGCATGCGAATACCCAAAGCATCAGCCGGAGCGTTTTCGAACAGCGAATTGGTCCACGGCACGAGATACGGGTTGTAGGGATACGTGGAAGTATAAACTGTGTTGCAACCGGTCGCTGCCACGATGCCCCACTGATCGCCATACTTGGCGCCGGTCGCTGCACACAACATCCGCAGCGCGGTGCCTTCGCCACAACCCGCGCACGAGCCGGCGCCGCCGACGTAGATGTGCGTCTGCTCCTTGAGCATCATGTCGATGAGCAAATTGTCGTTGATATAATCTTCGTTGCTGGGTCCGAATTCTTTAAACAGCCGATGGCTCTTGCGGATGTCGTCCATGACCGGTTCGGTCTTGGGAATCATCTTCAGCGCCAAGTCGTCGCAGACGGTCACGCATTCCGCGCAGCCTTTGCACTTACTGGGGTCGATCAAAATGGCGAAACGGCCGCCGTCTTTGCCTTTTTTGATTGGGCCATCGTAATACTTGCGCGTCTTAGCCCATTGTTTTTCAAACATCTGCCGATCTTCTTCGTTATCAATCGTCTTCAGTTTTTCTTCGAGTTCCGGTTCGGACAGCACTTTGCCTAGAATCGCCGTGTCGGGGCATTCGGTCACGCAGTCCATGCAACCCGTGCAGTTTTCGGTGATGAATTCGGGAATTTCTGGCGCGACATAGCTGAAATCGCGCAACGTGGCGGTTCCGGCCGGAATCAATGAACGGGCGACGGACAGGTCTGCCGGCAACGCCTTTTCGCCATATCCCTCCTCGTAGCCGCGAATGATACGCTCGTTGAAGTCATTCACGTCCAGCACCGGCAAATCGACTTTGACGTAATCGCTATCGACAAGCGTACCGTAAGAATTGTTATTTTTCGGGTCCCGTTCGTTGGCTTCGTTCATCGAAGTCGGCTGATCGACGGTTGCCATAATTTCCTCTCCAAAAAATGAAGGCTCGGGTGTTTACAACCTAAGCTATGAACCTAATCAACGACCAAATCCCGAAAACCAATGTCTTTCCGATCGGCTGGTCATTGCCCAATTCTCGTTAGTTACTGGCCATCCTTTAGTTCGCTTGAACCGTCTCCGGCGAAATTTCTTGCATCTCGCTGTAGCCGCGGTTGACGCACGTCAAGTTGTCCTGCACGACTTGTTCGCCACGTTTTCCAAAATACTTGCGCAGCGCTTTCTCGACGCCCGCGTAAACTTCGTCGTCCGTCATGCCACTAGTCTCCGCGTACGGAGTTAGCTTTAGAAACACACCCAGCAACACGATGCCCTGCATACGCATTTCCAGGTCGGCCACCGAAGCCACATCACGGGCGATCTGAACCATGTCGGCAAAAAAGACCCGCAACTTTTTGTCTCTGATTGTCTTCTTATGCTGCTCGGGAATGCGCTTCCATACATCGGCCGGATCGGTGTAGTGGCTTTGCATAAACATCGCTCCACCATCGACCAGGCCCATAAGTGGGTTGCCGCTGAACAGCGCGTTTGTATCGTTGAGCACAATTAAATCGACGTATTCCAACTCGCTGTGCGAGAAGATATGCGAGTCGGCAATCGTCAGGTAGTACGTCGTCGGCAGGCCCTTCTTTTCCGAACCGTACTTGGGATAAGCCTGAACGTCTTTACCAAATACGCTACCGCCAATTGTGGCAATGACTTTGTTCGTCGTGACGGAACCAAATCCACCGACCGAATGCCCGCGCATGGAGAACGCGCCCAGCGGACGCAGGTCGGGATCCTCTTTGATTTCCAGCGCGAGCGGATGCTTAATGCCCGAGACAAAGAAGTCCTGCCCGTCGTTGCGCATGTTGTCGAAGATGGCAATGATGTCACCGGCCCGCATGTCGCGGCTGCCAAGTCCGGCAGCGCCGTGATAGATCATTGGCACACGATCGATTTTTTCCAGTCCGTTTTGAGCCGTCATCGCGTCGCAAAATGCCGCTTTGACTTCGCGCGTCAAGTGATTGCCGGTTGTCGAAAGAGGATCGTCCATTCGCTCGATAATCGTGAACGCCTTGCAGTTTTTCAAAACGTCGACAATTTGCTGCGAAGGGAACGGACGGAAGCAGTACAAGTTCAGGCACCCCGCCTTGATCCCACGTTCGCGCAAATAGTCGATCGTCGTCAGAGCGGTTTCCATATAGCTGCCAATACCGACGAGAATGTACTCCGCGTCGTCGCAACAGTAGGGGTCCAGGAAATCGTATTTGCGGCCTGTCTTCCGGTAAAATTCTTCAAACGCCTCTTCCAATGCCGGACCAACCTGGTCGTAATACCACCGCTGGGCAATCTTGCCTTTCATATACGAATCCTGATTCTGCACGACGCCCGACATCATCGGATTGGCCGTATCCATCAGGTTCATCAATTTGTCCTCCGGCTTACCAACAAATTCTTCGAGAAAGGCGGGCTCAAGTAATTTGACACTCTCGACCGTGTGCGTTGTCAGGAACCCGTCCTGGACGTTGAAAAACGGAGTGTACGACGCTTCCGCCGCCTTCCGCGCTATCGCGCACAAATCGCCCGCTTCCTGGGCGTTGCGGGCAAACAAAATGCCCCAGCCGCAGTCGGCGACACTCATCACATCGTCGTGACCGGCGTGAACATTCAAACCTTGACTGGTCAGCGCCCGCGAACCGATGTTAAACACGGCCGGTAGCCGCTTACCGGCAATGGTGTAGAGTACTTCTTTCATCAACACCAGGCCCTGACCCGACGTAAAATTAGTCACCCGTCCGCCAGCCGCGGCAAAGCCCTCGCAGAACGTGGCCGCCGAATGTTCGCTTTCCGGTTCAAAGAACACTAACTCGTCGCCCCACAGATTCGGCACACCGTTCATGACGGCAGCGTTGAAACCACCGCCCATGGTTGTCGAACTGGTGATGGGGAAAGCGCCGGAGCCTTGTGAGATCTTGGTCTCCACCCAGACCACGGCCTCGGCACCGTCACAGGTCGTGGGTGTCCCTGGGTATTCAAATTTCGGCTCTACCGCCTCGGCGACTGGCGTTCTGGTGGTGTCGTCAAGTGGTACCGTAGCCATGGACGAATCTCCTGTTTGCAGGTTTGTCAACGAACGCATCACTCAGCAACAGCACGACCGAGAGGCTGTCCGGCTTGGCCTGCAGTGAAATACAATCCGGAGCTTGCGTAAACGTGTACGGATCGACCGGGCCCAACAGGAACGACCGATGCTCCAGGGCGCATCAAGATGCTGATTCAGATCAGGGCCTATGATAATCAAAAATGGATGAAGGAAGGAATGCGCGTATTAGAGTAGTCCGTCCATACTACACGAATGACTGCCGATAGCAAGGAAAGCACTTACGCCATCACGTCGAATGACAATAAATGGCAACGAATGCTCTTTTCCTGTTAACCAGCAACAACTTACAGTAGACCAACCGTATGAAACGTAAGAATCGACCTGCGGACAACCGTCATATCTTTACAATCGCCATTTGCCAAGTCACTCGGCGATAGCGCGATTGGACGCCGCGACCACCGCCCCGGCCTTGCGGATCCCGGGTTGAAGGGTGGCGTACATGAGTTCCTCTTCGCCTTTTTCGTCTTCTTCTTTTTCGTCGTGGAGGTCCTCCAGCCCGGCGACGTGGCCGAGTTCGTGCATGACGACGGTCAACAGGTCAACGAATAGCGGAGTGCGAAGCGCTGGCTGGGAAGCAGAAAATTCTTTGTCGTCTCGCGGAGTCGTGTCAACGTACCATCCGTAACCGGCGGCATTGAAGTCAATGGTGATTAAATTCCCTACGGTTAGGCCGAGCGTCGCGCCGGGAAGATCGGCGATCACAAACTCAACGTCGGATAACAGGTCGGCCGCGAAACCAGCGACGACAAGACGGCTGACGCCTTCGACGATCAGCGGTTCTAATTGTTGCCAACTCACTGGATAGGCCAAATCCACTTGCGGAACAAGCCGGCTACTTTCGGTCGCCAACAGCGGCGCAGCCACCGTTGCCGAAGCGGAAAGTTCGCTCGTGTTGCCGTCGGCGTCCGTGGCAGTGGCGACGATCGAACGGTTGATGGCCGCGGGTCCGGCGTCGATGTTGGCGGTCTTCGCACCGGGGCCAACGATGCTATCTTGCCCCAGAAACGCTTCAGCTTGCTCGCCGCCAGTGTCGGCTAGAAAGAATTCCACCGTAATCGGGTACGCTGAATTGGTAGCGGACGACGACATCTCGTATTGGATGCCCAGATTTCCCATGCTTAGCATCGCGGACGTGAGATCCGGGGTATTCTGTAAATTATTCGCACCGTCGTCGTCATCATCGGCATCGTTGGCCGCAGCGTTCTGACCGCCGATAGCAATGCCCAGCCCGCCATTATCGTGAATCGCATTTTGCGAAACCCTGTTGCCCGTGCCACCGCTGATCCAAACACCACGGCTCGTGTTGTAGGCGATTTCATTGCCGGTGCTGCCCGCCTCGCCGCCAACCAAGTTGTTGTAAGCGCCATCGGAAATTCGAATTCCGTCGCGGTTGCCGATCTGTTTCAGCGTCCGCCCGTCCAGACCGATCGAGTTGTTTTGAACTTGGTTACCGGTCGCGGCCACACCCGTGATTTTAACCCCTTGCTGCGCGTTGCCGCCGATGGTGTTGCCGCCGCCCTCCGCGCCGATCGTATTACCCACAGCGTTTTCGATCAGTACACCGCTGCGGGCGTTGGCCAACGGGCCTGTGCCATCGGTGTTGGTGCCAATGCGGTTATTTTGCACTAGGTTGCCGGCCGCGCTCGGGCCTTTGAGATAAATGCCGTTTTGCGAATTGCCCGAAATTGCGTTGCCGAAATCGGTCGTGTCGCCACCGATCGTATGGCCGCCCGTTTCGATCCGTACGCCGTTTTTGTTGGCTACCGCAGCGGTGCCCGCCACGTTCGTACCAATGGCATTGCCCGAAACGGTGTTGTCATTCGCCAGACTACCGATGATGAACACGCCCTGCTCGTCGTTGCCTGAAATCAAGTTCCCTTCGCCACCGCTCAGCGATCCACCGATCATATTTTTCTCGCCATTGCGGATGTAGACGCCGGTTTTGTTACCAACTGCTTCGTCACCACCGGCACTGGTGCCAATGAAATTGCCCACGACCACGTTGCCGTCGGCCTTAAGAAAGACACCCGCCACCGTGTTGCCGGAGATTACGTTCCGCGCCGCCACCGTCGTCCCGCCGATCGTGTTGCCAGTAGCACTGCCGTTGATGACCACGCCTTCACGGTTGGAGACCGCCGCATTGCCAGCGGCATTGGTGCCTATGAAATTACCAACCACCACGTTGCCGGTTGACAAAGCGCCGAAAATCTTGACGCCTTCACGGACGTTCCCCGAAATGAGATTCGGCTCGTTGCCGATCTGATTTTGAACCGCGTTGCGAATCTGCACACCGCGGGTATTGGCCAGCCCGGCAGTTCCGGTCACGTCGGTGCCGACGTAGTTGCCGTGGACCAAGTTGCCTTGGCCGCGGTTGATTTCGATGCCCTTGGTATTGCCCGAAATCAAATTGGCCGCCCCGCCTGGGCCACCGATCGTGTTGCCCGCGCCGTCGACAATATTGACCCCTCGTGTGTTGCGAATCGCCACCGTGCCGTCTGCGTTCGTGCCGATCCGGTTGCCGATGACGACGTTGTCGGTCGCCCGGCCGCCACGAATGGCGACGCCGCTCTTGCTGCCGCTGATAACATTCCGGTCATCGGCCGACGAACCCCCAATCGTGTTTCCCGGCGCGCCGGCGATTTCCACGTTCGCGATTCGATTCTTTAACTCGGACGCCCCCGCCGCGTTGATGCCAATCATGTTGCCGGTCACCAAATTGCCCGTCGATTGAGGGCCTTCGATTTTTACGCCGAATCGATCGTTGCCGGAAATCGTGTTTTGACGCACGACATTACTCTCAGCATTGATGATGTAAATCCCCGCTTCTGCGTTGCCTCGATCCATCGTTCCCGTCGGATCAGTGCCGATGAAGTTGTGTTCAATCGTCACGCCGTCACGTCGGCTGACAAATACCCCATGCTCACTGAAGCGATTAATCGCCAACCCCCGAATTGTGCTACCCCCACCCTTGCCGCTAACCCGAAAACCGCTCGCCTCAACCCCCGCGTTCGTGCCGTCGATCTCGATCACTGGCCTGCTCGTCGCCGAATCGAACCCGGGCTGACTCGTGCCGTCGATGGTCATCGTCTCCGTAATATTCGGCAACGCAGCCGAAGGCTGGATCACGTGCGGACCCGCACCGGGAATGTTGAAACGAATAATGTCGGCACCCGCCGCAAGATTGGCAGATGCATTGGATTCTTCGATCGCCGCCCGTAGGTTACACATGCCGTCGACGTCGGCGCAAATCCCATCACCCGCGTGCAAATCGGATCCGTCGCCCACCGAATTGACGGTGAACCGGTTCACTCTAGAGACGGTAAACCGATAGTCTTCGACTTCGCCGTCTAAGGCCAGTCCTGTTGGCAAGAGCCCGCCCGCCGAACTTAAACGAAACCGCGCGAACGTGTCGCCGAATAGCGCGTTGCTGGGCACTGAAATTTGGAATTCATTGTTACCGGCTACCACTGGCAGGCTCTTCAAAAAGTATTCGTCGCCTGCGGGTGTCCATGTGCCGTCACCATCAAAGTCTATCCAGGCGTCAATGAACCCTGCCGCCGAGGCACTGATCGTAAAGGACGCCGTACCCCCCGCGAGCAGCATGCCATTGAGCGTCACGCCATCGTCATCGTTGTTTCCGTCCAGGTCGTCGCCGGTTGCCGTGCCATCCGGTTGCCCATCGGCATCCTGGTCGACATCCGCACCTAGAAACAGAGCGAAAACGAGGTCGTGCCGCGCCCCATCGTCCGCCAATAACGTCGGAAAATTCGGCGGA
>JAYGDO010000130.1:0-22565 GCA_046582885.1 Pirellulales bacterium | reverse complement strand
CCAAGGGAGATCGGGTGAAACTGTTCGAAGTCACCCGCGAAAAGAAGGTCGTCTGGCGCTACTCGGGAATGGAGCATGGCTTTCACCATTTTCAAATTTTGACGACGAACGGAAAGCCCGTTAAACAAAACACGTGGAAGTAGAATCGCTCTCTTGACGGGCACGTTCATCGACACCTCGCTGGTTTTTCAGGTGCCACAAATTCCCCCCTGGTGGGCTCTGTCCGACGTCCAGAATATCGCTCGCCGCAGCGGTTTTGTTTAAGTCAAAATGTAACCCGCCAAGCCCATTACGATCTGCATTAAGAAGGGATCTCATGAACATCCAGAGACTTTTTTTATGCTGTGTGGCCGCCTCGGCTGCCGTCATTGCCTCCGCCGAGAATCCGGAATTTTCCGCCGCCAAGGACAAGGGGAAAGTCAAAGTCTTTATTCTTGCAGGCCAGTCCAATATGGAAGGCCGCGGATTTCCAGAGCCGCTGGCCTGGCAGGTCGCCCAAGAAAAATATCGCCAGCGATACACCCACTTTCTCGAGAACGGCGACTACGACGCCTTTACCAAGAAGGTGGAGACAACCACCGACCCCGAAAACCCCCGTCAGACTCCAACGTATCTGTGGAGCACCCGCCACGATGTTTGGATCAACTACCTCGGCAAACACGGCGACCTGACCGTGGGCTATGGCTCACCCAAGGAGGGGTTCGGCCCGGAGTTCAATTTTGGCCACTGCATGGGCAATTATTATGACGAGCAGGTGCTTCTCATCAAAACATCTTGGGGCGGTCGAGCGTTGGCGCGCGGATTTTTGCCGCCATCGTCCCTGCGCGGCGATGCGGAGTACGCAGAATTAGCGGCGGCACAGAACGCCGAAAACGCGGCGTGGAATGCCGCGGAACCGGGCAGAATCGAAGCCTACAACAAGCGAATTACCGAAGAAAACAAAACTGCCAAAAAGAAAAGGGCTCTGCGGAAATTCAAGCCGCGCGAGATGGTGACCGTCGCGCAGTACAAGGATCAGTTCGGCAAGGACTACCGCAACATGATCAAAGAGGTACACGGGTGCTTGGCGGAACTCGACAAACGATTTCCGGGCTACAACAACCAAGGCTACGAAATCAAAGGATGTGTCTGGTTTCAAGGCTGGAATGACCAGTACCAGGATCGCTGGTTGACTTACGAAAAGAATATGGCCAATTTTATCCGCGACGTGCGGAAAGAATTCCAAACTCCCAACATGGCTTTTGTGATCGGTCAAATGGGTCACGACGGCATGAAGTTGGACAAGGAGGGGTCGCCCCGCGACTACATTAAAAAGGCCCAGGCCGCGGTGCCCGGGTACCCGGAATTCAAGGGCAGCGTGCTTTGCATAAAGACGGACAAGTTCTGGGACGCGGAGGCGCACGCCATCTACACGGGGCCCGGCGGCTGGAGTAAGGACGTCGCCAAGTGGCGACGGTTCGGCAATGACCGACCTTACCATTACTATGGCAGCCCCTGGTGCTTCGCTCAGATCGGCACCGCCTTCGGCGAGGGGATGATTGAACTTTTGAAGTAGGCTTCACCCGCCGGATATAGGACTTCCCGCCTCAGCTAGTGAGCGTTCGATGCGGTGCGGCGAGCAATAAACCGCCGCAGCGTCGAAATTTTGGACTTTTCCGCCAGCTGCAGGGCCATTTTTTGACTGCGCGCGACCGCAGGCTCGATGCCATACCAGATCATCAGTGGCAGGTTCTGGTCCGCGTCGTCCTCCGCGCGGGCGACCAGGCCCGCTGCGATGTCCCAACGCTGCTCAACAGGTATCCTCTGCAGTGCCGCGGCCAGATAAAGCCGGACCAGCGGCGAGGTGTCGGCAGCGGCCAGCAACGCAAACTTTTCGACGACTTTTTCCGGCGGCTCCGGTTTCTCGCACAACAAGCGTACAGCCCAACTGCGGATGTACTCGTTTTCACTGTCCAGTTGGCCTATTAGCCATTTCTCTTCCAACGCGTCCATGGTGTGCAGCGCCCACATCGCCCGGAGTCTGCGAGTCACATCCTGCTGCTCTTCAAAAATGCCCAGCAATCTGCGGCTGGCCTGGGATATGTCCTCGCCGGCGGCTGCCCGCTCCTGAAGAATCCGCCGAGATTGACGAACGAACCAGTCGTTCTTGTGCAGTTGAAGTCCAACCAGTTGTCCGTTGCTCAGCCTGGACAGATCGGTCTTCGTGCGGTTCGGTTCGCCAAAGGTGATCTTGTAGATGCGTCCGCTGCGGCGATGCACACCGTCGCGATCGTGGCACTCGCCCAGGTCGGTCCAATCGCTGATAAATACGCCGCCGTCCGGGCCATATTTCGCGGCGATGCCGCGGAACCACGGGTCATCGGCCATGAGAAAGTCCTTGCCGTGGCGGCCGACGTACCCGGAACCTTTTCGTTCCAGCCGATCGCAATTGACGCGGTTGCCGTGAAGATTGCAGATGAACATCGAATTGCGATAGCGGTCGGGCCAATTGTCGCCCAAGTAGACCATAGCGCCGGCATGCGCGTTGCCGCCACCGGCGTCCTTGTGGACCTCTTTGCCTTCATCGCCGCGGGAGAATTTCCAGTCCTTGCCCGCAAAGTGGTAATGGTCCGAGCAGGCATCCAACAATTCGTAGGTGTGCGGATTATACTGCCGGCCGAAAATCCGCTGATAGTGGCCGCCGGGGATTAGGTGCCACAGGTGTCCGATAACACAGTTGGTAAAGAAGCCTTCGCCATAGTCGTTGAAATCCAGCCCCCAGGGGTTGGCGGTTCCGTGTGCGACCACTTCGAATACGCCGCGGACCGGATGATACCGCCAGATGCCGCAATTGAGTTGCTTGCGATCCTCCTGTGGTGAGCCGGGCCTGCCGACAACCGAGTGATTGGCGTTGCCGTTGCACCCGTAAAGCCAGCCGTCCGGACCCCAAATTAACGAGTTTAGTACCGTGTGACTGCCGGCATGTGACCAGCCATCGAGACAAACAATCGGTTCACCGTCCGGGACGTCGTTCCCATCCTTGTCCGGAATGAACAGTAAATGGGGGGCACAACAAACCCAGACTCCACCAAAACCAATTTCAAGTCCACTCAGATAGTTTCCCTTGTCCCAGAAGATTTTACGGCGATCATATTGCCCGTCGCCGTCGGTGTCCTCCAAGATGACGATCCGATCGTGACCCTCGGATTGCCACTGCGGATACGAGTAGAACTCGGCTACCCACAACCGTCCCCGATCATCCAGCGCCATCGCAATTGGCTGGGCGACGGCGGGCTCGCCGGCAAACAAGCTTACCTTAAACCCCTCCGGCACTCGGATCCGCCGCGCCGCAACATCGGGCGGCACTGGAGCATCGTTTGGATTTTGAGTATCCCGCACGACGTCGGGAATATCGTCGGCCTCCGCCGTTGCAAACAGCAGCAAGACCAATATCGGCATTGCACGCAACATAAATCCGGCCTCCAAACCGTGTGCCGCACGACGATCATAGCCGTACTTGCGGGGAGAATAAATGGGGAGAATAAATACGGTGCCTACCACGCCTCATTCGGTCTTGCCTGTCTGCCGCGGAAAAACAGAAAGATGTGGCGGCTACCGAAACCCATCCAGACTCGAACCAACATCCGCGGCTGCTAGACGAGTATCTCCTTCAACACGTGTCCGTGTACGTCCGTGAGCCGCCGGTCGATACCGTTGTGCTTAAACGTAAGACGCGTATGATCGATACCCAACAGGTGCAGGATCGTGGCGTGCAGGTCGTAGCACCAGATCGGCGCAACCGCCTTCCATCCCCACTCGTCGCTCTGGCCATAGGCAGCGCCGCTCTTGATCCCCGCGCCGGCGAGCCAGGTGACGAAGGTTCCGCCGTTGTGGTCGCGACCGGATTTATTCTGACTGAAAGGCATACGGCCAAATTCCGTGGTCCACACGATCAACGTATCTTCAAACATTCCGCGCGCTTTAAGGTCCCGCACGAGTGCCGCGATCGGCTGGTCGACCTGGTTGGCGATGTAGGGAAGTTCCTTGTCGATATTCGAATGGTTGTCCCAATTGTTACTCGGTCCGCCAGGGCCGCTCCAGACCTGAACAAAACGTACACCCCGCTCGAGCATGCGACGCGCGAGCAGACAGCGGCGGGCGAAGTCTTCGGTAACCTTTTCATCGAGGCCGTACATCTTCCGCGTGGCCGCACTTTCCCCGGTCAGATCGAATACGCCCGGTGCGGATAACTGCATTCGCGCGGCCAGCTCGTAGGATTCGATCCGGGCTGCGAGGCGGGAATCGCCGGGATTGTCGGCGACGTGGTTTCGATTAAGTTGTTCGAGCAGCAAACGGCCGTCCAACTCGCTTTGATCGGTGATATACGATGCTTCCGCGGGCGGATGAAGATGTGCTATCGGATTGGGAGCCGACGCCTTGACCAACGTGCCCTGATGTTGAGCGGGCAGAAAACCGGCGGTGAAGTTGCCCTGATTGTTGTAAGGCAGTCCCTTGGCGTCCGGCATGACAACGAATGCCGGCAGGTCGTCGCTGATGCGGCCGAGCCCGTAAGAGATCCAGGCGCCCAGGCAGGGAAAACCGGGCATTGTGAAGCCGGTGTTTTGCATGTAGCTCGCCAGACCGTGGACGTTGCTCTTGGTCACCATCGACATCAGGAATGCCAGATCGTCCACGACGCCCGAAAGGTGCGGAAAGACACTGCTGACCCAGCGTCCGCTTTCGCCGTGTCGTTTGAATTTAAACGGGCTTTTGAGAACCTTGAAGCCCGGCGAACCGGTAACCGACTCGACCTTTTCTCCACTACCCGGGTCGAACTTTTTTCCGTCGAGTTCGGCCAGACGCAGCTTGGGATCGAACGTGTCCATCGGGCTGGCGCCGCCGTTCATGAACAGTTGGACGATGCGTTTGACCTTGGCGGGGTGATGGATGCCGCCGTTGAGGTCTTTTGCCCCGGCGCGGGATTCGTTGTGGCCGAGCAGATGCGCCAGCGCGATACCACCAAAACCGCCGCCGATATCGGCGAGAAACGCTCGTCGTGCTAAAAACCCGTTCTTCATTTTGAGCGCACCATCAATTCACAAACATGAACTCATTGCTGTTGACGATAACACGACAGGCGTTCTCCAGGCCGTGCTTCTCGACATAAGTTGCGACCGAAATCGCTTCCTTGGCAGTCGGCGGTCGGCCATATGCCAGTTCGAACAGCCGATGAATCTGAGCTTTGCGGTCCTTGTGCTGCATTTCAATTCGATTTGCAATGTGCCCGCTATACCTGACAACAAAACGATTATTTAGCATCGCCAGCGCCTGTAGCGACGTCGTCGACGTGGTCCGTTTTGGCGTGAATTGTGACGGGTCGGGACAATCGAGTGCCTCCATGAGCGGGTCCGGCACGGTGCGGAATATAAAGCGATACACGCTGCGGCGACGCGCGGCCGGACTGTCAATATTAAATTTTTCATAATCGAGCGTCGGTGTCACGTGTACGCCTTTGCCCGTGATGAATTGTCTGTCGGCCGGTCCGCCCATCTTCCAGTCGATCCGACCCGAAATTTGCAGAATGGCATCGCGCACCTGTTCGGCGTCGAGCCGACGGCGGGTCATCCGCCACAGGTAACGGTTGTCTTGATCGACGGCCGCGAATCGCACATCGTGCCGCGATGCTTGACGGTAGGTAGCGCTGGTGACAATCAGGCGGTGAAGATCTTTGAGCCGGCCCCCGCCATCCCGAAACGTGACCGCCAGCCAGTCGAGCAATTGCGGGTGCGTGGGCGGACTCCCATTGCTGCCGAAATCGCTCGGAGTGCCGACAATCCCGCGACCGAAGTGGTAGTGCCAGACGCGGTTCACAATGGACCGCCATGTCAATACGTTTTCACGATCGCTAACCCACCTGGCCAGTGCCGCGCGGCGCTCGCCTTCGTCTTCGATATTCTCAATCTTGAATTGTGCGTCGAGCCCCTCGACGCACGACAGCGAGCCGGGCGTCGCGGGTTTTATCGGGGAAAGCACATTGCCGCGGCGGAGCACATGGACCGGTCGCGGCTTTTTCGCGGGAACGAAATTGCCGTTTTTGGGGAAGTCGCTGGCCACGGAATAAACCATCTCCTGCGCCGGCAACGCCGCCAGCGCCAAGGCGTTTTCCACTTTCAAAACGTGCAGCGCGAGTTGTGATTTCTGATCGTCGCTGCGTTTGTCCACATCCAGCGAAAGGATTTCGCTGACGGCCACCGGTACGGATACGCCCAAATGAGGCTGGGGCGACCCGGTCACCGACAATCGGGGACGGCCGATCAGGTGAACACTGCCGTGGAGTTGTTCAAGAATGAACGTCAGCGTCACACCGGCGGACGCGTCGATGGGTTGTTTCAATTCAAAGATGGCTTTGTGGGACCGGCCCGTTTGAGGATAAATGCCCCAAGCGGATTTTGGATTGCCGTCGAGGGCCTTAGCGATGGTCCAGCCCTCCTGATTGAAATCGGCAACCGGCCTGTGCAGTTCGATTGTTTTGGCGCTGCCGTCATCGCCGGTTGCCCGCAGTTTGAATTCGGACAGGTGCAGGTTGCCGTTGCCCTGCCTCCCCGGCCCCATGTTCGACAGGCTCTCGTCGGTCATCACTTCGAGCCGCACCGCGGTAATCCGCGGCATGGTGACGCTTGTCGTGATTTTGTAAATATCGGTGTCCGGCCGCTTGCCGGAGAACAAGATGGATCCGTCATCCCGTTTCGTCGCGGTCGCCCCGCCGGTCGACTCGATCGTATCGGCCTGAACGGTCCGCCAGTTGCCGCCGGTATCCCAAAAACTCCGTTCCCATTTCGCCACGCGTTCGTTAATGCCTGCGCGGAGCAACTCCTCGCTGGTAAGCCGCTGCTGCTGCAGGTTCGATTTCTCGCGCAAAAGTTCGCGACGGTTTCGCATCGTGGTCGCTTCGAGATCGTACGGACGATCCACCCGGTCCAGGCCGGCGAACACGGCCTGAAGCCTGTAGTAATCTTCGGTTGGAATCGGATCGAATTTGTGATCGTGACACCGCGCGCAATGAACCGTCATGCTCACAAACGTATTCATCACCGTCGAAATCATGTCGTCGCGCTCGAGGTAACGGGCGATCTCCTTGTCGACCGTACCGTCTTTGATCCCCATTTGTGAACTTTCATCCCACGGCCCCGCGGCCAGCATTCCGACCGCGACGATGCCGCTGGGATCGTTCGGGAACAGCACATCACCCGCGGTCTGCTCCTGTACGAATCGCGCGTAGGGTTTGTTGCTATTTAGAGACTCAATCAAATAATCGCGGTAAGGCCACGCGTTTTCGCGTATCGCGTCTTCATCGTGGCCGTGCGTGTCGGCGTAATGCACGACATCCAGCCAGTGCCGCGCCCACCGTTCGCCATACCGCGGACTGACGAGCAGCCGATCGACAACGGTTTCGTATGCGTTCGGCGAACGATCTTCGACGAAGTCGTAAATCTCCTCCGGCGTGGGCGGCAAGCCAATCAAATCGAAGTAGACGCGGCGCAGCAGCCTCCGCTTGTCCGCCTCGGGCGCCGGTTCTAAACGGCGCCGCAACAACCCCTCGAGAATGAAAGCGTCGACGGGCGTCCGCACCCAGCTGCGGTACTCGTCTGCAATCGGAGGCAAACGCGGACGCACCAAAGACGCCAGCGCCCAATGTTTCGGCCATACGGCACCGGCGGCGATCCACCTCTTCAGTCGCGACACTTGCTGATCCGTCAAAGCAGGACCTTTCGGCGGCATCTGCTCGTCGGCAGCGGATATCGTGACGCGTCGCAACAGTTCGCTCGCATCCGTTTGCTTCGGCACAACCGCCCGCGCCCCCGATTCCAGGGCCTTTGTCGCGGAGGCCAAATCGGTAAGCCGCAGTCCCCCCTCCGACTTGCCCGTTCCGTGACACTTAATACAGCGCGACGCAAATATCGGCTGGATGTCGCGAAAATAGTCGGGCGGGCTGCTATTTGATTCCTGAGCCTCGAGCCGTGCCGAGGCGGTGCAGACCGTCAACATAAAGCCCAAGATCGCCGCCGCCGCGCGTCTTCCGTCCATCATTTTCTCCCGCAGCGTAATTATCCTTGCAGCGGGATTACCCGGGCAAGACCTCTGCCGGGGTGAATTCGCCCTTTTAGGTACTTAACCGCCCTGGCCGGCGACCGTTTAAGATAGACGTTTAATACAATCGGTGAGGCAACGGGCTAAAAAACCACGATGGCCGGCGCAGTTCGCATCATCCGCCGCCATTCCTCGAGAGAAATAAGCATCGCAAACGACTCGGCAAAAGAGTAGAGGGAATTGACCCGCTACATGAAGACACCCTGCATTGGATAGTTTTTGGTCAACGAAGATTTTCGCATCGTTCGCCGATTAGCGGACGGTTTCGGGCAAGCTGCCGCTATCGAATTAGATGTGTTCCGCTACGGGCCCCTGCAATCGTGAGATTTGCGGGATATGGCTGGTTGGCGATACCTCTGTTAGGGGTCAATGCCCACGCTATGTATAATATTTGCGGTACCACAGCTGGTATTCGAAGCCGCGTCGCCAGTACCCATGTGGCTCGCCGGTGGCGCACACTCCCGGGACGGCAAAACACCGAAAGCGAATTGCCGGATGCAAAGCACGATCGGGATCAAGCCATTGCTGCTGCTGGTTCGCTTTGTCTTGTTGACCGCATGCCTGCCACTGTGTGCAGTTTCTGCCGAGTTGGTTGACTCCGTTAGGACGGTTCTTCAAAACCGTTGTACGGAGTGCCACGACGGGACGCTGAAAAGTGGCGGCATGAATCTGGTGAACTTGTTGGCGCGTTTCGATCCCAAACAGGACTTGAGCGACTGGGTAAAAATTGAGTCGATGATCGTCAAAGGCAAGATGCCGCCCGCCGAGGAGGAACCGCTGGATGGCGGGCAAGTCAAGCTGTTCGCGGACTGGTTCGAGGGACAATTTGTCAAGCCGGGTGGTGTGCAGCACGCCGGCCCCAGTTACCCGCGACGCCTGACACGCGAGGAACTGCAAAACACGCTTGAGGACATCCTCCACGTCGACATTCGGGAAACGGTCTCCAACAGTCGATTGCATGTGATTCCCGATTCGATCATCGAAAAATTTTTTACGGCAGGCATTATCGGTGAGTCCGGGTTCTCCAACGACGCTGCTACTCTGAGCAAGGAAACCATTGACATCCAAACTTATGCCCGCTGTTTTTCGAGCGTGCTTTCGTTGGTGGATGCAGATGAAAAAGCGCAAGAACAACTTTTCGGCACTAAAACGGTTCCCAAACATTTCGCCTTACCGCAGGCACGCGAGATCATTCAACAATTCGGGCGGGCGGCCTATCGACGTCAGATGACCGCGAGCGAAGCGGACACCTTCTTCGGGATTTACAACAAGCTGTCGGCAAAACGTCCGGCCTACGAGGCGATCAAGTCATCCTTTCTGGCAATGCTCCTTTCCCCCCCTTTTCTGTACCGGTTCGAGGAACCTGTTGAGGAACAGACGCCGGTAGTGGGTAATGAACTAGCAGTTCGACTTTCGTATTTCCTCTGGTCTGCGCCGCCCGACCGGACGCTACTGGATTTGGCGGCAAGTGGAAATCTGCGCAAGGCGGATGTCCTCAAACAGCAGGTGCGCAGAATGCTTGCCGATCCTCGGCGCATTGCTCTGGCAGAGAATCTGGGCGGCGAATGGTTCGGCTACAAAAAACTCCGCCAGCAAAGCGCGGTCAACAAGCGCAGCGACAAGATGGCCGGATTCTACCGCACGCAATATGAAGAAGCCCTGTTGTTCTTCGACAGCATTATCAGATACGACCAGCCAATTTTTAGCATCGTGGACGCGGACTGGGCGTACATCAATCGACATCAATCCAATATATATCGACTCAGTACCGCCGAAAAAACATTTGAGGTGTCAAATGCGCTCCCTCCTATCAGCATTCATTATCGGCACGCTGCCCGGCAGATTAAGCAAGACAATTACGAATACAAGCACGTACCGCTCAGCTTGGTCAAATTGAATGACGCCCATCGAGGCGGCTTTATCACACTCGGGCCTACGATGAGCGTGACCTCCACAGCAAACCGCACCAGCCCGATTCGTCGCGGCGTGTATGTCATGGAGCGGATTCTGGGCGAGCATTTTGAACAACCCGAGGATGTTCCCGACCTAGCAGCGACGCAAAAAAAAGCTGAGGGGCAAAAATTAAATCTGAGCCACCAAGAGATTCTCAAACTGCATTCGTCGCAAAAGGGATGTGCGTCGTGCCACCAATACATCGATCCGATCGGCTTTGGATTAGAGGCCTACAATCAGTTGGGAATAAGTCGTGGAATTGCCGAATCCGGGCCCGGGGGCGAACAACTCCAGTGGACTGCGGAGCAAATTTCCACAACATTCGCCGAGCAATTCTGGCCGCTGAGCAAACCGCTCGTAGCCGATGGTGAAACCAGGATATTCTTTGAGTTTACGCAGGGCCGGCACCGTCTGGATATCCGAAATGTGCGACTCGAAGCGGGAGACAATAAACTGGTCGACGATCACCTTGGATTCACCGGAAAAACAAACCAGGACAACGTCTGGTTCTTTTCGATACCGAAAGACGCTGCGACGACGGGTTGGCGGCTCATTGCTGAAGTCCGGGGAAACGGTGGAACGAATTCCCGCGGTACGATCACCGTGTCCGGTCCCAACTACCAACGACCCAACCACAAATTACCCAACGGCGAATTCTTTTCATCCCCCAGCGAATTAAAGAAACTACTTCTCTCCGATTACCGCGAGCAAATTACCGATAATATAATTAGACGCGTTCTTGCTTTTGCTTTAGGGCGAAAGACCGGGCCTGTAGACAGACCGGCGATCCGACAGATCAAAGAGTCGATGAAGGCGAACGAGTTTCGCATGACAGCCCTGATCGAAGCCGTCGTGCTCAGCCATCCATTCCGATTCAAGGAAAATTTAAGAAACCAAACTACCTGATTCCACGGCGTAGTTTCCTTAGAGGTGCCGGCGTATGCATGGCCCTGCCGGCATTGGAAATCATGCGCCCGGCCGTCTGTCGCGGCGCGGCCCCTACGGCCGCCAAAATTCCGCTGCGACTGGGTGTGTTTCACAAAGGCAATGGCATCGATCCGGCGGGCTGGGAAGCCCAGGGGACCGAAACCGAGTTCGCCCTGTCCAAAAATCTTGAGCCGCTCCAGCCCTTTATCAAGGACATTGTGGTTTTGTCGAACGTCAGCAACCAGCCCAAGGGAGATCACTACGGTGCGATGCCCTTGTTCATGACCGGCGTACAGAATCGCAAACCCGGCTACACTTTTGATCAAGTCATCGCCGACCGCATCGGCAACAACACCCAATTTAAATCGTTTCAACTGTCGGCCGAACCGGTCGACGTGCGGTCAACCACACTCAACAGCCTGGCATACGACAAAGAAGGTCGGGCGAAGTTTGTTGAACGCAATGCGCAATTTGCTTTTGACCGGTTGTTCCGCGGCCTCGACGACCCCGATGTCCGCGAAGAGATTGGCAGCGTGCTAGATGCCGTCCGCGAGCCGACTACCGCGTTGTTGAAACGGGCGAGCCGTCTCGACAAGACGGTGATCACAAATTACCTCGATTCGGTTCGCGATGTGGAACTGGCCATCGAACGTCAGGAACAAAACAAAGGGGCCCGGCCAAACCTGCACAAGGTTGCCGACGACGTGGTTCAACTCGACAATTTTCCCTCCAAAATGAAAACGATGACGGATTTGGTCGCCTTGGCCTTTTGGACCGACGCCACGCGTGTCGCCTCCTGCATTTTGGCTCTAGAAAGCAGCCGACGAATTCACGATTTCCTCGATCTGAAAGCCGACTTCCATTGGTCATCCCACTTTGAGAAGCACAACAACCTGGCTGCCGAATTCAACAGAGCCAACACCTGGTACGTCGAGCAGTTCGGCAATACTATTGCGAAAATGAAGTCGCTGAAGGAATACGATGGCAGCAGCGTCTTTGACCACTCTGTTTTGATGTTCGGCTCGGGCCTCAGTCACGGCGGGCAACACACCGGTTCAAACCTGCCGCTGGTCCTAGCCGGAGGCTCTGACAGCGGTCTCAATACCGGCCGGTTGCTGAAATACCCGAAACAGCCGCCGCACGCTAATTGCCTGCTGGCGCTCATTCAGCATTTTGGCATCGAGCAAGAGCAGTACTCAAACTCGACAGGCACACTCGATAGGGTTTGCAAAGCATGACAAGCCCCGGGACAATTCGCCGGCGAGTTTTCCAGACCCCGGAGGTGAGCGGATCGTGACTGCCTCGGTGGCTTCAATTTGCTGGCGTGTTCAACACAAGTTTCGTTGCCGGCCACCCGTATTGGTCGTAACGCCACACTCGCCCTTTAGGCATCGCTTGGCCGGCGGCACGAACTCAATTTTCTCACGATCTCTGTCTTGCGGCTAACGGCGGAAATTCATGCAAATCCCGGCCATTCTGAATTTATTGCTGGCGTTGGCACTGTTGTTGTGTCCGGCGGTGAGCGCTGCCGCCAACGGAACCAAAAAATTCAACGTCCTATTCATTGCCGTTGACGACCTGGCAAACACGCTGGGCTGCTACGGCGACGTTGTTGTTCGCACGCCGCACATTGACCGACTGGCGGCCAGCGGTGTGCGATTCGATCGCGCGTATAATCAGCTTCCGCTCTGCAATCCCACGCGGGCGTCGATCATGACAGGACTTCGCCCGGATCGCATCAAGGTTTACGATCTCGATCAACATTTTCGCGTCGCGGTCCCCGACGCCGTAACGCTTTCTCAGTCCTTTCAAAAGTCCGGATACTTCACCGCGCGGGTCGGCAAGATCTATCACTACAATGTCCCCGCCTCGATTGGCACCAACGGTTTTGACGATCCGCCATCCTGGGATCTGCGGATTAATCCCAAAGGACGCGACAAGACGGACGAAGCACTGATCTTCAATGCCGAGCCGCACCGAAAAATCAGCGCCGCTCTTAGTTGGCTGTCGGCCGACGGCACGGACGAAGAACAAACCGACGGCATGATTGCGACCGAGGGAATTCGCCTGCTGGAAGAACACGGGGAAAAACCGTTTTTCCTGGCAGTCGGTTTCTTCCGTCCGCACACACCCTACGTCGCGCCGGCACGTTACTTCGAGATGTATCCACTCGACGAGATGCGGTTGCCATTCGCGCCGGCTAACGATCGTGACGACATTCCCACGGCGGCGTTCGCGCATAACTGTCCCATTCCCCACTACAACTTAGATAAGCCAATTCTGCTCAAGGCCATGCGGGCCTATTACGCCTGCGTTTCATTTATTGACGCACAGGTCGGTCGGCTACTGGATGCCCTGGATCGTCTGGATTTGGCCGATGACACGGTCGTCGTTTTCTGGAGCGACCATGGCTACCACCTGGGCGAACACAACGGCATCTGGCAGAAGCGGACACTATTCGAAGAATCCGCCCGAGCGCCGCTGATCATTCGCGTCCCCGGCGCCACAGGCAACGGCCAGGCCTGCCCCCGCGTGGTTGAATTCGTCGATATTTATCCCACACTGACGTCCGCCGCCGGCACGCATAAACCGAAAGACCTGGCCGGTCGCGACCTTCAACCGCTGCTGGAAAATCCCATCGCAACTTGGGACGGATTCGCCGTTACACAAATTCTCAGGCCCGCGGATAAACGGCTGCCGAAACCGGTCATGGGGTGCAGTATTCGCACCGAACGCTGGCGGTATACCGAATGGGCGGACGGCAAGCAGGGCGTGGAACTTTACGACCACCGCACCGATCCGCTGGAGTTTCACAACCTGGCGATCAATCCGGACACCGCGGCAATATCGGTCATCCAACGACTGCAGCCTTTGCTGCGATCGCGGGCCTCGGGCGCCGTGCCGATCACGCCATTCAATCCAAAACGACTTTGACGGTCCCCCGGCCGCGGCTGGTTTTTTCGCAAAATCGGAGCAGCGATCCGATCTCAAAGTTCTGGCGACTTCGAAATCCCCGGGGTTACGGTCTTTCGTTGCACGCCCCGCTGGAAAATCGCTACGCGTCCATAAGTGCAGCTTTCAATCTCGCCACCTGCTCTTCGATCGGACAGGGCGGATCCAGTAAAAAATCTTCGCCCTCGGGGTGTACGGCGAGAGCAATGAAACGCGGCCCCGGCTGCCGCAGCAATTCGGCCGCGTCGGCCTGCCACCGCGACAAGTCGTCGAAGCCCTCAACCGTTGGGAATCCCGCCGCCCGGGCGAGGGCGGAAAAATCGGTTGCCGCGTCGCTGGCCGCCGTCTTTTGGCCACCGGTGACTTCATAAACACCATTGTCGATCAACACGACGGTCAAATTCTTCGCACCGCTAGCCACAATCGTTACCAGCGCGCCCAAATTCATCAGCAGCGATCCGTCGCCCGTGAACGTAAGCACTTCACGCTGCGGTTGCGCCAAAGCCAGACCTAGCCCCAGCGGCAAATTGGCGCTCATCGCCGAGGGAATGTGGTGGAAATCGAGCGGATGCCGACACAGTCGCGGCCATTCGCGGGCGGATCCCTGGCTGGTGACGACGACCTGATCATCGCGGCGGAGGCCGACCAGAACCTGAAGCGCCAAGTCGACGGGCATCCGCTGCCGATCTATGTTCTGCGGACTCTGCTGATTCATGCCGGGGCCGTTTACCATCTTGATGGCCGGAATTCACACCCGCCGGTGACAATATATGGCTTCCACTCACCATCAAAAAACGGGCGTATTCCGCAACACGCTAATTCTCGAATGCGGACGATTGATCGAATTGTCGCGGCAGCCCAAAGACGGATCGAAACAATTGTAACGATCGTGCGTCCAACCCACGTCGAAAAAAGTAGTCGCGTGTTTCGAATAGGCAACGTTGGCTGGCAAAAAGTGGTACTTTTAAAGGTTAACTGGAACAGTGCGCGCCAATTACAAAAATGTGGTCCAAGTCGAAACGCCCCGGAAAACCGTGCGGCCAAAGTTGGTCGTCACTCGCAGTCACCGGCATTGTCTTATGCGCGGTGACCTCCGGTTGCCGCACCTTTTACGGAGTGCCGGCCCCGCCGCCCGAGGCGGCCGTCCGGATCACACCGGGCATTCCGGCGATCCCCGGCAGCTGGGCGGCCGCCGCCCCGGTTGACCTGCCGGTTGTCGAAGCGCCACCGCTACCTGGCGGAGCACCGGCGGCTGAAAACTTGGCCGCGACGTCCCCCAACCCACCGCTGTCGGTACCTATCGCCGATTCAACGTTGTCGTTGACGCCCCAGCGGATGGTGGCGCCGGTCGGCAGCGAAGTTGTCTTATTGGCCGGACTCGCCGGCCCGCAGGGACTGCCGATTCCGAATCAGCGGATCGAATGGATGATTTCACCCGACAGTGCGGGACAGTTCGTGGCGGTGGGCAAACGGACTGGATTCGCGTTTCCGTTGTCGGAAAACAAAACTCGAAAAGTCAATAACCAGTACGCGATCGGCGCGACGGCCACCCGACTTTTGACGCTCACGCGGGGCACGATCGCGTTTGAAGACGACGTTGCCGTCGGACGCGGTCAGTCTTGGGTGAGTATCACCTCGCCGACCGGCGGTACTTCGCAGGTCACCGCCTACGCACCCGGCGTGATCGGCTGGCAGCGGCGACAGGTAACGTCGACGATCTATTGGATCGACGCGCTGTTCAGTTTCCCCGCGCCGGCCATCGGGCCGGTCGGTACGCGGCAGGCCTTTAATACCATCGTGACGACGGCGTCTGACGGATCGCCGATCGAGGGTTATCTCGTCAGATACCAAATAATCAGCGGCACGGCGGCCGCGTTCGCCCCGCGTGGTGCAAACAGTGTCGAAGTGGCCACGGACGCCGAGGGCCGGGCCGCGGTAGAAATCTTTCAGGCTGAGCCCGCGCGCGGCGCAACGACCCTACAAATCGAGGTGGTCCGGCCTGCCGGTTTCGGTGGGGCCGATCGCCCATTGGTTGTTGGCCGCGGCACGACAACGATGAGTTGGTCGGCGGCAGAAGTGACACTAACCGTAACCGGTTCGGCTCAAGCGCGGGCGGGAACGACAACGAACAATCGGATCGAAGTGACCAATTCGGGGGATCTGCCGCTGACTGAAATTGTCGTCACCAATCGGGTGCCCGCGGCGTTGAATTACCGCAGCAGCACGGTTGAGGCCGACTCGTCCCCGAGCGGACTGGAATGGCGGATTGGTGCGCTCGACCCGGGGCAATCTCGAACGATCGACGTAACTTACGACGTGGTTCAATCCGGATCGATTGAAAACTGTGCGGCGGTCAACACCGCCGAGAATGTCTCCGCCGAAAACTGCCTGTCGATCGCCGTTGGATTGCCGGGTGTGGATTTGCAGGTTCTGGGCCCCGAAGCGGTCACCGTCGGCGAACTTGTGACGTTCGCTATTTCGCTCACAAATCGTACCGGCGCACCCATTTCCGGATTGCTGTTGAAAGATCATTTTGACGAAGGACTTGTTCACGAAATGGCCATGAGCCCCATAGAACGCGGCCTCACCGGCGAATTACAACCGGGCCAAACCCGCACCGATCTGGCCGTGACGTTTCGAGCAACTCGAACCGGAAGGCTGTGCCACACGGTCGAAATCAGCGGACCTGGCATCCGCCCCGCCACCGCCAGGCGATGCGTTATCGTTAAAGCGGCTACCGGAGTGAGCCAACCGGGATTGCGGGTGCAGAAGCGAGGCCCGGCAACAGCGCGCGTCGGCGAAACGGTGCTGTTCGAACTGACGGTTGTGAACACCGGAAACACGGTACTCACGAACGTACACATCCAGGATACCTACGATCGCGGTCTCGAACCGAAGCGTGTTTCAGACGGATACAAGATCGAAGATGGTGAACTGGTCTGGAAGTTTGCACGTCTCGCCCCGGGCGAATCGAAAATTCTGCAGGCAGAATGCCTTTGCGACCGCGCGGTGCGAGCCTGTTCACGAGCGACGGTCACCACGACCGAAGGACTTGCCTTGGCCGACGAAACTTGCACGAATATCGCACCGGCCGCCGCCGCTCCGCCGGCAATTCCGCCCGATCGGCCCGCACCGGGTGCCGGTCAGCAATTACGATTGTCAATCAGCGATCTGCGCGACGAAGTTCCCGTCGGCACGAACGTGACGTACGTGCTCGAGATCACCAATCCCCGCAACATCATCGATACGAATATGGTGGTTGTGATCTCCGCGCCCCAAGGCATGACGCCTCAGCGGGCCGGTACGGCTGCGCCGAGCGCCAACTGGGCGATCGCCAATAACACGATTCGCTTCGCGCCGATCGCCGAACTGAGGCCTTTGGAGACCGTAATCTACCGCTTCAATCTGCGGGCCGACCGCGCCGGGGAATTCCGGGTCCGAGCCAGCGTCACCAGCGCGGCACACAAAGAACCCCTCGTAGCTGTCGAACAGACGAGCGCCTTTGCCGAGTAGCGGCGGCCCTCCGCCTCACCCCGCAAGAGGATTCCTTTCGCAGGGCAAGCCGGCTACGATGATACCCGATGCCTCGCTTCGTCGTTCTGTACCATGAGACTCCGCCTAGCGCCGATCGGTCGCCGCATTGGGATTTGATGCTGGAAACCGGCGGCGGCCTGCAGACCTGGGCGCTCCCTGCGGCTCCCACGCCGGGTGACACGATCCGCGCCGAACCGCTACCGGATCATCGTTTGAAGTATCTTGATTACGAGGGCGAACTCTCCGGTGATCGCGGCCGCGTCTCGCGCTGGGATGCGGGAACCTACGAGCTGATGCAAAAATCCGAAGCGGCGATGGTCGTTCACCTGGACGGTGACCGGCTGCGGGGCAAACTGAAAATCACACAAACTGCAGCAGTGCATATTTCTTTTTGCCCGACCGTAACACCATGACCGTTTCGCTGGCCAAGTCGCCGCCGGTCAGATTGCGATCGATCCCCTCGACGCGACGGTTGTTCACGTAAGCGCCGCCTTGTGAAATTACTCTGCGGGCCTCGCCTTTGCTCTTGGAAAGCCCGGCTGCGACCAACGCATCGATAATGTTAAGGCCGTCGCCCGCCAGCCGATCCGGCAGCAGCGAACTGCTCGGCACATCCGCAAATATCTCTGTCAATTCCGAATCGGACAAATTGTCGATCTCCGCGCCGAACAGAATATTCGTAGCCTGCTGCGCCTTGGCCAGTCCCGTTTCACCATGAATCAACAAGGTGATGGCCTCGGCCAACCGCCGCTGGCTGTCGCGACGGCCGGGGTCCTCGCCGCGGGACCGGTCCAGCGACTCGATTTCTTCGCGCGGAAGTTCTGTGAGCACACGAAGGCAATTACCGACATCTTCGTCATCCACATTGTGCCAATATTGGTAAAAGATGTACGGACTGGTCTTTTTCGGCGATAGCCAGATCGCGCCGCTTTCGGTCTTGCCCATCTTCGTGCCGTCTTTTTTTGTCAACAGCGGGCAAGTGATTCCGTACAGCTGCCCCAGCCCCATCCGCCGCGCGAGATCGATTCCGGCCGTAATATTGCCCCACTGATCGCTGCCGCCGACTTGCAGTTGGCAACCGAATTCTTTTCGCAAATGGACCACGTCATACGCCTGCAGCAGCATGTAGCTGAATTCGGTGTAGCTCATTCCTGATTCGCCGGCGAGCCGGCCTTTGACCGAGTCTTTGGCCAGCATCACGTTTACCGGAAAGTTTTTGCCGATGTCACGCAGAAACGAAAGGTAATCCCACTGTCGCATCCAATCGTAGTTGTTCACCAGCGTCGCCGAATTCTCGCCGTCGCCGAAGTTCAAAAACCGCTGCAACTCGACCGTGATGGCGGCGAGGTTGGATTTGATCTGCTCGACGTCCAGCAGATTACGCTCCTCGCTCTTGCCGCTCGGATCACCGATCATGCCCGTTGCGCCGCCTGCCAGCGCAATCGGCTTGTGGCCGGCCTGTTGAAATCGTCGTAACATCATCAGCGGCACGAAGTTTCCAACGTGCAACCCGTCAGACGTCGGATCGAACCCGACGTAAAGCGTACGGCTACCGTCGGCCAGCCAAGCGGGCAGAAACTCATCGTCAGTCGTCTGATGAATCGAACCGCGCCAGCGGAGGTCGTCGAACAAATTCATCATCGTCAGTGATCCCCGATCAGTTCATTCGGATACTTAATGAACGGCAATTCGACATCACATGCAAGACTAATTTAAGCGTCAATTTGCCCGGAACCGGTTAAAATCGTCTCCCAGTACCGACCCCTCGCGACCAACCGCTGCTACCGCCACATGTCGTCATCCGCGAAGGGGTGACCGGAACCTGGCAATTTGGGTTTGGGCAGGATTTTGAGAATTTGCTGAGCTAGGCGAAGATCCTCTTTAGTTGTGATTTTAATGTTCAGCGGCGAGCCTTCGACGACGCTGACCGCCTGACCGCTGCGCTCGACCAGTTGCGCGTCGTCGGTCGCCGTAAATCCGTCGCGCGCGGCATAGGCGTCCAGCAGGATTTCACGGCGGAAAACCTGCGGCGTTTGCGCTTCCCACAGGGACTCGCGGGGGACCGTTTCTTCGATCGCGCCGGCAGAGACTTTCTTAAGCGTGGCGGAAACCGGAATGGCCGGAATGGCCGCGCCACTCTTTTGTGCCGCCTCGAATATCTTCGTGATCCATTCATCGACGAAGCAGGGGCGGGCGGCGTCGTGGACCGCAATGAAGTCCGCCTCCGACTTCACGTGCGACACCGCCTTTTCGATGGAATCCGCGCGCTCAGCGCCGCCTTCGACAACGTCAATGCCGAGGATCATCACGTTGGCCGAAAATTTCATCGCGAACGTCTCGCGATCCTCCGGCGAAATGACCAAAATCAATTGAATAACGTCGTCACGATTCAAAAATTTTTCGGCCGAATGCAGCCAGACCGCACGGTTCTCCAGCGGCGCGAACGGTTTTTTATAGTGCTTGTCTCGAAACCGCGCGCTGCGGCCGGCGGCAGGCAGGATGACGGCGAACTTTGGCATCTTGATAACTTCCCTCCGCGACCCCCGCATCCCTGTGGTGATCTTCACTATGAATTACTAAGTAGAACCGAATTGATACCGCTTGTTAAGCCGTTCTACTTACTCCAAACTTTCGGCAGAATAAACGCCAGCCGCTGCCAATAATCCGTGTGACTCATGCGGCCGCAATTCTTGTTGACAATTTTGTTCTCGCCGTCGATCACCACCCGCGACATGGCACGGCTGCCAACTCGTTTCCGCAAATCAGGAGTCATCGTCAGCACGGTATCGTATTTGGAGTATCCGTTGTACAGCCGGCCGTCAATCTGTGCGAGGCATGCGGGCCAATTGTCCGCTGCGGAATCCGCCGCCCCGCCCAGAAACACGCAGTCGTTGATGTTGTAGTCGGACCAGCCGCCGACCGCCAGCGCCGCGTGGATGACACGCGCTCCGAGCGAATGGCCAATGAGGTTGATCGGCCTTGATTTGGCGTCGGGAATCCGCGAAAGGTGGCGTTTCAGATTTTTGCCGAGCCGTTCGGAACGACGCTCGCTCATTTTGAACTGAGCAATTTCCGAGGCGGCAACTAGCCCGACGTCGAGCGCGAGCATCCACGGATTGAAGATTTTGCTGACCCGCGCCGCACGGTAAGCGGTCCGCGCGGCCAGCACACCGCGGGTGGTGCTCCACTTGCCCGACTTCCAATGCAGCAGATAGACACGGCCGCGCAACTTGGCCGTGAGGATCGCATGGACGACGGCCGCGAATTGTTCCTGTGAGGATATCGCTTTGTAGCCGTGGATGAAGACGTTGGCTTCGTCGTGCTGCCGATCGTCGACCAGGAGTGTAAGCTGAGCAATTCGCGACATAACGGGAATTTTGGCAAAGTTTGCAAGCCGCGTGTGATGCAATTCTATCGCATGGCACCGCCGCGGACGAGCGGACTCGTGGCAGTAGCCGTTCGTTCCGGGCACTGCGGAAATTTTCGAATCGGCAAGACGGGCCTCCGCATCGCCCAAAATGCCACGGTGTACCGGCATCGCTCCTCCGATACTTGATCTGCCCGCGCTGGCAATCGTACAATCATCGGTTCCACCGAACACGCGTAAACACATCCCCCGAGGTACGTCAATCATGGCGGAACAGCACGCTGGTCAAATCGACAGCATCATGCAGGAAAATCGATTATTCCCCCCCTCCGAAGAATTTGCCGCCACCGCGCACATCGGTTCGATGGAACAATACCAGTCGCTCTGGAACGAGGCAGCCGGTGACAGTGAAGCGTTCTGGGACAAGCTGGCCAAGGAGGAACTCCACTGGTTCGAACCCTACGAAAAGGTACTCGAATGGGAACCGCCCTACGCCAAATGGTTCGTCGGTGGGAAAACGAACGTTTCGTACAATTGCCTCGACGTACATCTGGACGGTTGGCGTAAGAATAAAGCCGCGATTGTGTGGGAGGGCGAGCCGGGCGACACGGTGACGCTGACCTATGGGGAACTTCACCGCGAAGTCTGCAAGTTTGCCAACGTCCTAAAGTCGCTGGGCATCCGTCAGGGCGACGTGGTGTCGATTTATATGCCCATGACTCCCGAGTTGGCGATTGCCATGCTGGCCTGCGCACGGGTCGGGGCCATTCATTCGGTCATTTTCGGCGGTTTTTCCGCCGAAGCGATCGCCGAACGCAACAACGACGCTCAGGCCAAATTGCAAATCACGGCCGACGCCGGCTGGCGGCGGGGTAAGCAGTTGCCGCTGAAAGAAACCGTCGATGAGGCTTTGAATAAATCGCCGACCGTCGAAAAATGTGTTGTTCTCCGCCGCACCGGTGCGGACGTGAAAATGCTCAAGGGCCGCGATTTTTGGTGGGACGAGTTGATGGACGAGGCATCGGCCGACTGCCCCGCCCTGCCGGTCGATAGCGAAAATCCGCTCTTTATCCTCTACACAAGCGGTTCGACCGGCAAACCCAAAGGCATCCTGCACACGACTGCGGGCTACAGCCTTTACACAAAAATGACGAGCCGCTGGGTCTTTGACCTGCAGGACGAGGACATCTATTGGTGTACGGCCGACTGCGGCTGGATCACGGGACACAGTTACATCGTTTACGGCCCGCTGGCCAACGGCGCAACGGTTGTGATGTATGAGGGCGCGCCGAACTGGCCGGACGAAGGCCGCTTTTGGGAAATCGTCGAGCGGTTTGGCGTCACGATTTTTTATACCGCACCGACTGCGATCCGCGCGTTCATCAAGTGGGGCGACCATTTCGTCGATCGGCACGATTTATCGAGCCTCAGACTACTGGGCACCGTGGGTGAAGGCATCAACCCGGAGGCGTGGATGAGGTATCACGAAAAAATCGGTGGCGAGCGATGTCCGATCGTCGACACCTGGTGGCAAACCGAAACGGGCGGCATCATGATGACACCGCTACCCGGCGCGATTCCGACCAAACCGGGAAGCTGCACGAAACCATTACCCGGTATCATTCCCGAAATTGTGGATGAATCGGGCACCGCGGTCGAACCCGGCTCCGGCGGCTGGCTCGTAATCTCTCAACCTTGGCCCGGA
>JAYGDO010000123.1:0-5108 GCA_046582885.1 Pirellulales bacterium | reverse complement strand
GGCCTCATCGCCACCATCCGCATCCTCGGTTGAGATTTGATATTCTCACTGAAAAGACCGGACGTTTCAATCATAAACAACGTCCGGGGCAAAAATCGCACTGAGCCGACACTCTGAAACGAGTTCGGCAGACCCCGCGGTACGGCGGCTAACACTCTGCCGACAGCAACCCACCCATCATAATTTAGGCATCCGCTCACACGCAAGAGACGCGGTATACGAAGCGTGCGGAGCCTTTTCCGTCCGGGATGATCGATGCCCCAGCGTCGACTGCGGGAATTTGGTGGTTTCTTTGGACTGTTTGGCCGGCCGAACAGGTGTCGTCGGTTTGAAAAAAATAGCGGACGACCCCGGGCCCCTTTTTTGCGTCCAGCTGCGGTGCCGGATTATTCCGGCGACAAAGTTCAGGAACGTTCTCAAAAATACCCGGTGCACTAACGACATGTCAGTCCACCGGGCTGGAATAAAATCGCGTTTCGTGATTAAGCGGAATGGGGGCAGTTATCTGCCCTTACCCGGGGCTGGAGCCGCGGCGACGTCGTCGCTGGCGTGGCAACCGCAGTCGGCGTCAACGATTCGCCATTCATACGAAATGACCTTGACGGACTTTTCGTACTTGACCAGTTGCTTAACGGTCTTCCGCTTGGCGGAGCAACCGGGCTTGCCGGTCGGAAACGAGAATTTGCAGCTAGCCTGCGCCGAACAACCATCGCAGCAGCCGGGCTTGTCGCCGGCGGTGCCGCACTTGGTCGTCGTACATCCGCTGCCGCAACCGGGGATGCAGATGTCTTTGCACTTTACGCCGTAGCAAATTGTTTTGATCGTCTTTTCAACTTTCACCAACTTGCAGACTTTGCCGGCGCCGCAACCCTTGTCGCATTGCGCTCGGCTCGTCGAGGCTGCGGCCAGCGGCAGAGCCAGGGCGATCATTATCACGTAAACCGTTTTCATCTCGAAGCTCTCCTTTATCCATAGAGCGTGCGGACTGAACCGCACGCGAAGGTTTCCGCTGATCTTCCTCTCCATCATGAAAAGTTCGTCGTCCGCAACCTACCAGTCAATCTGGAAACGCATACCGAGGTGATCGCCTTCAAAGGCGCCGAAAGAGGTGACGTCACTGATCGAATGGACGTAGTTGAGCATCATGCGGCTGTACGGGTTCAAGTACCAGTTCAGGCCCAGCGTGATGTTTTCCTGTGTGCCCGGCACCTCACCCGGAACGCTTAGGTCGCAAAAGCTCCAGCGAGCGGCAATTTCCCAAGCACCTAATCCGCCGGCAACACCATTGCTTGTGTTGATCAGGAAGAATGGCTCGTAAGGCTTGACGCGATCGAAAGATTTGCCGCTTTTTTTGTAACCGCGATTCTCGCCCGTCAGAAAATAACCGACGGTCACGTAAGTGCCGTAAACGTCGAAGCCATCGCTGCTGGCGGTACTGGGAACGTCGGCAAAGTATGTCTCGTTTTGAATGAAGAACGCACCCCGCATGTAGCCGACTTCATAGGCGTAAACATTGAACTCGGTGTTGTCGCCCAAATCCACGTTGATCGGACCGTCGCGGCTGTCCAGACCCAGAAAGCCTTCCCAGTCGCCGCTTCCGCCTTTGCCGCCGAATTCACCGGTGCGGCGAGTACTGACCCACGCTCCAAGATGCAGCAGGCAGCGTCCGTTGTGTTCGTCGTAGTACGGCAGACCGGCAACGCGGAACGTACCGGCCCAGTCGTTTGAGTCTGAGTCGACATCTGCATCGTCATCTGCACTCTGACCGCGGAATAGGCCGGCCCACCAGGACCAGCGTTGGTTGGTGTCAAAGTGGTTGTACAACATGATGCCCAGGTTACGACCAGGCGTGAAATTGTTCGTCGGAGCCGAACGCTCCATGAACGTGACAAAACGCGAACTGGTCATCTGTTCGAGACCGGCCACTTCCTTGAAGTGGCCGACCTGGAAGTTGCCGACCCAAGCCAGATCGGTGAGCGTAGCCGAGGCGTCCTTGTAGTCGACCTCCTCGCCCTCGAATTCAAATTCGGCCGTGTACTTGATGTTCTCGTAGATGTTGCCGGTGATGCCGAGACGGACGGTGTCGAAGCCGGTCTGATTGTTCTGCTCGTCAACAAATCCGCCGGGACCTTCCAGGTCGTCCATCCAGAGTTGATCGAAGTACATCCGGCCCCGTAATTTGTGGCTGGGCTTCTTTTGGATATCGATTACCTTTACCTTGACGTCGTCGGCAACGCCACGGGTCGCTTCCAGGGCCGTCAGGCGGGCCTGGATTTCGGTTAGCAATTCGCTGTGCGACAACGGCGCGTGCTGCGAGGCGGCTTTGGCCGCGGTGTTTGGCCCGTAATATCTGTCGTAATTCTGCGCGGCGGCCCGGTCTGGGGCCAAACAGGCAAGCAAGGCTGTGACGAGGCTTATTAACCCGATTTTTCTTGTGCAAGCTCCATCTTGCATGTGAGACTCTCCTGCTTTGGGTGCGTCATGGATATGGGAGAAATTACACGGCGGACTGATCCACGAATCCTGCCCTGGGATGGAGATACAGCGGGGCCAGATTCTCGACGCCTTGTTAAGAATCGCCGAAATTGCGGGCGCAAAATTATTAATATGCGACCAGGCGGTATAATCGATAAAAACCGTACAACCGGTCCTATTTGGCCCTGTCCGGGGCAATCGAGGCCATCAAAAGACGGCGCCAACGGGGGTTCGTGAAGTCAAAATTCAGCTGCCGGGGCCGCATCGTCGTTTGGCGGCAGGCCACAGAGCGAATCGCGAGGCGGTCAAATTTTCTGAAAAATGTTCGTTAGCCACCGCTGATTTCCTAAGCTGATTTCCTAAGTTGATGGACGCGACGGCGGCACGCGAATATCGACGGACCGGCTCGTGTCCAAGTCGCCCGGTTACCGGTACAATGCGGCACGAGAGGATGCACATGTTCCCAAATTGCAGCTTCCAGATGATCAGGAAGCGGTCCTGCAAGATTTGCGAGCGCAGCGAATAGTTCAATTTTCAAAAGGCGCAATTTCGGTCTTCGCGGCCATTCATCCAACCTGGGCTTCCCATTTCGGATACGTTCCCGTTGGTCTACATGCCGCAGAGGATTTCGATGCAACCATAACCGCCCAGGCATTGTAAAAGCCTTTTGACACAGATGACGAATCGCGGTTGTTACATCAACGGCCTAAACACTCCCTTAGAAAAGCACGTCGATGGAATTTCTTGAAGTCCCGCTGTTCGATGATGACATTTACAAAATGTTAGTTCGCTTCGGGTTCAATCTCGTTTTTCTAGCTCTGATTGTTCTCGCTGCGATCTATCCCAGCCAGCGAGACCGCGAGTTCGCCTTCACCGCAGTGATGATGAACATTACGGTGTTCTTCATCTGCTTTACGCTGAAGAAGTTTGACCTGGGAATCGGTATGGCGCTGGGCCTGTTCGCTATTTTTGGTGTCCTGCGTTACCGCACCGACGCGATCCCGGCAAAGGAAATGACGTACCTGTTCATTGTGATCGGTGTTGCGGTAATCAACTCGTTATCGAATAAAAAGACCAGCTATGCCGAACTGGTCGCTGTGAATGGCATTCTCGTCGGCGCGGCGTTTCTGAAGGAACGGTTCGTGGCCCGAGGCCTGGCGTCCAAGGCAATCGCTGTAGCCGCCTCGCGCAAGAAACAACGCAGGTATACGGTGGAATATGACAAGCTCGAATTGCTGGCGGCGGCAAATCGAGGGCAGTTGCTGGCGGATTTGAAGCAGCGAACCGGCATCGAAATCTCTCGGGCGCGAATTGAGTGCATCGACCTGCGTAACGCGATGGCAACGCTCAGCGTCTGGCACGACGAACCGGAGTCCAGTGGTGACGAGGACGTGGGAGAGTCGTCCGCTTAACCACCGGCTGTCGAGTTTCTGTAGTTACCCGCTGCCGCTGTACCACCTGGCCGGTTTACAGCTCGGCAAACGCTTCGTCGGCGATGGCCGCACTGGTGGACGCTTTTCGCACGCCGGGCTGCAGCCAGGCGTACATCAGGTCGTCTTCCTCGCCGGCGTCGTAGAGATCGTCCAGTCCGGCGACGTGCCCCAGCTCGTGCATGACGACGGTGAGCAGATCGATTTCCGCAGCGGTGCCGGGCCGACCGGCGGACGGAGTGAACTCGATATCATTCTGCGGCGTAGCGTCAATGTACCAGCCGTAACCGGCCGCGTCGGCGTCGATGGTGACCGTCGCCGGTGTGGCCAGGCCCAGCGTCGCGCCGGACAGGTCGGCAATCGCCCAGGAGACGTTCGAGAACAGCTCGGCGCTAAATCCCGCTTCGCCCAGCCGCGAGATGGCCGCGTCCACGGTGGTCAGCAGTTCGGCGGCCGTCAGCCGCTGGTGGCCGGTGCTCGACGTCTGCCCGTTTGCTCCACCGGCCGCCAGCAGGGGCGACGCCACGGTCGCGGCGGCGGAAAACTCGGAGGTGTTGCCCAGGGCGTCGGTGGCCGTGGCCACGATGCGGGTTCCGATTCCCGCCGCTCCGGCGGGAATGTTGGCGGTGATCGGCCCGATCGCCGTATAGCTGTGCGAACCGAGGAACGCCTGGCCCTCCTGATCGTTGCTGTCGGCCGCAAAGAATTCGACGCTCAATGGAAAGGCCGAATTGTCCAGGGTCGTGGGAACCGAGTAGGCGATGTCCAGATTGCCGTTGCCGAGTGTGACCGAACTGACTTCCGGGAAGTTCTGCAGGTTATTGGCGCCCGCGTCGGCGTCGTCGGCGTCGTTGGCGGTTACCAGTCGGCTGTCGACCGCCAGGCCCAGTTCGCCGTTGTCGTGGATCGAGTTGTGCAGTACGGCGTTGCCCGTTCCGCCGCCAATCCAGACACCGATGCGGGTGTTGTGGGCGATCTCGTTTTCGGCCCCTGCTTGCGTGCCGCCGATGCTGTTGTCGGAGGCTCCTTCGGTGATGGGAACGCCGTCCAGGTTGGCCACGACGGTACCGGTTTGCCGGTCGAAGCCGATGGCGTTGCCCCGGATGTGGTTGCCGGTTGCCGCCGCGCCGGTGATCTTGATACCCTGCTGCGTGTTGCCGCCGATCGAGTTGCCCGCCCCGGCGGCGGTGCCGCCGACCGTGT
>JAYGDO010000120.1:0-1674 GCA_046582885.1 Pirellulales bacterium | reverse complement strand
CCGCGGCGGGACTAGCCATTAGCTGCTCATCGTTCAGCTTGTTGATTGCCAACTTCTTGAACTTGCGGGCGGCTTCGATCACCGTCGTAGCCGACGACTCGTCGAACAGGTAAATCCGCCCCGCGGCGCAGATCGGCGACGCCGAGAATTTGCCGCCGATCCGCTCCGTCCAGACAACTTCGCCGGTTTTCGCCTCCAGGCAAGTCGCCACGCCTGCCGAACTGACGACAAACAGCAAGTCGTCCACCAATAATGGTGACGGGCGGGACGGCATCGACTTGTTGTGCCTCCAGGTAATATGGCTCGAGGTCACGTCGCCCTGGCCGTCAGGTCGCACGGCCCAAAGTTCAGGGCGAAGGTAGTCGTTGATCATGAACACCGTTCCGTGACCGAACACCGGACGCGGCGCGATGGACCAACCGCCGTACGTCACCTTCCACCGTTCTTTACCGGTGGCGATGTCATAGCCCATCGTTGCCCGGGGACCAACGCTGATCAGTTGTCGCTGGCCGCCCGATTCAATCACAATGGGCGTCGCGTAACACTTGCGAAGGTCCGGGGGAACCGAGCGGAAATCGGCCGAGCGGTCGGTCTTCCAAACCGTCTTGCCCGTCGTCTTGTCGAGCGCCACGACATATTGCACATCGCGTCCGTCGACGTGAAAGACCAGTAAATTGTCGACCAGCATCGGCGAACTGCCCGCTCCTTCGTGGTGGTCGCAGTTCAGATCGCGGCGAGTCCAGACGATTTTTCCCGAACTGGTGTCGATGCAGGCCGTGCCGTAGGTACCGTAGTGAACATAAACGCGTCCCGCCTCGATCACCGACGTCGGCGAGGCAGAGCTGTTTATCGCGGCAATCGACTCCGGCTTTTCGACGTCGAAGATGTGCCGGTCATGGACGATCTGACCGGTCTTCCGATCGACGCACACGGCGTAAAGCTTGTGGCCATCGGCAGTGGCTGTCGTTAGCCAGATCTGGTTGTTCCAGATGACGGGAGACGACCAGCCGCGGTCGTGGATCGGTGTTTTCCAGGCGATGTTTTTTTCGCCGTCCCAGGTAAGGGGCAGTCCGGTCGCGTCCGTGTGCCCGTTGGCTTGCGGACCACGAAACTGGGACCATGTTTCTCCCGCCCACACGATCTGCGAAACGAAGAAGAACGCCGACGCGACAACGCATGTATGAAGATTCATTCTTTCTGTTTGTCTCATGATTAATGGTTGAAACGAAATTCCGGGCCGGCGACCAACGCCCGCACAATGTGCCCGCGCCCCTTGCGTGCGAGTTCGGTATCGATCGGCACCGCGGAAACGAATATGGCAGCGAGCTTGCGGTGTGCGATTTCTTGTCACGGTGTGCGTTGCTTAAAGTCACCTTGTCAATCAGGTCCGTAGTTGGTGGAGTTCAATTTCCTCACGGCCTCATTTCGGTCTCAGGCAATGATCTCGGTCACGATATCGCCATACACATCCGTGAGTCGGTAGTCGCGACCGTTGAAGCGATGCGTGAGGCGCTCGTGATCCATGCCCAACAGGTGCAGAATCGTCGCGTGTAGGTCATGGACGCTGGTGCGTTTCTCGATCGTTTTGTAACCAAACTCGTCGGTCCTGCCGACGTGGACTCCGCCTTTGATTCCGCCGCCGGCAAACCAGGTCGTGAAGGCGTTTGGATTGTG
>JAYGDO010000097.1:0-2323 GCA_046582885.1 Pirellulales bacterium | reverse complement strand
GAATGATCGCTCGCTGCTGCGCGGACGCTGCGTTGACGTGCCTGAATTGGAAATCAGACAAGTCAAAATAGCCTGTCCGGAATTGACTTGGTTTCTTCATCAACTGGTCGGTGCGGCGTTTCGTTGGGGTGGCCGCGAGGCCTGGGACCGGCGGCGGTGGAAAGCTTACGTCGATCGGCCGCAGCTGGAGACGTGGGTGGCATACGTGTCCGGCGCGCCGGCCGGATACTTCGAACTCGAATTACAGGATGACGGCAGCGTCCGCATTGAATGTTTCGGACTGTGCCCGCCGTTTTTTGGCAAGGGGCTTGGCGCCCATCTGCTGACGATCAGTGTCGAGCGGGCCTGGGATATGGGCGCGACCCGCGTGTGGCTGAGCACATGTAGCCACGATCACGAACACGCGCTGAAAAATTATCTGCGGCGGGGTTTTCAGCTCGTGGAGGAAACGACGGGTCCGCCGAATCGGGTGCGAGAATCGGCACTGTTCCGCAGCGAATCGGCCACTCAAGATGCCTGCGATTGATCGCGTCAGCGAATGTATCCGCGGACCCAACCCCGCGATCCTTGCGGCGGAATGGCATCGGCCACGTCGGTTCCATCGGCTAGCGTAAACGAAACGGCCAGCGGAAATTTTCCTTTCGGCGCGCCGCCTGTGTAGCGGCCTTCCCCCCAGAATTCACCCAGCGCGACACAATCGATCCGCACGACTTTGCCGCCGCGGACCTCGACTTCACCAAGCAACTTGGCTTGGTATCCTCGCGAGCCGTCGTCGGTCGCCAGGTGCACCGTGCCGCTGAGCTTTCCGGCTTTCAACGTCAGCTGCACGCTGCGGACTTCGTTTTCGCTCCACATCGGTGGTTCGCCCCGCGTGTTATCGACCAAATGGAACCGCGCCAACCGCCGCCCCAGCGTCGCCGGCACGTCGCCGCTCACGAGCGCTCGATGTTCGGACTGCGAAATCCACAAATTGTCGCGGGAAACGGCCGACTGAAAAATCCGCCGCCACCGATCATCGGTCGCTTCGTAGCCGTCGAGAATCTTGGCCCGCACTCGAACGACCAGCCCGCCCTTGGGCGGCCGCGGATTGTAGCGCGCGTCGGGCGCGCCGGTTTTGACGGCCGCGGTCGTTGTCGGTTTGTAATCAGCGAGCGCTTGTTTCAGGAATTTCCGGATTCGCTCAGGACCCCGATTGTTGTTGTAGACCATCAGCCGACCGTCGGGCGCGGCGATGTAGATACCCTGAGTCGTCCCCTGAAAATTATTTCGCGGCCCTTGACCGGCGATCTTGCGATAAAAATTGCCCTCGGCATCCTGCTGCCGCCGCTGATAGGCTTGGTCGATAGCCACGGGCACGAACCGAGTTTGCAACAGCTTGACGATTTCGGGATCGGCGAATGTCGACGCACGGTGGAGCACTCCGTTGTTTCACGTGCAGCCGAGCGGGTGCCCGTCCATTGCCCAGATGAAGATCGGCTTTTGCGCTTTTGCAGCCGCATGCTGGGCGTCGAGCAGCGAAATTTCCCAAGGGATTGTCCGCCAAGGCTCGTCCGCCGCCGGCCGAAGTTCGCCATGTAACCGCTTAAATTCGGCCTCGGAAAGTTCAACCGCGCGGCTGGCAGTGGGCGGCATGAAGAGCATCAGCAGTAGAGCAAAAGTTGCCGTGCGCATTTTCATCTTCGAGTCCTCCCCGTGCCGTGGTGGCGATCTCACTTTGTCAGCCTTTATTGTACGCCAATGACCGTTGCCGCGGCAAAATTTGGCGAGTAAACCGGGTTTTCGCCATGAATGATCGTAGGGACGGGCCATTGTGTTTGGTCGGCGTAACTCCCCTCCAATATGACTTTGGGTCGTATCCCGCTCAGGTCGCGGTAGCCCCGGACCTGTTTGAAGCTCAGGGGTATGTCGTATCACTCCGGAACACGTCGATTAACTCGTGTGGATGCTCGATTAACAACTTTGCACCGTGCCGCTGCAACTCGTCGCGTGACCGAAATCCCCACAGGGCGCCGACCGCCAGCATGTTTGCATTGCCGGCCGTTTGCATATCCACCTTAGTGTCACCGAGAAAAACAAAATCGCGCGGCGGCGTTTCCAGGCGGACGGCGATTTCTAGCGCCCCGGCCGAATCAGGCTTTGGCGTGACGTGCTCGCGCATGCCGAGCACGACTTCAAAACTACCGGGTGGGAAAAACTCGTTGACGCAAAGTTGCGTGAAATGGTCCGGTTTGTTGGAGAGCACGGCCGTTTTGATGCCGTGCTCGGCCAGCTGTGCGAGTAGGTTCGGGACGCCATCGTAAGGTCGAGTCTTCGAGTTCCAGTT
>JAYGDO010000573.1:0-2975 GCA_046582885.1 Pirellulales bacterium | reverse complement strand
GTTCGGGGGACTGGAAACTTTTTGTGAAGGGGCAGCTCTACAACTTAAAAGATGATCTGGCGGAAAAGAAGAATGTTGCCCAAGCCAATCCTGCGGTCGTCAAACGACTACAGGGCCTGCTTACCGATTTCCGCAAGGACTTGGCCAAGAATTCCCGCCCGGTTGGATTAGCAAAGAACGCTCGCACACTCGTGCCTCGCCCCGGAGTGAAAGGCGAAAAGGGCTTTAAACCTACCCTGTTAATCAAATGAAAACGCTTTTAATCGTCATCAATTGTTTTGCGTTGGCCCCCACGCTCGCCGCGGAGGACAAGCTCGACGACAAGCTCGACCGCACTCGAGTGAAGCCAGATATGTATGAAGGTGTGCGCGAGGAGCCGCACATGATTTTTACTTATGTGGATGAGAAAAAACGCCGCCGGCTGACCTTGGATCTTTACCGGCCGGCTGAGGGTAAAGGGCCTTATCCGGTGATCGTCATGTACTTTGGTGGCGGCTGGCAGAATGGGCGACCGGGAATCTTTGCGGCCGTTGCGCAGGCCCTGGCTCAACGGGGCTACGTTTGTGTGGTGCCGCAATACCGGCTTAGTGGCGAGAAACCTTTTCCTGCGGCCGTTTATGACTGCAAGGCTGCCGTCCGTTGGACGCGGAAGAATGCCAAACGCTTTAAGATGGATCCAAACCGCATCGCCTGCCTGGGCGGATCGGCGGGAGGTCATCTTTCCGGTTTCATGGCCGCCAGTAACGGGATTGCCCGCTTTGAGGGGAAAGGCGAGCACCGCGGGTTTTCCTCGGATGTACAGGCGGCCATCGTGATGTGCGGGCCGATGAACCTGCTTTCACCTCACATCATTGAGCGGGTGGAGAAGACGGCGGCCAAACCGGAAGGCGACGCGATCATCGACTTTATGGGTGGTGCCTTACCTGGCCAGAAGACCGGCATTTACCGTGAAGCTTCCCCGCTCACCCACGTGAGTGAACGTACGCCCCCCATGCTTTTTATTGATGGTGAGTACGACCGGCCGCGTGTCCGCTATACGGAGTTCCGGGCCAAGTTGGATCAGCACAAGATTCCCAATGAATTCGTGCTCATGCCCAAGGCCCCGCACCCTTTCTGGAATATGCGGCAGTGGTTTCTACCCACCGTCAGCGCCGTGGACCAATTTTTGCAAAAGCAGTTCAAATAAAACGCACCATGCACAGAGTCGTCATTACTCTCGTCGCCTTTTGTTTGCAGCTGCCTCTTTTGGCAGCGGATGAGGAGGTCGGCACCAAGGCTGTGCTGGTTCATTACATGCCGTGGTATGCCTCAAAACCGGTCAGCGGGCAGTGGGGATGGCACTGGACGATGGATCGATTTAACCCCGACAAGGTGGCGGCGGGCGGCCGGCGGGAATTGGCTTCACATTATCGGCCCCTGATCGGGCCCTATGACTCCAGTGATCCTGATGCGCTGGAATGTCAGGTGTTACTGATGAAGTTTGCCGGCATCGGTGGCGTCATCATTGACTGGTATGGCACCGAACAATTTAACGACTATGGCATCATTCACCGTAATTCGCTGCGGCTGGTCAACTACATCAGGCGAGCGGGATTAAAATTTTCCGTTTGTTACGAGGACCGAACCGTAAATCTAATCGTGCAGGGCGGAAGACTGAAGAAGGGTAGTGAGGTCGCGCACGGGCGGAAGGTGCTTGAGTGGCTGGATCAGAACTGGTTTGCCGATGAAGCCTACGTGAGGGTTAAAGAGAAACCCGTCCTGCTCGTATTCGGCCCGCAGCATTTCACGAAGCCGCAGTGGGCGGAGATGTTGGCAGACCTGTCGAGGCGTCCGCTGTTCTATGCGCTGCCGCATCTATCGCGGAAAGCCGGAGCCGATGGCGCATTCGGATGGCCTCCGGTCCACGGCGGCAGGAAGATCGCCCCCGCCGAATGGCAGGGATATCTGCGCGACCTGTATTCCAGGGGTGAAAAGGGCGAATCCATCATCGCGTCCGTGTTCCCCAATTTTCACGACATTTATGAGGAGGCGGGCAAGCAGTCGAGCTACGGGCATCTTGAGGATCGGGGCGGAAAAACCTTCGAAGAAACGCTTGAACTGGCCTGGAAAAGCAACTCGCCACTGATTCAGATTGCCACCTGGAATGATTATGGCGAGGGAACCATCATCGAGCCGACCAGGGAGTTTGGCTACCGTTATCTGGAATCGATCCAGAGCCGATTTGCGCGGGACAAAACATTCACCCATACTTCACGGGATTTGCGATTGCCGGTGATGCTTTATCAACTTCGAAAACAACATGCGGGCAACGCGTCGATGGCCCCACAACTCGACCGCGTCTCCAGGCTGCTATTCGCTGCCGAGACCGCGGCGGCCGAGAAACTGCTGCTGCAACTTCCGAGTGGCGGGCGGTAACCGGAAGCCTTGAAAGTGGCACGGTTCCGGCGTGCTCGCGGGTACCTGATGACAGACACGGAAAGTTGTTACGACCGGAGAAAGCAACGACCACGAACCGAATCGCCGTTTCACCAACCATCCGTGCCTTCCCGCACATCCGTACCGAGGATTGCCAGATCAGCGGGTGTGATTTACGGGTCGCAGCAGCGTAAAATCCCCAGTATTGGCGGACCGTCGGAAGGCAAGCAATCATGAAACATAACGAGCCATAATTTTGGCAATACGCACTGGCCTACTTATTGATTGGGTGCGGCACACTCTCCATCATCCTGGACGTTCTTCTGGAAGAAAAATCAAAAGCAATTGGGCTTTTCATCATCTGGTCGGGAGTGCTCGTGCTGACGGGCATAAAACGAAAAGGAAACCAAGTCCGCAATTATGAATCAGACGACCGAGCGGACGACACCCCGTTATGAGGCGTCCCAGTTTGGATGCAAGTGAAATGAAGCGCAAATTGCAGTTGTTTTGTCTCTGGGCCTTACCGACCTTGTTGTTTTCGGTTCACGATGCACGGGCCT
>JAYGDO010000542.1:0-9398 GCA_046582885.1 Pirellulales bacterium | reverse complement strand
GCAACCCCGAGTTTACAGCCCAGGGGATTCCCAAAGTGGTCGGTGGGCTGGATGAACCCAGCCAGAAATTGGCGGTTGCGCTTTACGGAGCAGCGGTCGTCTCCGTCGTTCCCGTTTCGAATCTCGAAGTTGCGGAGGCGTGCAAGATACTTGAGAACACCTACCGATCCGTGAACATCGCGATGGTGAACGAACTGAAAATGTTGTTCGACCGGATGGGGCTCGATATTTGGGAAGTGATTGACGCCGCAAAAACAAAGCCGTTCGGCTTTCAGCCGTTTTATCCGGGTCCCGGGCTGGGCGGCCACTGTATCCCGATCGATCCGTTTTATTTGAGCTGGCTGGCACGAAAAGAAGGAATGGTGGCCCGGTTTATTGAGTTGGCCGGTGAAATTAACACGGACATGCCGCGGTATGTTGTGGCCCGGCTGACCGAAGGTCTGAGCAAGGTCGGCACGCCGCTCCGCGGCAGCAGGATCTGTATCCTGGGAGTCGCCTATAAAAAGGACGTTGACGACCCGCGTGAAAGCCCGTCGTTCGAATTGATGAAACTTCTGCACGAGCAGGGCGTGGTATGCAGTTATAACGATCCGCATGTGCCGCGGCTTCCGAAGATGCGGAATTTCGACGTGCCCGATCTGCAAAGCGAACCACTGACGGCGGAATTGTTGGCGGCGCAGGATTGCATCTTGATTGCCACAAATCACACCGCATACGACTATGAATTCATCGTCCAGCATGCAAAGTTGGTCGTCGATACCCGCAACGCCTGCGCAGCGGTAACCCGCGGTCGCGAGAAAATACTGAAGGCGTAATCCACCATCCTCAAGAAACCGCGGCGGTGGCCGCCCCGCGCCGCGCGGACACAACTTGGCGGTACAGCCTGGAATACTCTGCGGCACTGTTGTGCCACGACCAATCCTGGCTCATGCCGGTGCGGATAATTTGTTGCCAGTTCGAGGGATCAAAATTGTAGTACTGGCAGCTGCGGCGGACGCAGTCGCACAGAGCGGCTACCGAATAGTCGGAAAACAGAAATCCGGTGGCCGTTTTCGCGGCGAGGGATTCCTGGTTGGTATCTGTCACCGTGTCGGCCAACCCGCCCGTCTCGCGGACGATCGGGACCGTGCCGTATTTCAGACTGTAAAGCTGGTTCAGCCCGCAGGGTTCGTATTGGCTGGGCATTAAAAACATGTCAGCGCCGGCTTCTATCTGATGCGCGAGCCGCTCGCAAAAATCGATCTGCACGGCAACCTGGCTCGGGTATTGGCTAGCAAGATTGCTTAGTTGGTTTTCCAGCTGCTCGTCACCCCGCCCGAGAATGGCCCACTGGATCGAGTTTTCGGCGGCCAATTGTCGGATCACGGGGACGACGAGATCGAGGCCCTTCTGGCTGGCGAGACGTCCCACCAAGCCGATCAGAGGTCGACGGGGTTCGGCTGCCAGTCCCAGTTCGTGCTGCAATGCCGCCTTGCAAGCCGCTTTGCCTTCGGCAAAAGATTCAACATCGTAATTTTCGACCAAATAGGCGTCCGTAGCGGGATTCCACTTTTCGTAGTCTACGCCATTGATGATTCCGCTGACCGCCCGCTGGCGATGCTGTAGCAGCCCCTCCAATCCGCAGCCTAACGGCGAGGCTTGAATTTCCTGGGCGTAGCGAGGGCTGACGGTGCTGATCGCGTCGGCGAATACCAAACCCGTTTTCATTAAATTTAAATTGCCATGAAATTCCATTTGGTGCCAGTTGAAATATTTCCAATCCAGTCCCGTCAGCAACATGTCCCAATGCCAAAACGTTCCCTGGTACGCGAGGTTGTGGATCGTGAACAGTGTCGCGATTTGTTCGTGGGCCGGCGAGCTGGAATATTCGGTCTTCAAATAAGCGGGCACGAGCCCCGTCGTCCAGTCGTTGCAATGGATCAGATCGATGGGGAAATCGAGATGGCCAATGACCTCGAGAATACTGCGGCAAAAGAATACACATCGCTCGCAGTTGTCGTCGTAATCGCGTCCGTCCTCGGCGTAGATCCCTCCACGGTCAAAGTAATCGTCCTGTTGCACGAAATAAATAGGGACGGAGCTATCCGGAAGAGTCGATCGCAGCAACCTCCCCGCGACAGGCTTGCTGCCAATTTGAAGTTCCCACGAAATGCCGGTATCGTCGGTTGGGAATCCCTGGGTTTTTATGCAGCGATACGCGGGCATCACGACAACGGGTTGATGATCTAGCCGACTCAGCGCGATGGGCAGTGCGCCACACACATCGGCCAGGCCGCCCGTCTTGGCAAAAGGAAACACTTCGCTGCTAGCGATCAAGATGTTCAATCCAAAGACCTTTTAGGACGGTAATTTTCGTCCGGTTTTCCAGATATCGGCGTCCCCCGTCGTGATCCTCAAGCCAAAACGTCGGCCATGGCGCTGCACAGCGCGTCGATGTTCCCGGTAGTCATGGCGGCTACGTTAATCCGGCCAGAACCCACGACGTAAATTGAATACTGTTCGCGTAGTCTATCGACTTGTTCGCGATTCAATCCGGAAAACGAGAACATGCCGCATTGCCGCTCGATGAATGAAAAATCGCGGTCAACACCTTGGGCAGCGAGCGTTTCGACGAAGGTCTTTCGCATGCTGTTGATACGGTTTCGCATTTGGGCCAATTCGGTCTCCCATTCGGTACGCAGTGCATCGTCCGCGAGAATCGTTGCGACGATCGCCGCGCCGTGTGCGGGCGGATTGGAATAGTTTGTGCGAACGCGCAGTTTTAGATGTCCGACCGCCGTAGTCGCTGCGCCACTTCCGGAGGCGATCAGCGTGAGCGCGCCAACCCGTTCGTTATAGAGGCCAAAATTTTTCGAGTACGAGGTACAGACCAGCATTTCCCGACCTGCACGGCAAAGCGTTCTCAGTCCGACGGCGTCTTCCTGGAGTCCGTCGGCGAAGCCCTGATATGCAAAATCGAGTAGGGGCAACGCGTCCCGGTCGTAAAGGGTGTCGGCGAGTTTTTGCCACTGGCCGGGTGTCGGATCGATGCCCGTTGGGTTGTGACAGCAACCGTGCAACACGACGACATCGCCGGGTGAGACCTGCCGCAGCGCGGCTAACATGGCTTCGAAGTCGAGTCCATTTGTCGCCTCGTCGAAGTAGGGAAAGGTCTTTGTTTCCAACCGTGCAGCGCGGAAGATGGCGGGGTGATTGGGCCAGGTTGGATCGCTGAGCCATACTTTTGCAGTGGGAAATATCGCATGAATGAAATCGCCGGATACCCGCAACGCTCCGGTACCGCCGGGGGTCTGTGCAGTCACCGCGCGACCGCTGGTAATGACCTCGTGTCCTTCGCCGAACAGCAGTTGCTGCACATGCGCGCCGAAATCGGCCGAACCGGTCATGGGCAGATAGCCTTTGGTCTGCTCGTCCTGCAGGATTCGCTGTTCTGCCTGTTTGACGCACGACAGAATCGGCGTTTTCCCCTGTTCATCCCTGAAAACACCGACGGTCAGGTTGATTTTTTCGGGATTTGGGTCGTTGTTGAATGCCTCGGTCAAACCGAGAATCGCGTCCGCAGGTGCGGCTTCTAGGCCGTCAAACAGTGTCGAAGTTTTGTCCATCATTGTCGAAAAATTCCCCATCACATAGCCGGCCGAAGTCTCCCCACGGCCGGTTGGTTGACGCCGCTCGGGTCAACATGCAATCATATTAGCCGTGCTCCCGTCGTCTTGATAGAGCGTAAAAGCTGGCCGGCGTCAAACTAGGGATTAGGCATGAACAAGAAGCGCACTCCCAATTCGATCGACGTTCCGTTTCTTGTGCCCGCGGTCCATCGACTGCGGTTCACGGATGACGTATTTGGACAGGATCAGGATGCGCTAGCAGCTGTTCTGGAGGCGTCGGGTGATCGCCCGCCGCGGGTTCAGTTTTGGCTCGACGGCGATGTCGCGTCCACAAACCCCGGACTCGTTGACCGCATCAAAACATTCGCCGACGCGCAGGCGGACCGGCTAATGCGAATCGGTAATGTGCAACTTTTGCCGGGTGGTGAGCCGATCAAGAACGACATTCACATCCTTGAGCGGATGCTGAAGGTGTTCAACGTTTCCGACTTGGACCGTCGCAGCTATGTCGTGGCCATCGGCGGCGGCGCGGTCTTGGATGCCGTCGGCTTTGCAGCCGCCATCGCGCACCGTGGAATTCGGTTGGTGCGTCTACCCACGACGACGTTGGCCCAAGGTGACTCCGGTGTGGGAGTCAAGAACGGCGTCAATCTGTTTACAAAAAAGAACTGGATCGGCACGTTTGCGGTGCCCTGGGCCGTCATCAACGATGCCAAGTTGCTGACAACGCTCAGCGATCGAGATTTTGTCTGCGGATTTTCCGAATCGGTAAAGGTTTCATTGTTGAAAGACGCCGCGATGTTCGGCGATATGTGCCGCGAAGCGGCGCAGATACGGGATCGCGACATGTCGGTGGCGCTGCCGATGCTCCGCCGTTCGGCCGAATGGCATCTGAGCCATATCACGCAAGGTGGCGACCCCTTCGAGGCATTGGAAGCGCGACCGCTCGATTATGGCCATTGGTCGGCCCATAAATTAGAGACGATGAGCAACTTTAAGATACGCCACGGTGAGGCCGTTGCCATCGGCGTGGCGATCGACACGGTCTATAGCTCGATGGCCCACGGATTCCCCCGGCGCGACGCGGATCGCGTATTGGCTTGTCTCACGGGTTTGGGATTTGATCTTCACTGTAGTGAAGTTGCCGACATAAACACGCTGTTTGCCGGAATGGAAGAATTTCGCCAGCATCTTGGCGGTCGTCTGACGCTCACGATGCTCCGTGGCGTTGGCGACCCGATCGACGTGCATGAGGTCGATCGCGACCTGATGTGTCAAGCGATTCAGCAAGTCGGCCGATATGCCGAGTCCCGTGCGACGGCTCAATAAGATTTCGCACGCCTGACGCTTCTCCAAGTCCGAATCATCGTCATAACCGGACCAACCCGAACGAGCGGAATAGTCCTTACAGAAGTTGTTTTAACACATTTGATAAAAACAACTTCGGAAGGTTCAAGGCATTTCGCGGGCCTTGTCGATACGGTACATGTCGCTGCTCAGTCCTTAAGAGCGGTGACAGTAAATTTTACGCCAAGGTGACAATTGTGCGAACTATGGATTGCTCGCGCGGCTTTGGTGACAAACTACAGAGCCTCGGGTTAACACCCAGCCACCCCGCCTGACACCACCCTCCAGTAATCTGCGTCAGCATTTGCCTGGCCGGGCGCGAGCGAGAATTCACTCACACTCGTCAATAACGAGTGGATTCGGCTTTACCGGTTGTTAGCACGGACACAATCGACTCGCGGTTCTAATATGAAAAGGAGACGTAGTTCTATGAAATGGAGCATGTTTGTTGGAGCGCTCTTACTGAGCGTGGGCATCTGCACCAGCCAGAGTTACGGTTTCGATCTGTTGGACCGTATGTTGGGTATTGGCGGATGCGACGCTGGTTGTGATGCAGCCTGTGGTTGCGACGAAGAACCGAAATGCGGTTGCGAACGCAAGGATCGTTGTCGTTCGAAGTGCGGTCGCGACAAGGGTTGCGATGCGGACAAGGGTTGCGATGCCGATGACGGCTGTGGCTGCGAACGAAAAGGTCGTTCGCGATGCGGTCGCGACAAGGGTTGCGATGCGGACAAGGGTTGCGACGCTGACGACGACTGTGGCTGCGAGAAGGCCCGCAAGAGTTGCTGCGGCGGCCTGCTGAGCATCTTCTCAGGCAGTGGCTGCAAGTCGAAGCGCGGTTGCGATGCCGGTTGCGATGCCGGTTGCGATGCCGCCGCTGATGATGGTGGCAAAGCTGAAGCGTCAGTGGTTCCGATGCCGCCGACGCCGACCCCGGATGCTTCCGCTGCGATCAACGCTCGTCGTGCTTTGGTTAACTAGGACCAGAACGACGTAAACGCAGATGAACGGCCTGCCCGAGGATTTATCTTTGGGCAGGCCGATTTTTTTGCGCCGGCCGAGTTTAGGAAGAGACTTGCCGGCTCGCTTCCATTTCGCCCAGGGCGAATCCCAGCAAATCCCCCCGCTCGCGACAAACTTCTAAATGGCGACGGTAGTCGCCGGCCGCACGAGCCAGTTCGGCTAGAGGGGGAGCGAACCCGGTGGTTTGAATGTCCGGCGGAATTAACGTCGCGGTGGCTTCAATGGCCTCGCGGTGGCGGCCGATTCTCGCCAGCAGCACAATATAAACCTCGACGGCCATCGTCGTTTCGACTTCAACCTCGGATTTTTCGGCCTCCGCGCGGAAATGCTCGACCGCCTGGTCAACATCTTGTCCGATTTGAGCGGCGAAAAACAATCGATGATTCGCGTAGTAGTCGGAAAACGGGGGATCGTGTTCCTGCTGCAGGTTTTTGTGGAGCCTCGCGCCGTATTCCGTTAAATCCAGCGCCAGTGCAAGCTGCGATTTGTCCTCAACGATCCTGGCAAAACGCACAACGCTGCTCAGATGCGACGTATCGATATGAGTCGTGTATTCGCCGAACATTTCTTCCTTGCCGGCGACCAAGTTTCGAATGCGTCCCGCTTCGTTCGGCGGGCGGTCGTCCGATTCGAGTTCCGCAGATAGGTTTTCGAGCAGCTCTTTGTGTAGCCATTCAACCAACATCCCGGCGACCAACTGTTGCTCTTCCGGTTTGCGTCCGTGCAGCGCCGATTCATACGTCGTGATGGCATTACAGGTACCGTAGTGTTCGAGCACGAGGCGAAAACCTCGCTCGATGTGTAGTCCTTCGTAGAGCGCTGCTTCGACGATGGCTTCGGTATTCGCCTCGTCCGGTTCGATTCGCTCAAGAGCCGCCCGCATCAACTCCGTCTCGCCGGCCGGACGCAGGTACATCCATGCGGTACGAATCTCACCGTCGTCCAGTAACATTTTTCCGACTTCGCGACAGGCGGCCAGATAACCTTCTTCGACTTCACTTCTCTGCGGTTCGGGAATGTCCTCTAAATCGGAATTGCCAGCAATCGGCAGCCCCAGCCGCTGCCGCGTTTGCAGCAGCCTCGTGTCAAACAGTTCGTGATAACGTTTTTTCGCCAAGAAGATCTCCACCAGCGCGGTGCAGGTAGCGTCGGCGCCTGCGGAGGCCACCGTTTCCCGGATTTGCTGGAACTCCCTGTCATCGAACACGGACTCGCTGGCCATGCAACCACCTTTCTGCCAATCAACGCTGATTCTACTCCGCTGGGGACATCGTAACACAACGGCCGTTGCATCGACAATCAAGCGCACACGCCTGACTTAGCGGTTGTCAGCGACATTTTCGCTGACCATACTAGTCGGGTGAAGACCGCTACACCCCCAAGGAATGACCAGATCGAAATGAACCAACTTCGTCGCATCGTTTATCTTCTTGTTGTTACGGCGCTGTTTGTGGCCCCGGGTGGCACTGGTCGCCTTCGAGCGCAGCCGAAGCCGAACTTCGTTGTTGTTTTAGTAGACGATCTCGGTTGGATGGATCTGGGTTGCTACGGAAGCAAGTACTACGAAACGCCAAATATCGATCGTCTGGCCGCCAGCGGCGTGCGCTTCACGGACGGCTACGCCGCCTGTGCGGTATGTTCGCCGACCCGCGCGGCCATGATGACCGGAAGATATCCGGCCCGACTAGGCGTTACCGATTGGATTCGTGCGCGGTTCCAAGGCGGCGCGATTCCGGCCGATGGCAAGAACCCCAGCGGCTACACGGGTGGCAAGCAGAAGTTGTCAACTCCCCGCAACGCATTGTGGATGGAACTAAAAGAGGTGACGCTGGCCGAAGCGCTTAAGCCGGCCGGCTATGTCTCGTGCCATATCGGCAAATGGCATCTCGGCGCGGATCGCTGGTATCCAGAAAAACAGGGTTTCGACGTCAATATTGGAGGTTGCGATTATGGACAACCGCCGCGTTACCATTTCCCGTACGAAACGCCGCGACAGCCAAGCATGCCGCTGCTGAAAACCGGCCAGGCAGGTGAATACCTGACCGACCGCGAAGGCGTCGAAGCAGCCAAGTTCATTGAAAAAAACAAAGACAAACCGTTTTTTTTGTACCTGGCCCATTACGCGGTCCACACGCCGATCCAGGCCAAGCAAAATCTGAAGGCAAAGTATGACGCCAAGCCCAAAGCCGGGCAAAAAAACGCCGCCTACGCCGCCATGATCGAAAGCGTTGACGATGCGGTCGGTCGCGTGTTGGACAAATTAGACGAGCTCAAATTGAGTGAGAAAACGATCATTGTTTTTACGTCGGACAATGGGGGGTTATCCAACGTCACCAACAACGCGCCGCTGCGGGCGGGCAAAGGTTTTCCCTACGAGGGCGGTATTCGCGTGCCGTATGTCGTCCGTTGGCCGGGAGTGACCAAGGCCGGAAGTGAATGCCACACGCCAATCAGCACGATCGATGTCTTTCCCACCGTCTTGGAAATGGCCGAAGTGCCGCTGCCAAAGCATGAAATTGACGGCGTGAGTCTGGTAGATATTCTGCACGGCGAAAAAGAATTCAACCGCGACGGCATCTTTTGGCACTTTCCCCATTATCGGGGCAGTATCAAGCCTTATGGTATCGTCCGCGCGGGTGACTATAAGCTGCTGCGCTATTACGAAAGCGGTACCACGGAGTTGTATAACGTGAAAGACGATTTGGGTGAGGCCAAAGACCTGGTCGCGTCGATGCCCGGCAAAGTCAAGCAACTCGATGTCATGCTCTCGAAATGGCTGATCGGGGTCGGGGCGAAGATGCCCAAACCGAATGCGAACGCTGCGGCGAAGTAATTGCTGCAGTCGCAGTCAGTTCGTGTCGTCTCGCGATCGAACCGCTGAGACGTGCTCGGGCGAGTCGAGTTTTCAGAAATTCCTTCCCGCGTCTATCGAGCCCTTCGGTTTTTCGATCCCGCAGGCTCGCCAGTCGGCGGGTTGCGGATCGTCGGTTACGGGTGGGAGACGCTCGGCGCGGGAAACGCCCGTATTCTTCAAATGTAAGGCCGAGATCCCCCTCCCGGATGCGGGCGGCGAGCAAAATAAGCCAGGACAATTCTGTAAATCAGGCGTGCGAGTCCGGAGTTTTGCGAAGCTACCCTTATGGTCGCCGCGGACGGCGCGGTACAACAGTGCGGATGGCGAGGGACACGAGAGACCGACTTGGCTGGCTGGACGACGAGTTGTCGCGGCTGCAGCGTGATGGCTTGTTGCGGACTCGGCGCGTCCGCGGGAGTTGCCAAGGGGCGAAAATCGAGATCGATGGGCGACGGCTCATCAACTTTGGCTCGAATGACTATCTGGACCTTGCTGCCGACGCTCGACTGGCGGCTGCGGCGGAGGCGGTGATTGGCCGGGCCGGTTGGGGAGCCGGGGCGAGTCCG
>JAYGDO010000509.1:0-1902 GCA_046582885.1 Pirellulales bacterium | reverse complement strand
CGCCCGGCGGTGCCACCAGTATCCCTTGAGCAAGAAGATGATGCCTAAAATGAAACAGGGGATCGAGTAGACCGTGTAGCGAAGCGAGTCGCGGATTCCGCCAGCGAGACCGTCGGCCGTCACAGCGCCGGTGGCGCCGCTGTGAAAGGTCCGTATCATTCCGCCAATCGTGATCGTCCAGAACAGGCACGCACAGCCAAGTAACAACGCGCCACCCCACACGTAAAAACTCGGCCGAAGCCAGGAGGGTTCATCGCCGTCGACCCGCCTGTGCCGGACCGATCCGCCCGTACCGCCCGCACCGCCCGCGCCCAGCATGACCGGAATCTCCTCGGCTGAGGCGATGCGGCCGTCGTGTTGCATTTCGTCTTCGACTTGCGCGGCGAGTCTTTCCAGATTGTTTGACGCGGCAAATGCCTGAAGTGCCCGGGCGACGTCGGCCGGCGAATTCGGGCGGTCTGCCGGATCTTTGGCAAGCAGACGGCGGACAAGGTCGGCCAGTTGCTGCGGGACGTCGGATCGAAAGTCGCGAATCGAGGGCGGAGCATCGTTGGCGTGCGCCATGATTTTCTTTACCGGCGTTTGATGGGCGTCGCCGCCGAACGGCGGTCGGCCCGAGAGCAACTTGAACAACGTGCAGCCAAGAGCGTAAATGTCGGCGCGAATGTCGACGTTGTGGCTGTCATCGGCCTGTTCGGGTGCCATATAATCGAGCGTGCCCATCACTTGGCCGGTGTCGGTCAGGTTCTCGTCTCGCCACGCGTCGGTCAGGCGAAGCGCGAGGCCGAGATCGAGGATCTTGACGATGGCCGACGTCGCATGGCGGACTGCGGATGGGCTAGACGCTAATATCAAATTCGACGGCTTGATGTCGCGATGTACGAGACCGTGCTCGTGTGCATGTTGCAGGCCGAGTGCCGTTTGACGCGCGATTTCACAGGCGTCGGCGATCGGCAAGGGGCCGTTCTTTTTCACCAACCGATGCAGGTCAATACCGTCAACCAGTTCCATCACCAGATAGTGCATGCCGTCTTCCTCCCCCGCATCATGAGCGCGGACAATGTTGGGATGGTTCAATTTTCCAACAGCCGCGATTTCTCGTGCGAATCGGGAGACGGACGACTTGTCACTGCGATGTTCCGGCAGAATCTTGAGTGCCACGATGCGGTCCAGCTTCGTGTGCAGCGCCTTGTAAACCGTGCCCATGCCGCCTTCGCCCAGCTTTCCCAACAGCCGGTAGTCGCGAAGTTGCGACATGTTGCTAAGCGTCCGTTCCAACTCGGCACGATCGGCCGGCGTCGGTTGGCGGCCAATTTCCTGGACGGCCGCGACCGCCATCTCAAATTCCGCTTCATCCGCGTGCGGACTCGGTTCGGCCGGCCGGCGCAATTGAGCAATGAGCGTGTCCGACTGCGATTCAAGCGCCGAGACGGTGAGCTCGCAATCGGCGCACGCTTCTAAGTGGTCGGCGACCGATGCAATCTCCACATCCGCAAGATTGCCAAGTGCAAATTCAACCAACGCATCGCGGGTAGGACATTTCATGGCAGGCACGCTGGACCTCAGTTTGTAACTGTTCGTTGTAACCGGTTCGTTTTCCGTCTAGAAGGTACAACGCGGGGGCATGCCACGACTTTTGTCGCGTTGGAAGCGGACGACCAAAGATCCTAGATATCAATAGGTTAGGGATGTACCTCGCGGACGCCGGGCATCGTGAACCGGGGCGAGTCCCGTTGGCGAAAATACGGTCCGCGCAAAATACGCAAAATATCAGTGCAGAAGTTCGCCAAACTCCTCCCGCAATCGCCGCAGCACGCGAGATTTTGCTTTGCGTACGGCGTTGACGCTGATTCCCAGGTCGGCCGCGACGTCGGCGGTTGCTCTGGCATCGATCGCTACCTG
>JAYGDO010000436.1:0-7009 GCA_046582885.1 Pirellulales bacterium | reverse complement strand
AGCAATAATGGGCCCCTCGGCAACTGCCGTCTCGGGATTGCCGGGGACCCGCCGGCAATCCGCCGCGGGCCCGGAAGGCCCCGGGATGTTGGCACCGGCGCGAAATTGCCGTTCTCCAATGTTTTGCGTTTTCGGGTTTGTTAAACGATGTACGGCCGGCGGACAGGCAGCTTATTTGTCCCCCGCGCGGTATCCTACAGCACTCGGGATCGCCCGAAAAACCGGCCACACACACTAGGGGGCTTCCTCATGTCCATTCAGCAAATATTCCGGATCACCGCCTGCCTCGTCGCCTGCTGGCCCGCCACCGGCCTGCCGGCCGACGCCCTGGAGAACGCCGATCGTTCGCCCACCGGGCTGCGATCTTCTTTCGAACGGTTCGACATCGATCGGGGCAACCTGAATCGCTTCTACAATATCCCGCTCTCTCCGGGCGACCAGAAACGCCGGGAGGCGTTTTATCGCCAGTGGCAGACGGCGCTCGAAAAAACCGACTTCGACCGCCTTTCCCGCGATGCACAGGTCGATTACTTGCTGTTTCGCGACGAGCTCAAAGACACCCAGAAGCAGTTCGCCCGGGAAGCCGCACGCGACGCCGCCGTGCTGCCGCTCATTCCTTTTTGGAAATCCATTGTCGATCTACTCGAAGCGCACCGCCGGCTGGATCCCGTCGACGGCAAGGCCACCGCACGTCGATTGGCGGCCATCGAAAACCGCATCGACGCGGCCCGCGACGAGCTCGAAGCTGCTATCGCCCGGGCGCGGAACCGCTGGGACAAAGATGCCGCAAACCGAGCGGCGCGGCGCGTCCGCGATCTGAGCGGACATCTCGGGCGTTGGTTCGGTTTCTACGACGGCTACGATCCGATTTTTACCTGGTGGGTCAAGAAGCCCGCAGCAGAGGTCCGCCAGGCTCTGGACGAGTACGCCGACCTCATCTCCGATCAGCTGGTGAAACGCGAAAAGGAAAAAAAGCCAACGGATCCGGACCGACTGGTTGGCAATCCCATCGGCGCAGCGGCGCTCAGCGATGAACTGCAGCGCGAAATGATCTCGTACACGCCCGCCGAACTTGTCGAAATCGCGAAGCACGAATTCGCCTGGTGCGACCGCGAGATGGCCAAGGCTTCCCTCGCGCTCGGATTCGGCAACGACTGGAGGAAAGCCCAGGATCATGTCAAGACGCGACACGTCGAGCCCGGGGAGCAGCCCAAGCTGATCAAGCAGCTCGCGAGGGAGGCGGAGCGTTTCCTCGAAGAGCGGCGGCTGATCACCATCCCGCCGCTCAGTAAAGAGACGTGGCGGATGCGGATGATGTCGGCGGCCCAGCAGCGGGTGAATCCGTACTTTACCGGCGGCGAGGTCATCAGCATCTCCTTTCCCACGGATGAAATGGACCATCGCGACAAGCTGATGAGCATGCGCGGGAATAACCTTCATTTCGCCCGGGCCACCGTCCATCACGAGCTGATTCCCGGACATCACCTGCAAGACTTCATGACGGCCCGCTACCGTCCGTACCGCCGCAGATTCCGCACGCCCTTTTGGAAAGAAGGCTGGGCCGTCTATTGGGAGATGCGGATGTGGGACCTCGGCTTTCCCAAGACGCCCGAAGACCGCATCGGCATGCTCTTCTGGCTCAAGCACCGCTGCGCGCGGATCATTTTCTCACTCGGTTTTCATTTAGAAACAATGACCGCCGACGAAGCCGTCGACTTCCTCGTCCAGCGGGTGGGCCACGAGCGGCGGAACGCCACCGCGGAGGTACGACGTTCGATCCAGGGCGGCTACTCGCCACTTTACCAGTGCGCCTACATGCTCGGCGCCCTGCAGTTCCGCGCCCTGCATCGCACCCTGGTCGGCGACGGTACGATGACCGAACGTCAATTTCACGATGCGGTTCTTCGGCACAACTCCATGCCGGTCGAAATGGTTCGCGCCACACTCGACGAAAATGTGAAGCTCACTCGGGATTACGTCGGCGGCTGGAAATTCGCGGAGGAAGGAGCGTCGCGCTAAACACCTTCGAGGCCCGCCGCGGCCATCGACTTTCGGCCGCCGTGAACGGTTCTCAGCGCGACAAATTAAGGCCTGAGGATGGAGCCCCGGCAGCGACTAGCGGCTACGGCACGGATCGGATCCAGGCGGTGACGGTCGAATGATCACGCAACAGCAACAGGCCATCGAAGCGGCAAATGCTGCGATCCCGGCTGTAGTGTCCGGACTGAAACGGTTCGGCCTGCGGGGCGAGCAGCGCTTCGGTATGGCGCCCGGTCCGCAGGTCAAACCGGAAGACCGCCTGGCCCTGGCTCCCCTTTTCGCCTAACGGGACGATCTTCAGCAGGCTGTCCGCCCCTTCCCGCAGAACCAACCCTGGCTGGTTGTATGTCTGCTTACTGTCGCTGGCCGCGATGACCAACCGTTTTTGGGCCAAATCGGCGACCAGAACTCCTTTCCGGCCCAGCACCAGTCGGTCGTTTGCGATTTCGATCAGGCTCGTGTCGTATTGATCGGACGTACCCAGCTCGAAATGATAGGCCGGGTCATCGAAACGATGGATGACAAGATTTTTGCCGGCCACCGTGATGAAGTAAGGCTCCTGCAGGAAGACGATGTTCGCATTTTCCTGCACCAGCAGGGCGGCGCTACCGTCCAGGGGATAGCGATAAATGCCCAGCGGTTTATTCGGGCCGGCGCGACTCTCGAACACAATGGACCGCTCCGTGGCGTACGCCTGGTCCACGCGGGTGCGATTTACGAGAAAGCCCTTGGCGACCGGATCGCCCCAGTTGTCGCCATCCTGACTAACGTACAGTTCGTAGTCCCTGATCATGCCGTTGTTGTTGACGATCACGGCCGGAAGATAGCGGATGCCGGTTACGGTCTGCAGGCCGCCCATATCAACGCGAACTTCGTGCGGATGCGGCGGAATTCCATCTATCCATTGCGAGTGCCACCACGTAACGGGGTCGTTATCGATAACGCACCTGGGACTGGTATCGTACCTGGCCTTCGTCTCCGAATTCGAGGCCGTTGCCGACCAGCCGTCGCGCGGCAGGTTGTCGCCTTTTGCGTCAACCACCTGCAATTCCGAAATCGAGGCCCAACCGCGGCCGTTGATTTCCGAGAGGGCCACCAGACGCACGTACCGCGCGCGGACCGGGTTGATGATGACTTCGTAGTATCCCCCCTTGATGTACTCGGCGTTCTTCGCGTCGGCCGACGTTTTGGCGGCGATCGTGCTTTCGCTGATCGTGTGGCCGGTTCGGGCGTCGACGACCATGTGGTGGGCGGACCGCAGACGGGACACGAAAAAGATATGCAGACGCTTCCCGTCCCAGGAAAGCCTCATCTGAAAACCGTCCCCCAAGTTTCGCTTCCAGGCCCGGCGGCCGCTGGCCATGTCCACGGCCACGATCCGGCCCACGGCATCGTGAAAGATTTGTGTGGAGCCGCAATTGAGGATTACGTGGACCGGAATGCCGATAACATGCTCCCACAAAGTTCGGCCGCTGGCCGCATCGAAGGCGAAGACCCGGTTCGCCAACCCAGGAGCGTGACCGCCGGAGCGATCAACGATGAGAATGGTCTTGCCGACAAAGCGAATCCTCGGGTCGTGGACTTCGACAAAACGTTGCCAGCGGATGCGGCCCTGGGGCGAAAGGTCGATGTGCTCGAGGATTCCCTCGGAAATGACGTACGCGGTGCCGTGCAAGTCGGATTCTACGGGCGGTAAAGCGATCTTTGCGTTCTCGCGCGGCAGCATCCAAGCCTGCGCCAACGGCAGCGACAGCGGCACCGATTCGCCGGGCGCGGAGGGATTCAGCGGTCGGTCAACCCGCCGGCCGAAACCTTCGCCCGGCCTGTTCGTGATAACGTACAGATTGCGGCCATCAATTGCAAAGTTTTGCGGCTTTTCATTCGCTAATTCCCAGGGTCGCGTTTCTTCAATTTGCCCCGTTTTCACGTCGAGCCGCAGCAAGTTGTCGAGCTGGGCGAAGCAGACCGAAGCGCCGAGCAAACTGGCGCGGCCCAACACGCCTCCGCTGACGGGCCGATACCAGCGGGCCTGCCCCGTGGCCAGATGCAGTGCGGCCACATTCGACCGCCCGCGAACGATCAGCAGGTCTTCCCACACGCCCACGAGTTGGACGCCCATCACCAGTGTGTTTTCCCAGACGAGCCGCCCGGTAACCTGGTCCAGGGCAAAGACGCGGTTTGCATCCCTGGGCATGCAGATCACTTTGTCGCCCGCAATGATCGGCGGCGAACCGTGGTTGAGGACGCTCCGGCGGTCGACGCTAACCGGGCGATAGTGGTGAATCCAATCGGTCCGCCCGTCGCGGATATCCGACCTGGCCACGATGCCGCAATTGGAACTGCTGTAAACGGCACCCCGGTGAATCGTCACACGGTTACCATAAATGGCCGACTCGGCGTGCGCCCGTTCGAGGCTCGCCGTAATGTCGCTGGTTTGCCCCGCCGTGGCGATTGTCTGTTCCCAGGCGGACTCGCGGCGGTGCCGGTCAAAGCACACCAAGGTCAACCGGCGTCCCTGGGGCTTGCCCACGTCTCCCGCGGTATGCCACTGCAGGTAATAGAGTAGCCCGTCGGCCAGAACGGGGTCGCCCAGGGGAACTTCCAGCGGACGCGGATCGGACAACGACCAATCGTTGGTCCAGAGCAGCTGGCCTGTGGAACGGTCGATGGCCGCAATTCCACGTGGCGGCAGAGAACTGAACCCCCACCGCGTATAAATCACTTCTTTGTCGAACGCAGGTCGAAAATACCCCGGATGGATGTTGACTTGCTTGCTCCTCCCCGGCTGCAAGTTCTGCCAGGCCGGCCGGTTTGGCGGCCGGGCGTCGTACATCGCCAACACCTCTCGGCCGCTGACCAGCAGGTTTTTACCCACGACGGTCAGATCCACACCGCCGGGCAGACCGCTCGACCACGGCGCTACGGGCGGGATGTGTACCACCTGCTGCACCAGTTCCTTCAGCGTCGAGGCGTTGGCCGCCGATCCTGGCGCCCCGGCGCGCCTTTCGATCAGCTGGCGGCAAATCTCGCCGGCTTTGGCAGGTTTTCCCAACCACGACAACAGACGATCCGCAGCCACATCGCCGAGCAATTCGTCGACGCCTGCCGGCTGCTCGATCTGCGCCCGCGCCGTCCAATAGCCGACCTGCGCCACGTCGCGTAACGCTTGGTCTGTGGCATGGTCCAACACTTCACGAAAACTCCTCAAGGCCGATTGGGCACGGCCGGCAAACAGCATGCGATTGGCCAGATTTTGCAGCCGTTGTTGTGCCGCCGGCGCCCAGGCGTAGCGGCGATACGACGCAAGGGTTTCGGCATCCGGGGTGACGGACTCGATATCCCGCTGAGCGTACCGTTTCGCCTGGAGGCGTCGCAGCGGCTCCAACTCTCCCCGCGGCTGACTTAACAGGTGCAAGTCCAGAGCCCGGACCGGGTCGGTGAGGCCGCTTTTGTCCCTCCAGGGCAAAATCTGCTCGCCGACGAGAGCTCTGGCGGCGAGCCGATCGACGATTACGGGAATCTGCTGAGCAGAGCGACCGGCGACGATGCCCCATTCCCCGTCCGGATCGTCCGGTTCCATTAACAGCAGCGGGCTGCCCTTCGGTAGCGGCTGAATTTCTTGTGGAAGCTGTTCGCGGCTTTCCTCCAGTTCCTTGGAGAACGCCCGCCAACGCGCGCGGGTTGCAGCATCGGGATGATCGAGGTCCGTTTCGGCTCTCAATCGGTCGAACAACGGCCGCGTCTTGGAGGAGTCGAGCCTGCGATAAACGCGGGCCTGTTGAATCCGCCAGTACGGATCGTGGGGATTCTCTTCGACAAAGCGGTCGGTCATCTCCATTGCTTCAAACAGTCGGCCATCCCGCACGTTGTGCTCCAGCAGCACCGTAAAGGCATCTTGAACACTTCTGCGGTTGGCCGAAACTGCGCCGATGCGTTCCAACCCGCACAGTTGCCTAGCGGCATATTCGGCCGAGGGGTTATCCACAAACGTGAGGTGCGCTTGCGCAGCCAGGCGATTGGCGTCCCAGCGGCGGGCCTGATTCAAAATCTCCTCCAGACACTTAATCGCCAGATCTACATTACCCGAGCTTTTGCCCACCAAGGTCTTCAGGTGAATATGTCCCGTTTCGACTTGTCCGGACTGATAGGCTTCTGCGGCCAACTGCCACAGCGGGTCGCTGTCATTGCCGGTTTGGTCGGCGGCAGAGGACGAAGCCGACATGGCGACGAGCACTAGAAACCACAGGGCAGTCTGATGGTGTGAATTCATGGTGCGAGTTGTGACCGACCGGTGTTGCCTGGCTCGGCGGACGGGCGGGGGTGCAAAAACAGCAAGAACCGACCGCGCCGTCAGCACGCGCGCGTTCGATTCATGGTGCTTCTTCACCAAGTACGAATCAGCCGGACGGACCCTGGGGCGTTTCATTAGCTTTTAACCCCGGCTCGCCGAACTTTAGGCCCCAATATCCTTTAGAGCCAGCAGTGAGTCAATAAGCTGAAAACTGGCCGGAACAGCGGGCCGGAACACCACGTTGCTGCGGGATGAGCCTGTCCTTTGCAGATAACATGATGCCGGCAGCCAACAATGTTTCGGCGGGCGACGGAAGTGCCAACAACCATCTTCGGATGCTATAACGGAACCATCCCGATCCCCGTCAACCGCCCACTGCAGGAATTCGACCATGAAACGTTCTTCGCCAATTCCGTTCGCCCGCCTTCTGGCTCTGATCCTCATCACCAGCTGTCTGTGGCAGGTTAATACTTTCGCCGGGGAAAAACTGATCGACCGGCAGGGCACCATCCGCAAATTAGGCAACGCGGGATTTGTGATAGTCCCTGACAAACAGCGGACGCGTTATGCGCCAAGCAACCTGGCCGAAGAATTCCGAAAGGATCAGCTCCGTGTGGTATTTAGCGGTGAAGTGGGAACCATCCCGCCCAATGTCAGACTGATCGGCACACCTTTGAA
>JAYGDO010000397.1:0-2218 GCA_046582885.1 Pirellulales bacterium | reverse complement strand
GCTCGACGGGCTTGCCGTAGATGCCCCCGCGGTTGACGAAGAACCGACCCTTTTCCCCCGCAAACAAAATGCCTTGCCGCTGGCCTGTGACCATTTGCAACGGCAGCCCGTTAGGCATGCGGCAGGTGACGTCGAACTGGGCCGGCATGTTGTAGCCGTTCTTAATGCCGGGCACCTGTCCGCTGCCGGAGAACTGCAGGCGGCCTTTGTCCGGCAGGCCGATCGCCCACAGCGCAATATCGACATGGTGCGCACCCCAGTCCGTCATCTGACCGCCGGCATATTCCCGCCACCAGCGAAAGTTGCCATGGCACCGCTGCGGGATGTACGGCACTTTGGGAGCCTGCCCCAGCCACATGTCCCAATCCAGATGTGACGGAGGATTCGATTCCTGGAACGGTCCGCCGGTCTGACCACCTCCCGTGGACGCGACGACGCGCTGCAGCTTGCCGATCCTGCCATCACGGATCATCGCGATGGCCTGCAAAAAGTACCCCCTAAACTCACTCCGCTGTTGCGTGCCGACCTGGAAAATGCGATTCGTTTCCTTCACAACCCGGCAGATCTTTCTTCCTTCATCGATGGTCAACGTGAGTGGCTTTTCGCAATAGACATCCTTGCCCGATTTCATGGCATCGATGGAAATCTTCGTATGCCAATGATCCGGCGTGGCAATCACCACGGCGTCGATGCGTTCATCATTGAGCAGCTTTCGATAGTCGCCAAACACGGCCGCCTTGCCGCCGACCATTTGGTTCGCCGCACCGGCCCGCTGAGCGTCGACGTCGCAGACCGCGACAACGTCGCCGAATTTTTTGAACTGCCGGGCGTGTTCGCCACCCCGGCCGCCGATGCCGATCATTCCGACTTGCGGCCGATCGTTCTTGGATTGGGCTGCGCCGCGAGAACTGCACCAGTGATACGGCACCAGTAGCGATCCTGTCGCCAGTCCGGTATTGCGGACAAATCGTCGGCGGGTCTGTTGTGCTTGCCTTGACATGATCCAACCGTTCTATGTGGATTGAGGGTTGAGGAAGAAATCGGTCGTGAGCGCTGTACGGAGTTTCGACTTCTAGAATTCTGTACAGTTTTTTGGCGTCCCGCTAGTCCGCTTTTTTGGCGTCCCGCTAGTCCGCCCCGCCTCCCTGAGGTCAATTTTCGGCTCTGCCCCTGTGACGGTCTTTTGTGGAGCCTCGCCCTGTCGCTCGCATGTCCGAGCAGCAACAGGCCGGGGATGGAACGGCCAGCGCCATCAGCCATCGCCTTATCGTGCTCGCGATTTTTTGGCACCGCCAACCGGCGAATAGTGTTTCAGTAAAGCCGTCGACTGTCTATCATAGTTGGGGTCGTTTGCCGAATTTCGCTTGCTTTCATTCATAAAGGCAGCCGGGAATGTCGGGGTTTTTTCAACACATCTCGCGGCGTCAAATGCTGGCGACGACGATTGGCAGCTGCGGATTGTCGTTGCCCGCCATGCTGCAACTGAAGTGCAGCGCGGCCCGCCCGCCAGACGCGACCGGAAGAGCCAAGCGATGCATCCTGGTTTACTGCTGGGGAGGAATGAGTCATCACGAAACCTGGGATCCGAAGCCGGATGCCCCCAAGGAAATTCGCGGTGAATTTTCTCCGATATCAACGGCAACGCCGGGAATTCAAATCGGCGAGCATTTGCCACATCTGGCGCAGCAGACCGAAAAGCTGGCGATCATTCGTTCGATACACCATGACGATTCGGCCCATGGTCGCGGCATGTATTGGAACATGACCGGGCACAAGCCACCTCGTAGCGGCAACATCCCGCCGATGCCGAACGATTGGCCCTCGCTGGCCGCCATGGTTTCGAAATTCCGTTCCGCGCCGCGGGGCGTGCCGCCCTCGGTGCGGCTGCCGTATCCGATGGTTGATAACGGAACCCTGCAAGCCGGCGAGTACGGCGGATGGCTGGGTGCCAAGTACGATCCGGTCGTAATCCGCACTCCCAGTGGCGAACCCTTCGGCGGCGTATCACGATCGCTGGGGTCACAAGTCCTAAATCTGAGAGAACTCGATTTGCAACAGATCGCATCGCGAAAACAGTTGCTGTCCCGGTTGGAACGCGAGATAAGCGCCGCACAGGACTTCGACAACTTTGACCACTATCGGGCGATGGCGTACGGGATCCTGCTCAGTTCGGCGGTGAGAGACGCCTACGATCTGGACAAGGAAGACACGAAAATTC
>JAYGDO010000385.1:0-17168 GCA_046582885.1 Pirellulales bacterium | reverse complement strand
GAGATTTGCCCCAGCCAACCACTGCCCCGCGTGCCGACCAACTGCAGAATATCGCGGTCGTTTTGCAAAAATACGGTTTGCAACAGGCTCGGCTCCATCGAGCGGTCGCAATCGCAATTGCTGTCGCGCGTCGAGCGACCGAAAACTGACAGTGCGTACGCCGCGCCTTGATTGTTCCTGTTACCGTATCCGGCGCTCGGCAGCGCGATCGCCCGTCCGCCGGTGTCGTTGTGCATCTTCAATAATTTTTCGTCATCCGCCGTCGCTTGCTGGATCGCGTCGTAAGCAACTTCGGCGGGCAGCCGTCGTGGAATCGAGTGGCTGAAGTTGCGAATATCGTGCCGGTTCGTGTCGTTCGGTTTCCAGCTCAATTGATAAGTGCGGCTGTTGGCGATCGTGCGGTGCAGCCACTTCATGTCGAAGCTATTTCTAATGAACTCCTTCGCCAAATAGTCCAGCAGCGGTTTGTTGCTTGGAGGATTCGCCAAACTGAGATCGTCCGGCGGTTCGACAATGCCGACGTTAAAGTACGAAGCCCAAACGCGGTTGACAAACGCGTGTGCGAAGAATCGGTTGTCCTCGCCCCGCAACCAATCCATCAGCACCTCGCGCGGGTCCCCTTCTCCGTCGATCTGAACGATCTCGCCGCCCAGCAATTTGGCGTGCTCAAACGTTGGATATTCGCCATCGTTATTGCGACTGCGTTGCGGCCGATTGGAGACGTACACTTCCGGAAACGGAATCGTTTTGCCATCGTCAAGCAATTTGGGCAACATCCGCCGTAACTCGCCGCCGCGTTTGCCTTTTAAACCAAGCTTGTCAACCAGTTCGTTGTACTCGCCACGCGATTCAGGATCGGCGCCGTTGCGGCCGGCGACGACGCGCGAGAAAAAATTCTTGAATTGATGGAAATCGTCTTTCGACCACTGGTCGAACGGATGTTTGTGACATTGTGCGCACTGGATGCGGATGCCCATGAACGAATAGGCGAAACCGATCGCGCGTGCTTCAAGTTCACGGAAATCTCGCCGCGCCCAGTAATAGGACATGTTGTCCAGGTCTTCGTACGAGTTACTGGAGCCATCGTGGTACATCGAACTCATCTCTTTGCAATATTCGATGTAACTCTGATCGCCGTGGCGGCTCTTGGCGGTGACAATACCCGCAACCATTTCGTCGTACGGCGCATTGTCTTCGACCCGCTTGCGAATCCAGGCGTACCACTCGCGGGATGCTGCGCCGCGCATGGGATTGACGTTGTTGAGTTGCTGCTCGTTGTTGCCGGTAAAATCGCATAGCTTGGTGGTCCACCAGGCGGCGTAAGCCGGCGTCAGCAATAGTTCGTCTACTTTCTTCGCACGCTTGTTGGAATCTCTGTCGGCCAGGAATTGCTCGATCTCGTCAGGGGTCGGCAAAGAACCGGTCATGTCGAGCCGCACACGACGGAGAAAGTCGGCGTCGGTACATAACTCGGACGGCGTGATTCCCAGTTTGCGGAGCTTTTCGACGACCAACTGGTCGACTTTCGTCGGCGTCTCAACCTTGGGATACTTATCGCCGACCAGCGCAGTTGCCGATCGAATCACGGCGACAGGAACGACCGCACTGTCGTAAAACACAACGACGTGCGTATCGCCCGGTTGGTTCGACGTGGCCAGTCCGTTCTCACCGATTTCAACAACCTGCTCATCGTTCGTCTGGAATCGGCACAGCGGCGTGACATCTTCGCGCGTGCCGTCCGGCCAGACGGCGACGGCTTTGAGCTGCGCCTTTTTGCCTTTTCCGGAAAAAATGATTTCGGCGGGCGTCACTTCGAGATGCAGTGGGGTTTTGATATCCGCTTCATCAAACGGCGCGCCGGCTTCGATCCAGCGGCGAATGACGTGATACTGCCAACTGCCCGTCCTGTAGCGCTCGCCGCCCTCGTGATTAAACTCGTCGGTCGGCTTGGCGATGATCAGACTGTCGAGCGGGCTTTCCACGTCGACGCGCATCTCATCCTGCTTGTGCAATAACGCCTTGTGATCGTTCTTGAAATCGTAGCCAAACAGCGAAAGTCGAAAGTCCCCGCGGCCTTGAAACGAACCGTGGCACGCACGACCGTTACAACCCAAACGGCCCATTAACGGTACGACATGGCGGCGAAAGTCGGGAGTCTCTTCGCCGTCAGCCAACTTGTATCGCTGATTGACCGGCTTCATTGCCTCGCCGACCGCTCGCGCGGCCGCCAGGTCACAAAACGCTATAGCAATTGCCGCCATCACACAAAAACGATTGTGTCGCATGGCTAGTCCTTTCTGATTTTTCCGATATTTGATTTCCGAGGCAGGAAGTCAGGCGGGGCCATCCTGAAAAAGCTAGTTACTGTTGCCATCGCCATCCGTCGACGTTGACACGGTTTTTTTCTTGACCGGCGATTTTTTTGGCGCTTTTTCACCAACTCCTACAAGCGTGTCATATTGTCGCTGGATCGTCTGATCCCGGCTCTTTTTCAAGCGGTCAATATTCTTGTCTAGTTTCCCTAAACGCTGCTTCAGTTGACTTCGATTTTGTTTGGCCATTTCCAGTTGAAGGTCGAAATGCTCTGCCACCGCTGCTTTCAGCTTCCCTTCAAGTTTACTGTCTTTGGTCATCGAAAGCCGCGCTGCGAGCAGTTGCACTTGCGTCTTGATCTTCCAAGCCTTCAGTTCCAATCCGTGGCGGCTGGCGTCCCGATTTTTTAGCTGCGAAAGACGTTCGGCGCTGCGGAGCACGTCACGAATTGCGCGATCGTACTGTTTCGAACCGGACTTTTTCAGGTGTTCGAGCAACTCCGACAATTCACTTTGGTGCTTCCGCACGAAGTCCAACGCCGTCCGCTCCTCGGCCGCCGTAAATTCCACAGGATTGTTGCGGGGCGACTGGGCGGCTTTCGTTTTGGTGACCGCCTTGCGGCCCGTTTTTCCGTCGTCGGCAGCCGTTGTACAAATGATCACCGCACTCATGATTGCGATGATAGGCAATGACACAATTCGCATAATTACATCTCTTTCAGCAAATCGCCGTTCGTGTCCTTGTCGCTCAAACCCACCACGCCAATCCGCATCCAGTCCGGAGTCGCAATACTGGCGATCACTTCAGCTCCCGAGTCCGCCTCGATGTCGCCGTTCAGCTCCATATCAACGACGCCCGGCGGCCAATGATCCATCGTTTGCGTCCACGCGGCGGCAAATTCATCCGTCGCCGGCGGATCGTAAGCCTGCCCCCTATCCGCACGATCGACAACATAAATCGAAGCGACAACCGTCACGCACACGGCGGTCGCAATCACAATCCAACGCGAACTGCGCGACTCGGCCCCGACCGCCTTAACGGCAGGCTCAGCCGTCGCATCGAATGCAGCAGCCACCGCGCCGGTCAATTCAACTTCCCTGGCAACCGCTTCTTGAAGCGGCAAATCTTCAGCCAGTCGTGACTCGAACTGGTCGACTTCCGATACCGACAATTCGCCGGCAAGGTACTGGAACACCAGCCAGTCATCGCCTTGATGTTGTTCGTTGTTCATACTTCGTCCAACCACTTCCTCAGTTTTGTTGTTGCAGCCCGCATTCGCGATAGTGCCGTGCCCAACGGAATGTCTAACTCATCCGCAATGACGGCAAAAGTCTTTTCCTCGTAAATCCTCATCCGTAGGATCTGGCGTTGCTGGTCCGGCAGTTTTTGTATTGCCTCGCGAACCGCGGCGACCGTCTCCTTTTTAACAACCGATTCGTGGACCGCACCCGTGTGCGCTGTTTCAGTCCAAGCCACTTGCCGTAAAATCCGGTCGCCGATTCCTTGTCGGCGACGGACTAACATGGCCTCGTTGTAGGCCACCCGGAACAGCCACGCCTTGCGTGAATCGCTCCGTGACGTGTGCCCCCGTTGTGCAGCCTTGACGAACGTTGCCTGCAGGACATCTGCGGCCAATTCGCCGTCGCGAAGCACTCCAATCAAAAACCGCCGCAACGGTTCACCAAACTCCTCGTACAAGGCGGCGACTGTCTCAGCATCCAGCTTGGGCGTGTCTTCCGCTTCTGCCAAACCGGTTGCTCCTCCAAGATATATAAACGATGCGCGAACGCAGCAATTTATTTGGGCGGTTGACTCCCGCGGCACACATTCCCCCTCCATAGAGGGTGACGCGAGACAAATAGATCACATTTTCCTGAAAACGCGGCCCCTGATGGGCCCGGCAGCAGGAACAGAACCAGCGAGAGACTCTCCCTTCCTGGACACCGTTCTACAAAAGCTCGCTCAGTTCGTCGACCAAGCCGCCAAATTTTTCCAACGCCGTGGCGATCGGGGCAGGCTGCGTCATGTCGACACCGGCTTCACGAAGTTGATCGAGCGGGAACTTCGAGCCGCCCGATATGAGAAAGCTTAAATAGTCGTTCAACTCACCGGGGCCGCCGCTCGTCACGCGATCAGCCAGCGCAATGGCGGCCGACATACCGGTCGCATATTTGTAAACGTAAAAGGCGCGATAAAAATGCGGGATGCGAAAACACTCCAACAGCGCGTAGTCGTCGATTTCCAACTGCGGACCCAAATAACGTTCGAGCAACTCGCGATAGACCTGTTTGAACGCATCAATGGTCAGCGGTTCGCCCGCTTCACACATAGCGTGCGTCTTTTTCTCAAATTCAGCAAACATGGTTTGCCGATAAATTGTGCCGCGAATGTTATCGATCTCGCGGTTGATCAGCATCGCCCGCTGGGCCTTCTCTTCGACGCCGCCCAACAGGTGCGCGGTTAGCAACTGTTCGTTGAATGTGCTGGCGACTTCGGCAACGAAAATCGTGTACTGATAGTACTGGTATGGCTGATTGGTGACAGAATGGTAACTGTGCATCGAATGTCCCGCTTCGTGGGTCAGCGTAAAGACATCGTTGAGCACGTCCGGTTGGAAGTTCATCAGGATATAGGGATCGCCATCGAACGATCCGGCACTAAACGCGCCGGGTGATTTTCCCAGATTGGGATACTTGTCACACCAGCCGTTGTTCAGACCGTGCCGCAGAGTGCGACAGTAATCATCACCGAGCGGCGTTAGTGAATCAAGCACAACCTGGACGGCTTGATCCCAGGTGTGGTGCATTTGCGCCTCGGGCAACAGCGGCACATATTGGTCGTAAAGCGCATACGACTGGAGTTCAAGTCGCTCGTTTCGCAGAGCGTAATACTTGTGCAAGGCCGGCAGATGATCGTTCACCGCCGCGATCAGGTTGTCATACACCTGGAGAGGCACATTGTCGACAAACAGCGATGATTGCATCGCGCTGTCGTACTCGCGCGCTCGCGCATAGTAAACGTCCTTTTGTACCGAGCCGTTCAAAGTCGACGCCAACGTGTGCTGATACTGCGTGAACTTGCCGTAATATTCGTCGTACGCGTTCTTGCGGACTTCGCGGCTGGGAGATTCGAGAAACTTAATGAAGTTGCCGTGTCCCAATTCGACCTGCTCGCCCTTTTCATCTGTGACGATTCCAAACCGCATGTCGGAGTTCTGTAATTGCCCGAATATATGGTTGCTGGTTTGCGCCATTTCAGACTGCATGGCGATCAGCTTCTCTTCCTTATCACCGAGCGTATAGGGTTTGCAGCGAACCAACTGCTCGACGGCCCAATGCCACGCTCTCATGACTTCATCTTCCAAGAACTCATTCAGCGTAGTATCCGGGATTGCCATCACCTCGGGGCGAATGAAACTCGCCGCTTGCTGCGCACGGCTGCTGACATTCAGCAGTCGGCCCATCATCGCTTGGTAGTGCGTGTTGGTGGCATCCTCAGCCGTCTTCAGGTGGGCGTAATAGCCGAGCTGTTCACCGGCGCGTTCGAAGTCGTTATCGAACTGAAAGCACGCAGCAAATTGCTTAGCACCGGTCGCCAGCGTGCTGCGGAATGCTTCGTATCCATCAATTTGCGTTTCCCACTCGGTGAATGCCTGCTCCCATGCTTCGTCATCCGGAAATAGGCTGCCCAAATCCCATTTGTCCGCCATTGGTACTTCGTCACGGGAGGGCAGGCGTTTGACGTTAGGTTCGGACATGGTCGATCTTTGGGGGGTTAGTTTGCAGCTTTTAGAAACGGGCACGGTGCGGCTGAGCAGTCCGCATTCCGCTATTTCTCTACCATTGAACCAGCGCGGTGCCCCACGCCAAGCCGGCACCGAAGCCGCTGATCATGATCCGGCTGCCGCACTTGATCTGGCCGGCTCGACATGCTTCGTCGAGCGCCAAAGGAATGCTGGCCGCAGACGTGTTGCCGTAACGATCGACATTGATCAATACTTTTTCCTTTGGAAATCCCAAATTATCGGCGGCCGCATCCACAATCCTCGCGTTGGCTTGATGCAGCACCAGATAATCCACATCGTCGATCGTAAGATTCGCTTTGTCGAGCACGTCATGCACCGTTGTTTCGATCAAGCGTACCGCCCACTTAAACACCGGCCGACCATCCATGTACAAAAAGTGCTGATTATCGGCCAGTCCTTCCGAATTGTACGGCACCCGCGACCCTCCCATCCGCCGACAGAGCAACTCTTGCCCCGAGCCATCGGAACCGAGTGTGTACGCAATCATTCCCTGGTCGTCATCCCCTTTGGCAATCAGCACTGCGCCCGCGCCGTCGCCGAACAGAGGAAATGTCTTTTTGTCGTCCGGATTCACGACCCGTGAATTTGTATCCGCACCAATTGCGAGCGCTAACTTGCTGCCCCCGGTGGCCACATATTGCATGGCGGTGACCATCGCGAAAACAAACCCCGCACAGGCAGCCTGTACGTCGAACGCGGGACCGGAAATCCCCAATCGATCCTGCACCAGACATGCGGTCGCGGGCACCGGAAAATCCGGGGTAAATGTGCCGAGTATCAGCAAGTCCACGTCGGATGCCGTAACGCCCGCCTGTTCTAAGCAAGACCGAGCGGCAACGACAGCCAGATCGCTGGTGGCCATTTCTGGCAACGCATGGCGACGCTCTTTGATTCCGGTTCGCTGGATGATCCAATCAGCGTCATACCCGAGCGAGGCCAAATCTTCATTGCGGACCACATTGTCCGGCACATAGCTGCCCGTCGCCACGATGCGGACGCCCGTCAAACTTCGTAGCGGCGAGCTGTACGTCTGCAGGGGCTGCTCGGACATTGGCTCAATAAGAGAAAGGAAGGTAACCCGATGCCTTAGAGAGGGAATAAGAACCGCTGTTGGCAGCCTCTCGGTCGCGCCCCCGGCTACTAATAACCGGATCCAAACCGCTTCGACGGCAAACCGTACGGGGGAGCATCAAGGGTAAATGTTTCTCAAGCGTTCGACAACCCCATCACCACGTCTCAAGCAGCCTTTGCCCGCGGAATTGAATACAGAATGGCGTTTCCCTGCTTGCCAACCCGACGGACCGCGCCGGTTTCGCGGAGGACATACGCAATTCGCTGCGCAATCCAGCGTTCGATGCCGGCTGCCTTCGCCAGGTGGCCCGTATGGAAAGGTGACGGCAACTTAACATCGGGTAACAATTGCCAAAGGTCTCCACTTTTCGTAAGCCGCCGATGCTCGTGGATTTCGACCAGCTTCTGATCTTCGACTTCGAAATCGCCAGCGCGATGCCGCCGCCGCTTACCGTGGCCGGGAAATCTCCATTCTTCAACATCGACAAGTACGATTTCGACCTGCAGATTCGGGTGCGGAAAAGCCCGCGTGAAATAAACCAGTTCGTCGAAGGCGTCGATCAGCTTGCATTTCTTCGGACTGCGGCGACGATCCGCGACTTTGCCATTTTTCTTCTTCCGCTTGACCAATAGTTTAGAAGCAATGATCGGCTTGACGACCAACACGTCGTGATGTTTGACCAGTGCGCGAATTTTGTCACGAATGGCCGACAGCGAACTGAGTTGGATTTCGATTAACTGGTCGCCGACGATCGCATCGATCCGGTAATCGTCCACTCGGATTTCGGTGCGCGCATCGTCACCCGCATAGCGCACTTTGAGATCACGATGCAGCGAAGTTTCCATGTACGAAAGTGGGGCGTCGACCCACCATGAACCGTGTCGATAAAGACTCTACGGTTCAATACCGAATTCGCGAATCGTAAGCAAGCTGGAAAAAGAGTAGCCGCGACTTTCGAACGCCTCTCTGCCGCCTTCCATGCGATCAATGATGGCAACGACATTGCGAACCTTCAAACCAAAAGCCTCAGCCCGCTCGATCGCCAACAACGACGAACCACCGGTCGTTACCACGTCTTCGACGATCGCCACTTCGTCGCCCGCCTTGACCGGCCCTTCGATAAACTGATTCGTGCCGTGGCCCTTTGCCTCTTTGCGAACCATGAATCCTTTGAGCGGAACTCCTCGCACGCCCGCGATCGTGATAACCGACGCCGCGATCGGGTCCGCGCCGATCGACATACCGCCAACGGCCGCCGGCATATTCTCGCCGAAGAACTCCAGGATTCCCTCGCCGACCAAGCGGGCGCCTTCGGCGTCGAGTGTGACCTGCTTGCCATCCAGGTAATAACTGGCCTTCTTGCCAGATACTAGCGTGAATTCACCAAATTTCAGCGAACGTTCTCGGATCAATGCAATCAGCGCGTCTCGGTCGTACACGGTTCAATTAGCTCCGGCCGGATTTTTCGTTTGCGAACATTCTAGGGGAGCGGATTAAGCGAAAACAGATGCCAATAAACAGTGGAGCGACGGCGAGCGAGTCGTCATCGACTCCCGCCTGATCTATAATGTTCCGGGCTCCTGCTTACACATTCATAAAAATGCATGGGAATCCTTCAATGCGATGGGACTACGGATCAAGTTTCACTTTTCTGGTTGCACCAGCCATTTATTTTTTACTAGCAGCCACGAGTCCGCCCGCGGGGGCCGAAGAAAAAAAACGTAAGCCAGCCTCTGTCGAGCCGCAGTTTCTCTCTAACATCCACCAACTCACCAATGGTTTTGAAAAGGCGGGTGAAGGTTACTTCTCACCCGACGGCAAGACGATCATCTATCAGGCGATCCGCCGGGAGTATCCGTTTTATCAGATCTATACGCAGCCGCTCGATGGCGATCGGCCGAAGCTAATCAGCACAGGCCGCGGCCGCACGACGTGCAGCAATTTTTCGCCGGACGGCGAACGGATTCTATTTGCGTCCAGCCATCTCGATCCCGACTTGTACGGCACGGAAGAAAAGGTCCGCAAGCAAGAGGAAGAAGACCGCCGAACAGGCCGTCGCCGTCGTTATTCGTGGCCGTTCGATCGCAGCATGGAGATTTTCGAAACCGATTTGAACGGCAAGATCCTCCGCCGGCTAACGAACAAGCCGGGATACGACGCCGAAGGCGCATACTCGCGGGATGGTAAGTTGATCGCCTACTGTCACGACAACGGGACAAGTGACAAACCCGACCCAAACATATACGTAATGAACGCAGACGGCAGCGACAAGCGCCAAATCACCAATGCGCCCGGCTACGACGGCGGGCCGTTCATTTCGCCGGACGGCAAGTGGATTGTCTTCCGCAGCGACCGTAAGCTCGAACATCACTTGCAGATTTTCGTCGTTGGCGTTGACGGCAAAAATGAAACCGCGCTGACCAAAGACCAAAATTTCGTCAACTGGGGCCCGTACTGGCATCCGTCCCAACCGTACATCATCTGGTCCGGGGCGGATCATTCGAACCCACAAACGCGGCCCAATTACGACCTTTGGATCACGCGCTACGAAGTTAAAGACGGCCGGTTCACTATCGGCCCCATCTCGCGCGTGACCGACCATTCGTCGGCGGACGTGTTGCCTGTGTTTTCACCCGACGGCAAAAAATTGATGTGGACCAGCACCCGCACCAAAAATCACAGTAGCCAACTCTGGATCGCAGATTTTGCGCCACCTGAGTGAACGCGTCAGCGGAAGGCGGGCGAGAAAACGCCCCGAGCCGGGCGCGGATTCCAGCGGCCAGCTTTTTGTGCCGTAAAGTTTTGCACGAATTTTGGTGCCGGATGCGGTCGCCGGATGCCTTATAGCGACTCCAGATAGGCCACCAGGTCGCGGATCTCCTCAGCCGTAAATTCCTCTCCGCCAGAAACCACTGCCGAGTTGTGGCTGAATCGTAGCAGCTTTTCCAACGAACGCGCGCGGCCGTCGTGCAGAAAACGGACTTTACCGTAAACACCCAGCAGCGAGGGCGTGTTGAAACCTTCGTAACGATCCTTCGGCTTCCCCGTGCCGACGTCATGAATTTCGCCGTCGGTAAACAGCGGCCCGTTGTGGCATTCCGTGCAGTTCGCTTTGGCACTTTGAAAAACAGCTTGACCGCGCTTGGCCGCTTCGCTGAGTGATCCGTCCGGCCCTCGGTTGGGATTTGGCGGCGGCTCTAAGGTGTTGGCAAATGCAATCAGCGCGCGAACATCGTCTTCAGTCGGCTTCGGACCCAGCATCGTCGAAGTCAACGATTTCTCCAGTGCCGCAGGCAAATCTTTCTGCCAGCCGTGCCAAGTCCATGGTGCCGTCTTTTCCAGGTTATACAGCGGCAAAGCCGTTTTATACGTGAATTTCGTTCCGTCGTTGTGCGTATCGAACGGCTCGCGGTTTGTGCCACCGTCGTAATGACAACTGTGGCAACTGTACCAACCGTCGAGGCTCCGCTGCGCGTCATAAAACATCGCTTCGCCGCGGCGAGCGAGTGAAGGTTCCGCAGGCCCGCCAAGCGGCAGCTCCCGCAGCAATTTACGCTGCTGAAGATCAACAATCTGCACGCTGTTGAGCAGGTAGTTGGCCACGAGCACGTGACGGTCGTCTTTCATCACTTGCAGTCCCATCGGGCGGCCGCCGACCTCGATGCGAAAAAAACGCCGGTTGTCGCGCACCAGACCGCCATCCATCCGGTCCGACCCGCCATCGTCGAAGTAAGGCAGCTCGTTAGCCCGCAGTACGAGCAACTCGTGCGTCCCGGCAACACCCAGAACCACGTGCTCGCCGTCGCTGGTCAGCGACAAGCCGTGCAAATCGCCTGCGGCCTGTCCCGACGGGTCCATGGCGATCGCTTCGCGGCGTACCTTCTTGTCCAGCCGCACGCGAGAAAGCCGACCGCCTAACACCCAGCCGATGCGTATCGTACCCGCCGAGATCGGGTTGTCGCGGTATAGCATCCACGGAAAGTAGACATGCCGATTGTCCGGAGAAATCTGCATATGGCCGAGGTTCAAACCGTAAATTCCGTTTTTGAATCGGACTTCTCGCGTGGCCGTGTCGATCACCCAAATTGCCGCATCGCCGTTGGAGTTAACGGCCAGCGTCTTGCCATCCGGCGAAAGCGCCAGATACCGCGGCCAAGGTCCGACGTCGATGCGATCTACCACGACGCGTTTCTCAAGATCGACCACCGCCACCTGCGCCGCAGCAGCCAGCGCCACGTAGGCGGTCGCGCCATCGTGGCTGATCACCAGATCGTATGGTTGAAATCCAAGACGAATCTTTCGCACATTGGCGAGCTTTTCGCCAACAACATCAAACAGAAAAATCTCGCCCGAGTAGTTGCAGCTGACGGCGCCTTTGTTGCCCGCAGGGGAAAGCGATATTGCCACCGGTCGCCGACCAACCGATACTTCGTCCAAAACTGCGGCGTCGCTAACTCGCACCAGCGAAATGGAATCGGAGGTCTGATTGGCCGTCACCAGCCACGACTCGTCAGCCGAAACCGCAAGATCAACCGGTGAGCGGTCGGGCGTTGCAGCGTTTGCTGATTGCCCACCTTTTGCGTTGGCTTCACCGCTTAGTGCAGTCGCGGGATTCAAGGCGACGACAATCAGCAACGCCGTCCAGGAAAACCGGGGGAAGGCTGTTTGGTTTACGGGGGGTCGAAACCCCCGTCCAGTTCCGTGTAAACGCTCTTTAAAACCGCCATCAACAGAAATACGCATGACCGATAACCGCATCCTAGTGTTTTCTCGTTGCTGGTCATTGTACTCCGACCGACTATCGGCGTGCTAGGAAGAAATCTCGTGTCGCGAGAATATGACTGCATCGTCATCGGTGGTGGCCATAATGGACTGGTCGCTGCTGCGTATTTGGCCCGCATGGGTAAGAGCGTCTGTGTGCTCGAACGTCGACATGTTTTGGGCGGCGCTTGCACGACCGAGCACCTTTGGCCCGGTTACAAGATCTCGACCGCGGCGTACGTGATCAGCCTGTTTCTGCCTGAAATCATTCGAGAGTTACGGCTACCCCAATACGGCTTGAAGATTCTACCCCGCGACCCATCGTCGTTTACTCCGCTGCCGGACGGTCGCAGCTTGCTGTTGGGACCGGATGCTAATTCGAACCGGCAGGAGATCGCCAAGTTCAGCGAAAAGGACGCCGCAGCATTTCCCCACTACGAAGCACTTCTTGATCGCATCTCGCAACTCATCGAACCACTGCTGATGAAGCCCGCGCCCGATCTGCCGGCGGCTGCGAGGCGAAAAACCAGAGTCGGCAAAAAACTGCGCGACGGCGTAAAACTGTGGAATCTTTACAAGATTATCTCGGGGCTGGGAGACGACCTTGGCGCAGCGGCCGAATTGCTGACGGGCGCCGCGCGGCCGATCCTCGAGCGGTGGTTTGAGTCCGAAGCGCTCAAAGCGACGCTCGCCACCGACGGTGTGATCGGCGCGTTTGCATCAATCTCTTCCCCCGGAACGGCTTACGTGTTGCTGCATCACGTGATGGGCAGCGCCGGCGGCCAGCGGGGCGTGTGGGGTTATGTCCAAGGCGGCATGGGTGGCTTGGCCCAGGCGTTGGCACAAGCGTGCGAAGACTTGGGCGTCGAAATCCGCCGCGAAGCGGAGGTGGTTCAAATCACGGTAACCGACGGCACAGCGGACGGGGTGCTGCTCGCCGACGGTACGCATCTGGTCGCACGTAGTGTGGCGTCAAGCGTGGATGCCCATCTGACATTCGAAAAGTTCGTCGACGCCAACTGCTTACCGGCCGACTTCCTCGCCGCCGTACGTCGCATCGACTACTCGTCTGCATCGGCCAAGATCAACCTCGCGCTCTCCGAACCGCCGCGATTTACCTGTAATCCAAACGACGGCATCGGCCGTCATCACCACGGCACAATCCACATCTCGCCGACGCTTGACTATATCGAACGCGCATACGACGACGCAAAATACGGCCGCCCGAGCAACGAACCTATCCTCGAAATCACCCTGCCCACCAGCGTCGATGCGACACTCGCCCCAGAAGGCCACCACGTGATGTCAATGTTCATCCAGTACGCACCGTACAAACTGCGCGAGGGCAACTGGGACGACATTAAGGAATCCTTCGGCGACCGCTGCATCGAAACCCTCGCGCAGTATGCGCCCAATTTTCCCGACACCATCATTCATCGACAGGTGCTCAGCCCGCTCGATTTGGAACGTGTTTTTGGATTAACGGGCGGCAATATTTTCCAGGGTGCGATGCTGCCTCACCAACTTTTCAGTTTCCGGCCCCTCGCCGGCTGGGCCGATCATCGCACACCGATCCCAGGCCTCTACCTCTGCGGCGCAGCCAGTCATCCTGGCGGGGGCGTGATCGGCGCGTGCGGAAAAAATGCAGCAAGGGAGATTCGTCGCGATCTTGACGCATGGTTTGCAACGTAACTTGGAGAGATTTCTGCGCGGCTGAAGACCACGACAAACACGTCCTCTTCGCCACCAGAAACCGGTTATTGAAATCTGTTCCAATCGGCATCGGGCTGTCGAATTCATTCCTCGAATCACATATCGTGAAATGCCCCCTCACGCCACCGGGAATCGCAGAGATCGCCGGGGCCGCGAGTTCAGATATAGTACATCGACTCGGCCTCAACAGCCGCTCGATCGACAAGATCCGTTAATGTGATCGAAGAAAGCACTTCAGCCTGAGCTTGCCGGGCCGCCTGCCAACTGTCCCGTAAAACTGCCGCAGCTCGGCTGGAAGACTGCAGACTACTGGCCGACGTATCGTCCGCCCCCTCGACTACCGTCATCACCTCCCCCAGGGTAATTTCGTCGGGTGAGCGGACCAACCGGTACCCACCGCTCGCACCACGCGTGCTGGCGACAAAACCGGCCGCTTTCAATTGCAACAGAATCTGAACCAGAAAACGCGCGGGAATCCCGTGCCGCTCGGCGATGTCGCGGACACGTACCGGGTCGCCAGCGCCGTAACAGTTTCCCAACTCCATCACCGCGATGCACGCGTATTCTGTCTTAGCTGAAATTCTCATCGTCAATGTTCAGTGCTTGCCGTTCGATATTCGAATCAGATGCCGCCACCTTGCTCGAACTGAATCGTGTGCAATCCGCATTCAGTCTTGTTGCTTCCGCTCCAGCGGCCCGCGCGTTCGTCGTCTTCATCAAATGCAACCGCACGCGTGCATGGCCAGCAGCCGACGCTGGGGTAACCTCTGTCATGAAGCGGGTTATACGGAATGTTTTCGTCAACGATCAGTTTCCAGATGTCGGCTTTTGTCCAATTGGCCAGCGGGCTGATTTTGACGAGATTAAACTTATGATCCCAGCCAACAATTGCCGCTTGTGCGCGGTCGGGACTCTGATCGCGGCGGATGCCGCTCATCCACGCCTGCATGCCGGCGACACCTTGTCGCAACAGCGTAATCTTGCGGTCAAAACAGCACTGGTCGGGATTCGTTTTGTACAGCGGTCCACCGTGTTTGGCTTCGTACTGCTCGACGGTCAGTTCCGGGCGTTTTAGCTTTACTTCGATGCCGTAGCGCTCGGCAATGCGATCCCGCAGTTCGAGCGTCTCTCGAAACTGGTAACCTGTTTCGAGATTAAACACGGATGTGCGAGGCTCGATCTTGGCCAGCATATGAATGACGACGCAGCCTTCCGGACCAAATGCCGTCGCCATGGTCAGATAGGGAAAAAACCGGTCCACGGCCCAGCGAATCACCTCGCGAGGATCGGCTTCCTCCAAGCGGCGACTGTGCTCGGCCAATTCACCCAACAATTCGGGCGTCGCGGCCAGTGGCTGTTGGTCTGCCTGGTTTTCAAAAATCGTTTTGTTGCCCATGGCGATTAACGAGCATGCAGATTTGCTAGCACGTCCAGAAATTTGGCGTATCCCTTGAATGTTAAGTAAGTTTGTCATAAAGGTCAACTATGCTTGGATCGGCATTTTCGCATGTAATTCTTCAATTTGCAGCAACCGTATCTACGCTGAACCCCGGCCCCAAGAGGCTCCCCGAGATTCCCGTCGCCAACGTTGAACCACACTGTCGTCCGTTCGCCGTCAAAACAGCGGACGTACGCAGATGCCGCTCTGCAGTCAATATCTTGACCGCCAGGCCCGCCACGAAACAATTCCATCAGTTCGCAATCGGACATCACCGGAGACGGACACGGCCAAAAAATCAACCGCATGTTTTGCTACGGCAAGAGGAACGCGCGATACCAGCATATCTTGAATTCGCCGCGCAACGGTACGTAACCCGCGCAGGGCGAGCACCCTGACACGGATCGTCAGGGTTATTCGGGTTAGGGAACAAAAAACTTGTGGTCCCCGTTTTTGACGGAGGCCAAATCGTCACGTATATTTCCACTGGCCGAGATGCTCGACCCGTCTGACCGGCCAACCGCAACCGCGGTTCGCCATCAATCCTAAGTCAGACGGATCATTACCTATGAAGCATCTATCTCTGCGCATAATTCTTAACGCTAGATACTCGGCGTTTGCGATCTTCCTGCTGTTGTCGGGTAGTCTTTTCTGGTCACCGACCGTTGCCCGTTCCCAAGAGTCACGCGATTTATCGGGAACTTCACGGATTCAATCGATCTTTCAACAAGGACACCTGTTGGAAGGCGAGAGGAAATGGGGCGAGGCGGTTTCACATTACGAACGAGCGCTTAAAAACATTCCATCTAATGGGCCGCTCCGCGACCGCCACGATTGGGCGAAACTCCACTACGATCTCGGCCACCGCTACAAGGACCTCAGTTTTCGGCGCTCGACGATCCAATTGAGCGAGCAACAGGCAAACGAACTTTACAACGAGGTACTGACAAAGCTCGAAGCTCACTTTGTGCAGACAATCAGCTTGCAGCGGTTATTCAACCGCGGAACGAACTCCATCGATATCGCATTGACCAAGCAATACTTCGTCGATCAGCATCTTGCCAACGTACCAAGTCAACGAATTGAGGCCGTTCGGGAAAAGCTGCGCGAGCGGATGGCGACCCAGTTACTGCAGAACCGGCGCGATGCGACTCATGCCGCGCGAGTCGCAGCCAGAATGCTCGCCACGGACCTGGGCATCCCGCCTGCTGCTGTCATCATGGAATACGTTTGCGCCGCCTGCGGCGGATTGGACGCCTACTCGGCCTACCTCAGCGAAGACCAACTCCGCGAGGTCCATGCGCAAATTGACGGCAACTTTGTCGGCCTCGGAATCGAGATTAAAGCCGATGCGGCCGAGCTGACAATTGTGTCGGTCATTGCCGGAAGCCCCGCTCAGCGAGCCGGCATCCGCCCGGGCGACCACATTGCTTCGGTTGACGGCCAATCAACCGAAGCGCTGACCGCTGACGAAGCCGCGAGAGTACTCCAGGGGCCCGTCAACACCACCCTGCAGCTCGTGGTCGTCACGGGCAATGATCCCCCACGCACTTTGATGATTCGACGCGAACATGTCGAAGTACCAAGTGTTGACGAAGTGCAAATCATCGATCGCGGCAGTGGAATTGGTTATTTAAAACTCGTCAGCTTCCAGCGCAGTACCGGCCGCGACGTCGAGGCGGCTATGTGGAAACTGTATCGTGACGGCATGAAAAGCTTGATCGTCGATGTCCGCGGCAACCCCGGTGGCCTACTTACAGCGGCTGTCGACGTAGCGGACAAATTCGTTGACCACGGAACCATCGTATCGACACGGGGCCGCAACAAAATCGAAGACTTCGACTACTCGGCACGCAAAGCCAACACTTGGCGAGTACCACTTGTCGTGTTGATCGATGAAAACAGTGCCAGCGCCAGCGAAATTTTTGCGGCCGCCGTCCGTGGCCACCGCGCCGGTACCGTTGTCGGCACCCGGAGTTACGGTAAGGGCTCGGTACAAGGTATCTTTCCGTTGTCATTGGCCGGTGCCGGTGTGCGGCTGACGACGGCCAAATTCTTCGATCCCG
>JAYGDO010000192.1:0-3709 GCA_046582885.1 Pirellulales bacterium | reverse complement strand
GGCTCGCAGCGGGGCGTGATAGGGAAATTCATGGTCAGGAAAGTTATATTGGACGTCGATCCTGGAATCGACGATGCCATGGCCCTGTGCATGGCGCTGTTTGATCCGCGGCTCGACGTTTTAGCGGTGACGGCCACGGCGGGCAACGTCTCGGCCGAGCAGTCAAGTCTCAACCTCCAGGCGATCGTCGAGCAATTGGACCCCCCACGCTGGCCTCGGATTGGTGCTGCCCGCGAGCCCGATCATGGTCATCCCATCGACGGGCGGCACATTCACGGAGCCGATGGTTTGGGCAATGCGGACCTAAACGTCGCGGAACTGCACCACCGTCACGAAGCGGATAAGGTTATTTGCGATGTGATTCGCGATGCTCCGGACAGCGTGACAATTATCGCGCTCGGTCCGTTGACCAACGTGGCTCGCGCATTGGCTCGCGACCCCGAAATCGCGTCGATGATCGGCCGAATTCACATCATGGGCGGCGCGATCGCTGGCGGAAACGTGACGCCGGCGGCCGAATTCAACATGTTTTGCGACCCAGCGGCGGCCAGCGCTGTTTTTCATTCGCCGACGACGAAGACGCTGATTCCGCTCGACATCAGCCGCCAGGTGGTGATGACTTACGATCAGATGGACGAATTGCCCGGAGAAGATACTAAAGTCGGTGCGCTGTTGCATTGTATCGTGCCGTTTTTCTTTCGTTCTCATCGGTTGAACCTGGGGTGCGAAGGCATCCAGGTACACGATCTAGTTGCGCTGGTCGCCGTGTTGCATCCGGAACTGTTCGTCATGCAAGAGATGGCGGGCGACGTCGAAACCGGCGGCATGCTGACCACCGGCGCAACCGTCTTTGATCGGCGCGAACGACAGCAGTGGCAAACAAACATGGAAGTGGCGGTCGATATCGACGTACCAGCCGTCGTCGATTGCATCTTGCGAGGGCTGCAGGTCACAGAGAGATAGCGGATGAGCGCCGCGGCTTTCTTCGCGAATCCCGAACCATTCGTGAAAGACCGGGGGGCCGTTGCGTGGACATCGCGAACAGCCGGCGAGTTTCGAAGTCAGATCGCTGCTGGTAGAAGAGTAGAGAAGGAGAGACCCCGGCCGAGCGCTTGGTTGCGGGTCGTGCGATCTCGGGCGGCGAGGGTTGTGGAATTCACTTTGGGGCCGGTGGGCGTCGAGGTTGCTGTGGTGCACGGTCGCCGTTTTGAGTTGGCGGGCGAGTCCGCCCGCCGATCGCTTCGAGTTCTTCTCGATCCAGCGCCCGATCGTTGTTGCGATCGGCGCGACGAATGAGCTCCAACAATTCGTCGGGTTCAATTTTGCGATTGCCATTGGTGTCGTAGAACAGCAGAAGATTTGCCAATCCGGGACGGCTTGCATTGATTGGCTGCCGATCGCGAGTCGCCGGGCGTTCGGTTTTGCCCAGTTCGCTTGTCCTCGCCGAGATACGTTGCTCCGGCGTCCGGCGTCCGGTTCGGGCCCACTGGCCCCAGACGCGCAGATACTCCGGTATCGGAATAGCTCCGTTCTCGTCGGTATCCAGGGCGGCGAAGACCTGTTTGGCCAGTTCGGCATCTTTCAGAGCGTTGTTGACGAATTCGGTACGCTGAACCGTCCCGTCCTTATCATCGTCCATTGCTTGCACGATCCGCTTGGCCTCATCGGTGATGACGCGATTCAGGACGTATTCGGCTTTCGTGACGAAGCCGTCTGAGTCGTTGTCGGCGGCGTTGAAAATCCCGCGCCGGGCGCGCGGTGTGAGGTAGTTACCGTTGTCGATAAACTCGACCTTCGAATGCCGCCCGTCGCGATTTCGGTCCACGAGGCTAAAATGTCGAGAATAATCGTTGAGTTGACGAAGCGTGGCACCCTGTTCCATTTTTGCGCCGAGCCGCTGAAGAACCGTCGCCACGTCGATGCCGCCGATTTTCGACCGCCCATCCCGGTTGTTCGCGGACGGCTGACCGTGAACGTCCTGGTTCGCCAGTAGAAAAACGACCGTCGTGAACGGCAATAAAAGATTAACGAACGATCGGGTTTGCATGTTCCGTCCTGCGGTTGTGTGTCCGGAGTTAGTGATCAAGTTTTTTGCCGCATAACAGTTCTAGTTTAGCGGTGGCGGCCAAAGGCTTATTTGGCCGGCTTGTCTACTTTCAAGCTTGGCCTTTGTAAATCTTTAACGCCCTGAGTATACCAAGCGACTTGGAAAGTTTTGCTAACGTTTTTGATGCGCGCCCAGACTCTTTTGCAAATGCTTCGGCGTCGGTTTTTATTTTACGAAGAGCCGTTCGCAACTCAACCAGCTCGACTACAAAGTCCCCATGAACTTCTGCGGAGAGCCGTTCGTTTCCGCATTCCTGGCAGACAAGGCCTCGACGAAACCACTGGATATCGGAATGTTTGGGCTGGTACCACCGCTGCCCAGAGTCGTAGCCGAGCTGCGAGGGATTGACCGCCGCACAAACACAAACTTCCCTGCAGGAGGGACACCACTTCTTCGTTCCGCCTTGAGCAACTCGCGACATTTGAACCTTCCGAATGGTGGCGATAAAAGCTAACTACTTATTAACCAGAGATTCATTCGACATGCGTGATCCGGGCGCGGAATCCACGGTCAGCTGCAAGGCCTTGTAAGCCCGTGATTTTTTACTGCCGAACGGCGAGATAAGCGTCACGGTTAAGCCTCCGCCCCATCGCCGAGTTCGGTTCCTTCCACCCTTAAGAGTTTGAAAGATAAACAGACGTCCTTGTAGTTCCTTTTCTCCACTTCACCGATTACGATCCTTACCGCCAATCCCTGCCAATCCGAGTAGACTTCGGTAATCTTACCTTTCTGATCACCTGAGATCACATAAACGCGATCCCCTGGTTTGAAAGGACCGCCGTTCATTCGTTCGACGGCGCGGTAGAACGGGGACAAAAAGGCGGAGATGAAAACCACTGCCGAAAGAAAGCCCAAGGCTATCGATACGACAGAAATAAAAAAACTCAAGCCCAGTATTGTTAGGGTGCCTAAACTCCCGGCATCTATTTCACTAGCGGTAAACGAGATAAACATCGCTGCAATCGGAAATCCGAAAAAGCAAAGCTTTCCGAGAATGTCGTAAGCAAAAAAGTATTGGATCGGATTGACCTTCATTTCATTTCCCTTGTCGGACGGCCAAGTACATCGAGCTGGCAGGTCAATGCGGGAGAAGGGAGAAAAGCAAAAAATGTGAACGAGGGATTTGACGCCGAAAATCGGAAAGACGAACGTGCTCCGGTAGGTGGACGTGAGATCGGAGAATACTGCGAACACAAGGGTGAATGGATCGTATGCTCGCGCTTCTGGATATGCGGCCGCGTCGAGAAAGAAGGCTTAGAACGTCGATTCATCGACACAAAGTCAACGTTTGAAATTATTGGGTTTTCTGGAGCGTACGGTCAGCTATCTCCAGTGATTGATTTTTCAGGAATCCGTTTTGTTTTCCGGATCCCTAAATCCAAGTTCTTCTTTCTCAAACCGGTAGAGCGGATTGCGTCCGCAGATTGCAACATAAAGCAGAATTGTTGCGGAGACAATCAGGACAATACTGCGGAACAGGGTTTCCCATTGCCAAAAGGTTTCCCATTGCCAACCTTCGAAAAAGATAAAACCTGGGATTGTGAGTACGGATAAAATTCCCAGCAGACCGGCTATGGATCTCGTCCACCCGCCGAAGATTTC
>JAYGDO010000184.1:0-1537 GCA_046582885.1 Pirellulales bacterium | reverse complement strand
CGCCCGGGTGTCGTGGTCTTGCACTCGACGGTCAGCCATTCGATCCGTCAACCGGCGGGCATCGAGGGTCGCCGAGAAAAGGCATTCGGTTGGCAACTGGCCCAGCGGGGTTGCGTTACGATCTGCCCGCGAAACTACCTTTGGCCAACCAATCACAAAATTGCCGCGCAGCAGGAGGCCTCACGCTTCCTGAGAGGCCACCCGGAGTCGAAAGGAATGGCAAAGATGCTGCTGGATGCGGTTGTGGCGCTGGATATTCTCGCGAGGCAGCCGGACGTCGATGGGGGACGGCTCGGCGCGGTCGGGCACTCCCTGGGGGCCAAGGAAGTGCTTTACCTGGCGGCGTTCGATCCGCGGATCAAGGTCGCGGTCAGCAGTGAAGGAGGCATTGGCACCCGGTTTTCAAACTGGGACGCGCCGTGGTACCTGGGCGATGCGATTCGCGGCGCCGGATTTACGCACGAACACCACGAACTGCTCGGCATGATTGCGCCGCGACCGTTCCTGCTGTTGGGCGGCGATTCGGCGGATGGCGATCGCAGTTGGCCGTTCATTGAATCGGCTTTGCCCGCCTACAAGTTGTACGGCGAGCCGGCCCGGCTTGGATTATTCAATCACCGACAGGGTCACGCCGTGCCGCCGGTCGCGGAAAAACGCATCCAAGAATGGTTTGATGCCTACCTCTAACGTGGGGCAGGGCGGTCCGCGGTTTATGGATTCGTGAAACGGTCAAGCCGAGGTGAACGTTGGAACCCGGGCGGCGGCGGGGGCGGGCAGGTCGGCTCGTGCGTCGCAGGGCGTCATTTACTCGAGGCCGCGGCGCGATCACGGAACCGGCCGAAAATTTGGAAGCATTCGTGTATGAACCGTTGCACCTCATCCGGCTTGATCCGCTTTCCCCCGCGGTAGAAGATCAGTTGATCGCCACCTGCTTCGACGCTGATTTTCTGCTGGGTTTCGAAGAACGTCAGCAGCTCGCTGTTGAAGAATTCGCGGATTCGCGACTCGTCGTCGCCTCGCAGCAGGTAGGCTCTGGAGAAGTCCGGGTGGTCTTCAAAGTCGATATCCTGATAACCGAACGCGCCGCCGATCTTGTGGAACATACGTTCGGGCCTGGCCGCGAACTGGGGCAGTCCGAGGTTCGAGGAGCCAAAATAAATCACGCTTTGTTTGTAGGTGCGTGATTGTTCTCCGCCGGCGATGGTGTAACGATAGTCGAGGATGGCCAGCTCGACGCCATTGGCCTCGCCGTGCAGCATGTTCGTGATCTTCTTTCTACGTCCTTGCGAGAAGAGGTGAAAGCATTGCAGCCGTTCGAATAAGAAGTCGTCGCCCGCGGGAAAAAAGGGAAGACCGACTTCCGTCGCGATCCGCCGAAATTGCTCGGTCCGTTTCTTCTCGCGTCGCCGGGCGAAGTAGAAGACAGCGCAAAGCAGCGGACCGCCGATGAGCAGCAAGAGAACAAGTCCAAGACTGTCGTCGTTTTTATCGGCGAGCAGGCAGAGGAAGTATGGATCGATTAGACGCATCGAGAGTC
>JAYGDO010000106.1:0-2933 GCA_046582885.1 Pirellulales bacterium | reverse complement strand
CGACGCTCTTCCGATCTCTCGAGGATTGCTTGTTAGAATGGATACTGGTCTCCGAAATCCGCGGACGAACCCCCTTCTCCAAATCGCTATGATACGCGCTGCTGCCTTTATCGTTTTCGCAATGCTGGTTGCCGCTAGCGGGCCGCTGCTGGCCGGTGATATTTACGTTAGCAATACGATGGGTCGCGACGGCTTTGACGGCCGCAGGGCGTTTGCCCGCAGCAATGTGACTGGCCCTGTGCAAACGATCACACGGGCCTTAGAAATCGCCCGGCGGGGCGACCGCATCATAATTCAGGACACCGGCGAACCCTATCGCGAGAGTATCACGCTGACCGGCGCTCGCCATAGCGGGACCACCTCGCTGCCATTCACGATTTCGGGTAACGGCGCGATATTGGATGGCTCGGTTGCCGTGCCGGCCGGTGTTTGGGAGTTTTATCGCGATGAGACGTTTCGTTTTCGTCCGCGGCGGCAGGCTTACCTACAGTTGTTTTACAACGGCAAACCGCTGGTCGAGCGACGGGCCGAGCCGAGCACCGACAGTCCGCCGAAACTAAGGCCGCTTGAGTGGTGTCTGCATCGCGGTTTCGCTTACTTCGGTACGGAAAAGGGACGATTGCCCGATACGTACCGGTTGACTCAGACCGGTGCACGAGTCGGCATTACGGCTTACCGCGTCGACCATGTCGTCATTGACGGACTGGTCGTTCAGGCGTTTCAATTGGACGGGGTCAACGCGCACGACCAAGTTCGATTTACACAATTCTCAGGCCTGACATGTCGGGGTAACGGCCGTAGCGGCATCTCGGTAGGAGGAGCGTCGAGTGTGCGAATTTCGAACTCGCTGATTGGCAACAACGGCCACGCCCAGATTCGCCTCGAGTTTCCTGCGGCCGTTGATTTGCAATCCAACGTGATCGTCGACAACACTGCGCCGTCGCTAGTCAACGATGGCGGTCGGCTGTACGTCAACGGCAAGCCCGTTGCCGGCGACAACTGATTTTTTGTCAGTGTCCGGCGGCGACAGGTTTCTGCCCAGACATTGCCCCGCCGTCGTCCCGGTTCTCGGTTGCCTGCAGGGCTTTGTGAACTTCGCGGCGGCTGCTCAGGTAGAATCCCACGCCAACGACCGCCACCAAAACCCGCATGACGCGATAGGCTAGTGCCAGCAGCAGCCCCTGGCCAACGACGTTGGCGGTTCCGGCGTGTGCATAGAAATAATTCATGATGAACTCAAATGCGCCTAGCGCTTCGCCGGGCAAGGGTATGGTCATGGAGACCAATCCGAGCGGCACGAAAAAGAAGTGAATTGCCAGCGACGGGGCCTGCCCCGAGAAACCATGCGCCATGAAGTAGAATGCGACGACGTTCAGCGCGTGGATCAGCATGGTCAGTCCGACCGCCAGCAGCAACACTCCGCGACACTTTCGGTAGGCGCTGGCCGCCTCGTAAATTCGCTGAAACAGAGTTCCAACGCGCGGAATGCGGCACAGCCGCTCGACGATCGCGCCCTCTTTGGCAAATTGAAACAGCAGCAACAGTAAGACCCCCGCGGCGCCGGCCGTGCAGAACAGCGTGCATCTGGCCCAGACTTGGATGGTCGGGTCGAGCGCGGTCTGGTCAACAAACGCCAGCGCCAAACTTGCCAGAAACAACAATCCCATGAAGCCGAGCACTCGATCGACGAATATCGTCGTCACGGCTGCAGTCTTTCGCTGTGGTTGCTCGCGGGCGACGAACACAGCTTTAAACAGATCGCCGCCGACCGCACCCAGCGAAATAAAATTGAATAGGTATCCGAGGAAGCCCAATCGAAACGCGTCTCGCAACCGAAACGGCAAGTCGATCGCCCGCACGAGCAGATACCAGCGAACAAACGTCAAGGAGACCGCCGAGATGACCAGTATCCACGCAATTCCCAGCAGCGGCCAGTCCTTGGGCTGTTCAACCAGATCTCGAAATACGCCCGGGTTTTTGTCCCGTACCTCACCGAACACATACCAGATGATGAGCGCGGAAATCGTGACTTTGAGCAGATTGACCAGTAGTTTCTTCACGTCAAAACCGATTTGATCCTAATGACCCGACACTGTGGCGGGCCGTGTGCTTTGCCGGTCCGGTTGACAGCCGCGCGGGGCGGTGTTAATTATGCGTTTTCGTCCGGCGAATAAAGGCCATTGTCGCTGGTGGCGGTGACCGCCTCTTAAAGATAGCATGGCCAGCACCGGTCGATAGCCAAATTGGGGGATTAGCTCAGTTGGGAGAGCGCTTGAATGGCATTCAAGAGGTCGAGGGTTCGATTCCCTTATCCTCCACTGGGCCGGATCGCACCAAGTCGCAAGGTGACGAATATTCCGGCAAAATCGGGGCTATTTGATGCGATGTGTTTTGAACTTGCGGTGCCGTGCGGCCGGTTGCGTGCGCGTGCTGCACCGCTTTTTCGAATTGCTGTTCTGTAATCTGCAAGTAGTGCTTGTCGGCAATCGGTTCTGAGTTGCCAAGCCAGCCACAGACAACGTGTCGAGGGGCCACAGGAGTTGCCGTCGCTTTGGGTAAAAGGTCATCGAGATCGAGCTGTTCGACAAGGCGACAACCTGTCGCAAGGGATGGGCCGGGTGCTCTCCGGTTTCATCGTGGACGCACTCCCAGAGCGGGACGAAAAACACATCGCCGTGAAGGCCGACGTTGAGCAGGCATCGGCAGCCACCAAGGACGCAAACTGGGATCAGGTCGACCCCATCGGTGAAGATGAAGAATACCGCGCCGAAATCGAGCAAGACCATGCGGCCGTCCTCTGCTTCGAAGCAGAGTTGGTTCACGGCAGCGTGGTTGCGGTGTGATCCGACATGCCGCCTGCTGGTTTATCACCTCGTGGGCTGGCGGGGCGGACAGAAGCACCGTCATGGGCAAGTCGGCTCACCTAGCAAATT
>JAYGDO010000469.1:0-10084 GCA_046582885.1 Pirellulales bacterium | reverse complement strand
CGGTGCAGGCGATCACCGCATCGTTTCGCACGCCCGTTTCAATAACGACGTCGAGTTATTGTCGCTGATGCCACACATGCATCTGCGCGGAAAAGACTTCCGATATACGGCACACTATCCGGACGGCCGCAAAGAAATCCTGCTGAATGTCCCCGACTACGATTTCAATTGGCAACATCGCTACCGGTTCGCCAAACCGTTTCCGATCCCCAAAGGAACGGTCATCGAATGCGTCGCTCACTTTGATAACTCGGACGAGAATCCCGCCAATCCCGATCCAACCAAGACTGTCCGCTGGGGAGACCAGACGTGGGAGGAAATGATGATCGGCTGGTACGCCCACGTCGAGGCGACGGACCAATCATCAAACGCCGCGGAAAAGGCCCGCGAATAAATCGCAGGGCATCCCGTAATCCGCGATTGGGGATCGGCCGCGTCGTTGCGTGGCGGGCAACGACTTTGTAGAACAGACCGCAGATTTCCAACCCCAGCAAGTAGCAATCCAACCCCAGCAACAAGCGAGATTCAAAATGTGGATTCCTAAGTGGCAGCGAGACCAGAAACAAGGCGTCGATTCTCCGATTCCCACACAGGCGGTCTCCAACGAGGAATTCATCCCGCGGGCACAGAACAGGCAGCAGCGGCAATGGGAAAAGCTGATTGGGGAACTGTCCGAGGAGAAATCCAAAAAGCTGGGGATGACTCGCAAGCAGTTCATGCGCACGACCATGGGCATGGCCACTGCATTTCTCGCATCCAACATGATCTACGGCCCGAATTGGGAGGTTGACGCCGAGGAAACGGTCGAGTCGGGTGCTACGGAAGAAAAGTTTCCCAAAGGCGAGTACTTCGTAATGGACGTGCAAATGCACTTTACCGATGGAGCGTCGATTGGTTCTCGCGGACACACGTTCCTGCGAAACATAGGCGTTACCTTGAAGAACGACCCTGATTCATACGGGTTCAGTAACTTTGTGAAGGAGATTTTCTTCGACAGTGAAACCAGTATCGCCGTCATCTCGGGCGTGCCGGGTCGCGAGATTAACAAGAGTCTTGCCGGCAAAGTCCTCGAAGGCCGCGACCGCAAAGGGGGCGTTCTGCCAAGCTGGCTGATGTCCAAACGCAAGAATGAATTGAACGACCTCGCCGGCGGCACGCGCGCCTTCTGCCAGGGCAATTGCGCCCCGAATCATTACTGGAACCGTGGAAAAAATGAGCCCGATTTCCCCGAACTGTATGAGCAGATGGAGCGGGAAGTCAAAACGTACGGCATCGACAGTTGGAAATGGTACTGTCACACCGATCCCGGCAGGTCGGGTGACGGTTTTCGCATGGACGACGAGAAACTGGCCTATCCGTTTTACGAAAAGTCCAGGGAACTGGGTCTGAAAATCTTCAGCGTGCACAAAGGATTCGCCTCGCTTTCCCGCACGCTAGGCCGCTACGCACATCCGGGCGATCTTGAAAAAGCCGCCAAAGATCATCCCGACCTGACGTTCATCGCCTACCATTCGGCGCTGAAGCACGGAACCTGGGATCCGCAGTTCAAGGAGAAGGGCTTTGACCCCAAAACCAACGATTTCGAGTGGCACTCCGAATTGATGAAGATCAAACAGCGCAATCCGAAAATGAATAATGTCTACCCCGAGATCGGTACATCGTTCGGATTGTTGGCGATCACGCATCCGGAATTGTGTCAGCATCTGATTGGCCAGAACATCAAATACTACGGATCTGATCACGTCATTTGGGGGACGGATTGCCTTTGGTGGGGGTCGCCGCAATGGGTGATCGACGCCTTTAAACGTTTTCAGATCTCGGACGAGTTGTGCGAAAAGTTCGGCTACAAAAAACTAACCAAACAGGATAAGGCGAACATCTTCGGCCTAAATGCTGCCAAGATTTATGGCTTTGATGTAAAAAAGAAAATCAAGGCACTTCCCAACGACTCACTGAACCGTCTGAAAACGGCATATCTCGACCAGGGCGGCCAACGCGACAATGCCGCCTACGGTTGGGTCCGCGACAACGCGTAAGCCGGACCGCAAAAAAACGACTGGCGGCCGGCAACAGCCAAACGCACAGAAAAGCCTCTCCCAAAACGTTGTCGGAAGAGGCTTGAATTTGAAAGACTAAGACGACCGCCGGCGCTGTTACGCAGCTTCCGCTTCCGTCAAATCGTCGAAGTTGTCGTCAATTTCTATCGAAAGTTCTTCGTTGCCTTCATCATCTTCTTCTTCGTAGATCAAAGCAAATACACTGTTGTACGCCTGCCCTAAGTACTCGTGAACAGATTCGCTCTCGACGCCCTCCATCAGGCTCGACAAAGATTCGAGAACACGATCGACTTCGTCGCTGGAGATTTCTTCTTCGATCTCTTCGTATTCGTCCTCTTCTATTTCATCCGACTCAAAATCTGGGCTGTAGTCTTCCGGCATGATCACCTCCTTGTTTGCCCGATGTAACTGCCGTCCGTGCCGCTCTCTCGCTAGCAACCACCGCAGAACCAATACCAAAATCGCAGGACTATTTCCATATCGGCTTTTACACTCATAACCTTTGATGCCTATCGCGCATCGCCGCGGCCACCGATTCCTGCTAGACGGACCGCCGCCGCAGCTTCGATGTTAGATTTTTCAGCCGTTTTTTCTTTGGTTCTGCAATGTGAGGCTGCGGTGGCATTCTTTGTTGTAGTACAGCCGCATCGCCAAAATAGTACTTTTTAGCCTCTTCGTTATTGAGCACTTCTTGTGGTGTGCCATGGCAAAGCACCTTGCCTTCGCGAATAACATAACTGCGGTTGGTGATTTCCAGCGTTTCTCGTTCGCGGTGGTCGGTGATCAAGATGGAAATCCCACTCTCGCGCAGGCCGCAAATGACATCCTGGATGCTGATGATCGTAACCGGATCAATGCCGGTAAACGGCTCGTCCAACAAGATGATTTGTGGATCGGACACCAGACAACGGGCAATTTCTAGGCGGCGCTTTTCACCGCCCGAAATGTATTCCGCCTTGGACTTGCGGATCTTGGTAATTTGAAACCGTTCGAGCAATTCTTCGGTACGTTTACGGCGTTCCTTTCGACCAACCCCCAACATTTCCAACACACTGGAGATGTTCTCCTCGACATTTAGCTTTCGAAAAACACTTTGCTCCTGGGCAAGGTAACCCATTCGCCCATCTCGCGAGCGGCGATACATGGGCCAATTGGTAACGTCCACGTCGTCCAGCAGCACACGGCCTTCGTCCGGTTCGATCATACCGCAAGTCATGCGGAAGCTGGTCGTCTTACCGGCGCCATTGGGACCGAGAAGCCCGACAATTTCGCCTTTGCCAACCGCAAAATCGACGCCATCAACGACACGACGGCGAGCGTAGATTTTGACGAGTCCTTCGACTTTCAAAAGCGGCATCCGTCACCTCCTGCGATCGCGTTACGATTTATCGCACGAATCCAAAATTACCGAGCGGCCAATAAATTGCCACCGCCTTGCCGATTAACAGCTCTCGTTCGACATAAAACTCAGCCGTTGGGTCCAACCAAACGGGCCGTGGCGACCAAAGGCGACTGTCTTTGCTCTGCTGGCTGTTGTCTCCCAGCGCGAAAAATTGATCTCTTTGCGAATTCTCAAATTTTCCGAGCGAAAATCGCACCTTGGACATGTGTTTTGGGTTGAACACAGACCATGCCTGGGGCGTCGACAGAAACTTGATGCGATCTTTGTCGTCATGCAGTGCATAACTCATGCGGCCGTAATCCCAACTGCTCCGTCTAGCCATTGTGATGGCAAGGTAATAAACGTCTCGCCAAACACGTAAAGAACTTGCGGTCACTGTTGCTCCCCGCGAACCAATCGCAACGGGAAACAGATCGGCTTGAGTCGGAATGCGGTTCTCGACTGAATCATAGGGTGCCTGAGCTACCACGTCTCCATCGACCCAAAGTATCAACTGATCGTCAACGTTGGCAAAGATCAATTCATAGGTTCCCGGCCCATTGACGCCGGTTTGGAAAACGAGTTCGCCATCTTGCAATAGCTCCGATTGAAAACCGTCTATGCCACCGTCGATTGACAACTTCGAGAGGCCGTTGCTCAGATCAATTCGACACTGAAATTTGTGGCCGCCTTCGACCAGTTCGAGTACGACTTCGCCGCTGGTCGACTCCGTAGTGATTTCCGTTTCGACTGTCAGATCACCTACCCAGTGGACACCTGAGGCAGCGGTGTCGGGCACGCCGGCCGGGCCGCGATCAACATGCCAATTATGGCCCCCGTCGTCACGCGATCTGCGCTGCGGATTCTTGGCGTACGTGTATGAACTGTTATATGGGCATGCGTCCGCAATCAACTGAGGGCTGCGACGAGATTCGCTTTTACCGGCGACAAGAACCTGTTCCCATTCGGCAAATGTCGGCAAGACGTGCCCGTAGCGGAGAAAGACCTCTTCACCCGCAGAGCCATTCGTGCGAAAGCTGCGAAAGTCAGAGGAGGCAATCCAAGCGCCCGACTCATTAGTTTCATTTACTGCACTCGAATTCCAACACCGCGGCCAGCCTGCTTTGATCAGAACATCCGATTGATAGTTGTTGTCGTGAACAAGCTGCGCCATCGCGAGGACCTTGTCGGGCGGTTTTCGCTCAATCTTAAAACCTAGTTGCGCATCGCTGACATGTTCGGCTTGTAATTGTTCGTTAGATATGTACTTCCCCGTGAAGATGTCCCCGCAGTGTATCATCAATGACTCATCCGGCAGCCCGACCAACCGCTTGATATAGTTCCGCGACGAATTATGCGGATAGCGAAAGACAAAGACATCCCACCGCTCGGGTTCGTTAAAAATATATTGGTACTTACTGACGAGAATGCGGTCGCCATTTTTTGACCCGGAGTCCTCGCCTAATTCCAGCGCACGCATATTAAATGGGACATCAATCTCACGGCCTCTCGCTTCTTCCTGTCCGCGATACTCTTCGACTTGTTGTCCGAGCGACATATTTGTGGAAGCATAGTAGCCGCAGTTGGGGCACGTGCCACTGACGACATCGGAAAAATGAGTTTCGGTTTCTTGCTTGATCTCGTTGCTGGCGCTAATGCGGTATGGAAATTGGCACATCGGACATTCAACATTTTGATGTCGGCCCTGCAACGTCGGCGCCATCGAACCTGTCGGGATTACGAAAGCTTCCGCTTCGAAGGTTCTAAAAAGAAATGCCAGAGCGAACGCGATAACAATCGACTCAAATGTCTCCCGTACGTTACCTGAGGTAAGAAACGCCAGTATGTCACGGCGGATGATCGAGCCAACGCCCTGATTGGCAACTCGCCGAGTGTCTTGTTTGCGGCTCTTCGGAGTTTGATGGGCCATGAATGGTTTTTCTTCGGTTTCGAGAAATCTTGAGGGGCCAGGCGAGCGAATATATACGATTTAACATCTTTCGTGAACTTGAAAAACTGCGGAGACCATTTCAGCGGCGAGTGGCAAATGGCTTGCCCAGCAAATATTTGGCGTTCAGAATTTGCAGGTCGCCGTGCCTACTGTCTCGCGAAACAGGGCTGTTGTCGCCGAGTACGAAATATTCATCCCGACCGAGCTTGCGCGGCAACACGGTAGCGGAATCGGCGGCAATTTGCGTATAGAAGACGTCGCGCAACAGTTTCAAGTCCACGATCTCGACGTCCAACTGACTGGCACCGATTGCGACCCCGGCATCGGGTCCCAACTTACGAACCACGACAGCAGGCCGTCTCCGCTCGCCTTTCCATTGTGGGATATCAAATACTAAGCAGTTTTCTTCATCGATTGCAAACAAAATTTGCCCATCCACTACAGCAAAGTACAGCGTAGCGTAACCGCTTAACAGATGCCGCTCCGTTTGAAACTCCGTAACGCTGCGGCCTTGTCGAAATAGCGTGCCGGTGCCTTTAGCGGGATAAAAATTGATCAAAAAGTTCTCACCGTAATAGCGTGCAGTCAGCCCAATCATTCCACTTCCGTTGGCGCGGACTGTGGCAATTAACAGTTTGTCGTGAACCTTGTTCAGCAGCCTCGATAGGCCTTGGTTGTATCCATAGCCATCAAACATGTGGAATGCTGAATCCTCAGATCGATTGTGAGCCGTGACGTCGCCGCGATAGCAAACCCAGGCGGGTTCGTCAAACCGTTTGGCATCATCAATACAAAATCCCGTTTCCATCTTCGTCACTCGGTCGTCTTGTCCCGATGCTGCCCAGGCAACAACGCCGGTACCCGTACCGTCCGGATGAAATCTAGATTCACACACCGACAGCGCTATCTGCCGGAATTCATCTAACGACTTTTTTGCCACGCGGCCGTTGATAAAGGCGTCGCCTCCTTCAATGGTGACCATTTCCCCCGGCAGACCGACGATCCGCTTGATACAAAATGTGCTCGGCGCGGATGGACAACGAAAAACAACGGGTTCCCACCGCCTCGGTTGGCGAACATCTAACACGAGCCGGTCCACAAGCAGGCGATCGCCCGGACGCGGATTAAGACCAGTTACCACTTCGCAAACGTGGTGACAATTGGGACAACTCACCGCTCCCGCCGGCGGTCCCCGCCCGGCATCAACCGGATAGATGAATTCGCAATCGGCACACCGCATGCGAAAGTGCGGCCCCAGATAGCTGTTCGCCATTGATGCACCAGCCACGCGCATGGGAATTAGACAGCCTTCGATCAGCCAAGTCCGCAGAATGATCGCGATGACGACGATCATTACAACTTGTCCTGTGCAACGGCGAAGCATATTAGGCACGACCGGCGGGGTATGAGACGATTGGCAAACAACGATGCCCGTGCATCTTAGTCTATGCCGTTAAACCGCCAAGTCATCCCAGGGCGGCCGCCATAGCGGAACCTTCGGAAACAACGTTTGCGCCATGTCGGCCGCCAGTGTTGTTGAAGCCGCCAGGCTGCCATCCGCCAGTGCACATTCGGCGTCGCAATAACCCAGCCGCAGTTGATTCCACGTCGCGCGGTCACACGAAACGTAGCTGCGGCCCAGCCGCCCGTCGATTAAGTCGGCGGCGGATTCCGTTAGATTCAACTGCCGTTTTTCGGCGCTAACCTGAATTCCCAATTCTACAGGAAACGCCAAATTTCCGCGTATCGCGCGATCGAGTAACTCGGACGCAAAGCACCGCATATACGACGGTGTTTCAGGCAGCCGTACCAACACCTGCCGTGTACTTTCTGTGGTTTGCCGCTGCAGATCCCCACCCGCTTCAACCAAGACCGCGTGAAGCGGATGGCACGCGGGAGCATGAAAACGAACGGTGTGCCAATCTCGTTCGATTGCATCGCTGCAAGCTCGATGAAGCAACCGCGCGGTAGCTTCCGAGTGGGACGGCTCAGCCATCATCTCGACGATGTGGTGGCCTTTGGTCACGGCATAGCCGACGATGCGGCAGCCGTCTTCTTCCAGCGACAACCGGTCGCGGCCTTCGATAGCCACAAATATCTGATCGAACGCCCGCCGCGAAACCAGCCATCGCCAATATGCTTCGCTACGCGCCAGCAGGCCGTAGGAACTCGCAAGGTTCGCCTGATAAATTCGCATCAGTGCAGGCAATTCTACCTGCCGCCAGTGCCTAACACTCAGCACGGAACGCTCGCCCCGCGCAGGGTCCAAAAGTTGATCGCCTTGCGATCTATCTTCTTCGACGGACAACTGCGAAAGAATATCGCGAGGACTGGCCTGCGAATAAACGCAACGACCGCACTTTATCCAGTCATCGTTTTGGCCGATCATCGCGTCGCGCATGTCTAATTCGCCGATGGCGGTGCCGCGTTTGCTCAAGCGGCGCTCTACAGCGGTGAACAACGCTTCCGGGACTCCCACCGTGCGGTACTCGGGCAGCACCGCGAAAGAATCAAAACGGCATAGCGGAAAATTCGCGCGCCCCATTCTTATGGTCCGCCAAGACGATCGAATATGGCCGATGATCTCGTCGTCGCACTTGACGATCAGCCGATCACTCGGATCATACGACGGCTCATCTAACTGGGCGTTAAACTCCAGCGTCGACGGACGCTGCAGAACCGTAGCGAGCAAATGTTCGATGGCAGCGTGGTCTCCGATGTTCGCCGCTTCCGGCCGTGTAACCATCGGCCGTTTGCGGGCACGAAACGCCGCGCCGCTGCCAGCTATGCCAGACGCCGTCCTCATGGCTTCGAATCCTTTCTGCTCAAGCTCATCCTCAGAGCTCAGCAACCCCTGTCTCTGTCCCGAGCGGCCTACTTCCGTTTCGCCACCTGCGCCCCCCTCCGTCGTGCCTCTTCCGGAATCGGGGACGGCAAACAGTTTCAAGTTGGATGTCGCGTCTGTCCGTCGTGCAAAAAAAAACTTGAAAACTGCCGCCAACACACATACACACCGGCTCGGCGACAACTCCTTTAAGTTATAAGCGGGCTCGCACGTTGTCTAGCAGTAATTCTCGCAAATTTTCTTCCGGATGCAGACAAAAAGAATACTCCCGCGATCCAAGTACCGACTCTATCCTTGCACTCTCCCGCAGTTGTTCGCGACGATGACGCAAAGCTTGGGCTTCGTATTCGACCCATTTTTGTAAGTTAGCGTTGCAATTTCGGATTTCCAGGAACCGCTGCCGCGCGTTTTCCGGCGTCTGCTCAGTGGCGATCCACGCGCGTTTCTTTTCGATCAGAGGCTGCCACTTCGAAGTGTCGTTGCTACTGCTATTTTTCTCCAAAAATACTTCGGGATGCCAAAGCAAATCGTGTAATTGGCCGGAAATACGACTGTATTCAGCTTCATCGATGCTAACCCCCGCGGTCGGCAATCGCAATGTGGTCGACATCGTCAAGTAACGAGGTGGCCGCAAGTCAAAGAAGCGTCGAATGATCTCATCGGTCACTTGGTCGTACTTCGCACCGCCGATACCGTGGATGAACAAGTCCGCCAGAAACAGCCTCGCGAACATCGTCGTCACCAACGCCCGCGTGCGAATCTTGACGCCCGTCCTGGCGAGCGCATCAAGTTGCATCACCGCATCGCTCGCATCGGCGTCGGGCGAAATCGATATCCTCGTTTGCCACTGATCCAAGTCCGTCAGCAAAAGTCCGTCGCCGTCACCGCGAACAAAGAGCCGACGACGGCTCGGATTCTGTCGATCCCACAGCCAAAACGGCGCTTCCAGCCACTCGCCATCCATCGCCAAGTCCGGCACCGGGTGCGCCGTGCTGCGGATGCGATTCTCGCATCGAAAGTTTTGCACCGCTGAATTATAGATGTCCCAAAACCGCGGCAGCTGAGCCAGCAAATGAGCCGTGAACCAATAGAAACTCTCCATTTGGCAGACGTAGCTTTGCGGCAATTCCAACGTCGTCAGACCAAAAGATCGTTCCAAGCTGTGCCTTGCTTGTGCGAAACACAACCCCACTTGATCGGTTTGCCGTGATGCCTCAATGACACGATCCCAAAAACTGCCGACCAGCGATTGCGGCACAAGCGGCGCGATCACCGCGCCGGCACGGCGACCGAAACTGTGCAACGCTCCACGATCCCTGACGCAATACTCTTCGTAGGCAATTCCCTCGACCGGTGTGTCGTACGGAATCGACTCGACAAATGGCCGATCGACCGATCCGCCCGGCACTCGCATCGTTGTGCCTCTGACAATATCCGAATCAATCAGCAAATTAATCGCGACCCCGCGACAGGTGGACGCCAACCGATCCGCCACAAAATGTTTTGCCCAAACACCGGGATGAAACAGCTCGGGTTGATGGCCCGAGATAATGGTAGGTACGTCTTCCGAAATGGAAGAATCGGTTGCAACCCTAGGAGGACGGGACTGAAGCGGAGACGCATCGCCCGAAAGCAGCGGATTTGCCAGAATTTCGCCACCGCTTTCCGCGCATGATGTCGCGCCCACGTCGCCATACGAAACAGAGTAGCGATGCGCGGCGGACAGCAATTCGCGCCGGGCAAGTCTTGCAAGTTCGCCAAGTGAACAGCCTTGGACGTCGTAGCGCTGCAAGGCCGCCGCATCTCCGCCGGTGACTGAATCGTTACCGCCCCATCGCGCAGCATTTTCG
>JAYGDO010000420.1:0-4052 GCA_046582885.1 Pirellulales bacterium | reverse complement strand
CAATGACTACACGGGCCGCCCACAGTTGCTGCTGCCGTTTGGAAAACCGATTCGGGAACTGACCTAAAGTCGTGGCCTAGGAGCACGTCACCGTGATTGTCGCTACGCACCTTCGCAATCCGGTTCGCCTGTAGTATCACGAGTCCCCCTGTTTTCAATGTCGGGCAGAGCCGTGCTGCTGGCGAGGTCGTTTTCGATTCCTGGCCATTGGTCGTTTGTTCTTTCGTTGCTCTCTCAATTGCCGCCAGGAATTGACTGTGGAAATGGATGGGAAGACAATGAGGCCGGAGCCGGTTTCGGTTCCTTGACGCCAAGGGGCCGCCAAACGGGTTGCCGCCTTGGTCTTTTGCACACACTGAGACCGCGGCGGTGAGCGAGAGAGAGAATCGAGCGCAGCGCCCGCGCGATTTGAATGAGAGGATGCATCGTGTTTCAATTTCTTACCGTGACGCAGGCCGGTTGCCGCCGGTCATTCCCGCCTCATTTACTACACAGAATAACTACGCTGGCCATTTCGCTGGTTGTGGCGATTGCTGCACAAGTAAGTTATGCGCAACCAGTTAACGCCAAGTCAGCCAATCGCCCCAACATCGTTTTGATCATGGCCGACGACATGGGATACGAATGCGTCGGTGCGAACGGCGGCGAGTCCTACAAAACGCCCGCGCTGGACAAACTGGCGGCAACGGGAATGCGGTTCACGCATTGTTACTCGCAGCCGATCTGTACGCCCTCGCGCGTGCAGATCATGACCGGGATCTACAACAGTCGCAACTACGTTCGATTCGGCTTGCTCAAACCGCAGGCCACGACGTTCGGCCACCTGCTCAAGCGATCCGGTTACGCGACCTGCATCGTCGGTAAATGGCAGTTGAGTGGAGGGATTGAGGCGCCTGAAAAATTTGGATTCGACGGACAGTGTCTTTGGCAACTCTCCCGCCGGCCCAGTCGGTATCCTAATCCGGGATTAGAAATCAACGGCAAGGAGGTTGATTTTACGACGGGCCAGTATGGACCGGATATTGTCAGCGATTATTTGTGCGACTTCATCGAGCGCAATAAGAAGGGGCCGTTTTTCGCCTACTACCCGATGGTGCTGCCTCACTGGCCGTTCGAGCCGACACCCGATTCGAGCGACTGGAATCCTGAGGCAGCAGGTATCCTGAAAGGCTACGGCAATATCCGCTATTTCGGCGATATGGTCGCCTACACCGACAAGATGGTCGGCAAGATTGTTGCCAAGCTGGAGGCGACAGGCATCCGCGACCGCACGCTCGTTCTATTTACCTGCGACAACGGAACATTCGTCCGCATTAAATCAAGAATGAACGGTGAATATATCCAAGGCGGCAAGGGTCTGATGACGGCCGCCGGCACGCACGTACCCCTGATTGCAAGTTGGCCGAGCGTTATCAAAAAGCCGTCCGTTTGCGATGACTTGATCGACTTCAGCGACGTGTTGCCGACACTCGCCGAACTGGGTGGCGCAAACGTTCCCGCGAAACTTTCAATCGACGGTCGAGGTTTTGTACCGCAGCTACAAGGCCTGGCGGGTGATCCTCGCCGCTGGGTTTACTGCTGGTACTACCGCAATGGCAAAGTCGGAGAAGCCAAGGGGGGCGAGTCGGCTCGGACCAAACGCTATAAGTTGTATAAGGATGGCCGCTTCTTCGATACCGCAAGCGACCGGCTGGAAAAGTCCCCGCTGGCTGCGGGGCAACTTGATTCCGTCGCCCGACAGGTCCATGAGCAGTTGCAGGCAGTCCTGAACCGCTACACCCGAAAAGACGTTCGCAAAAAAGCCAAACAGAAAAAGGCCGCCTCTTAATGTTGGCCAGATTTGCCCTCAGGCAGGGATACGGCTCGCAGCGACTGAATGTAATGCCACAGCGCACTGTATTGTCTCGTTGCGTCGCCGGCATAAATGTGATCGAGCGACGTCGTTTGACCATCCATTGAATAACGCGGCATTTTCGTCGTGGGGTCGAAACGCTGCGGGTTGAACATCCACCGCCGATAATACTCGTGCCGAACACGGTCGGCTGTCGTATGCAAATTGACACCCCGGGCGTCGAAGGTCGCCGTTGGCGGCTGGCCGCCGACGCCATGGCACTGCATGCAATCAAACCCTCCATCCTTGACCGTCAATCGCTGACCGATCTTGGCCTGCTCCCGGTCGATTTGCAGATCCACCTGTTCCGTCCGGGAAAATCCGTGCTGCGCGGCCAGCCCACGTGACAGGATGCTGGCACGGACCGGAAACAGAGGCATGCGTGTTTTCAGCCAGGGCCGCGGTCTGGCGGTGAGTTGCCCGGTCAGTAATTTTTCAGTCCAGACCGCGTGCAACCGTTCGCCGGCGAATGTCAAAATCGGCAGCAAGTCATCCTGTGGCTTTCCGGAGCCGAATTCCTCGATGGCGTAAGCCAGGTCACTGTCGAGCGAATCGAGCCGATGGCAGGCGACGCAATTCAGTTGACGAATGTACCGCTGCGAGGCTTCAGCGACACTGGCACGTGCCAGTGACGAGCGATCGGTTTTAAGAAAGGCGAGCAAAGACGCCCGCGCGGCGATGTCGAAGCTAAAATTCGCTCCGGTCCCGCGGCCAGTCGCATCCGCCGCAAGACAGCCCTTTAACTCGGCCTGCGGGCCTGCTTCAGCGCGTTTGGCACCGGCATCGACCGTCTCGACACCGGTTTGGTGGCAATTGGCGCAGCCCCGGCGCGCAAACGCAAGTTTGCCCTCATCCGTATCGCCGGCCGATGCCGCTGGAGTATCGATCATGCGTCCGTCGGCTCCCTGGCGAATGTAAGCTTCCAGAGACAGGGCCTCCGATTCTGTCAATTGAAAATTCGGCATCCGGCTCCACGGGTAGTGCCGGCGAGGAGCCCGCAGAAAGCGGGACAGGCTGCCGGGCTGATATTTAAAGGGGGCATGCCGCAGCGAAATTCGTCCCAGTTCATCCGGTTCGTCACCCTCGACAGTCAGTCGGTGACAGGCGATGCAGCCGAGTGTCTCGAATAATTCTCCACCCATGCTGGCGTCGGCGTCTGCCAGATCGGATTCCTTTCCTTCGCCGGATCCCAATCCACCGACGAAGGCGGCGATGTTTACCGCTTCGCGCTTGGCGGCGGCGCTCGTCGGTTCCGGGAAAAGTGCCGGCATAGTGATCTTGTTGCGAAGTGCATGAGGTTCAAGCAGCCAGGCAACCAGCCACGCCGCCTTGAGCCGGCTACCGGCCTCGTCAAGTGACGGTCCCTGCTTCTTCAAATCCGGCATTACTTCCGCCGCGGCCAGGTCGGGCGTATTGGCCGAGTGACATTTGTGACAGCCATGATTGGCAAACAACTCGCGGCCTCGTCGGCGCTGTTCGTCCTGGAGCAGGCGAGCGTCTGTGGCGTTGTACATCAAGGCGTTGGGCGGAACGGGCTCTCGCGCAAATTCCGCCGACTTCCAGTAAAGGCGAAACTCCGCCGGACCGTCGCCGGGGCTTTCGTACTCCAGGCGTATTTGATTGTATTTACCCAGCGCGACGGTCGCTCCGCCTCCGCCTCGCAGGTCGCCGCCCTCCGAACTCAATACCGGTGTATTGTTGATCAGTAGCCGGGCCTTTCCACGACCGGCGAAACTAAGCACGCATTCGGTCTTCAGTTTTAGTTTCAAAAAGCCTTCAAACGTCGCCCGGAAGGGGCCGGGCGAAAGAAATACACTGGGCGGCGAATTGGCCGCGACATGCAGCGCCGCCAGCCGGGCGGCCCGCATGTCCGTCGAAACGGCTCCCGGCTTATTTTTCGTGAACGAAACAAGGATCCCTACGGACAATTGCTTGCGCAGCTCGCGGTCGATTCGATAGGCCGGAATCTCGACGACCTTTGTCGGCAAAGGGCGATGCTCAGTCGTCTCCTCGCCGACCGTGACGGAGCCCGATGTGATCAACGCAAAGGCAATGGCATTGCGCAAGCGTTGGTTGTTCATCTGTCGCCCCGATTAATCACCGATCACCTGGTCGCCCACGACGTTAATCGTTGCCATGACCTTGCGCTTAAAAGACGTGC
>JAYGDO010000408.1:0-3186 GCA_046582885.1 Pirellulales bacterium | reverse complement strand
CGGGCGGGTTTATCTGAATCCTCCCGTGGATGACGACAGCAAGGTCCTCTCGCTGGCGGCGTACGGACAGAGCTTCGAGAAGCTGCGGGGAAAACAGCGTCGTGAACGCCGTTGAGGCGCCGCCGCAGCCACGAAGCCGCGGTGGTCGGGTTACGCTGCTGATCAGGATACGCTCCGGCACGCACACCGGTGATCGCTTTAGCCGCGATCGCCAGACCTCGCCGCGGCTACTTGGCCGTCGCTGTTAACCAGTTTTTCTTGACGCCGCCGTAGAGGAAGAGTCTTTCCTCCGCACTAGCCAGCATGAGGGCCACCGTCGCGTTGCCAATCGGGGCTAGGCCCAGGTACTCGTCACCGCCGTAGTTTCGTTTGCCACCAAAATACGCGGCCGAACCGGCTGCATTGCGGCATAGTTCCAGGTAGGGTTGCCACTTGCGGATCACCTGCCGGTAGTCGTCGGGGCTAACCAGTTTAATCCCGGACATACCGTAGATGAGACCGATGGACGACATTGCGTGCGCGTGTCGCATCCGCCCCTGGTAGGTGACCAAGGCGTCCGAAAACTTCCGGGCCAGCTCGGGGTGCTGGTCGGCAATCACCAGCGCAGCGGCCATGGCTCCGGTCCGGGCGGCGATGTCGGGACTCCACGGCGCGCGGGAAGAGTAGCCGATGGCACCGGTCTTTTTGTCGATCGAGCCGCGGATTTCCTTGAGTGACCGATCCCAGGCGGCGGTGTCGATCTGGTAGCCGCACTTCGCCGCCAAGGCCCAGGCCAAGTGCGCCTGCGTGTTAATGATCACCAAGCCCCCACCGGCATATCCGACGACATAGTGGTGCCCCATCGTACCGTGCCCGGAGACGCGGGCAGCGAGCAGGTCGCAACATTTTTCCAGGTCGCCGAGGACGGACTTTTCACCCGTGGCTAGGTGGTATTCGGCCAGCAGAATTGCCGAAGAGGCGGCTTGCCAGCTCTTGGGGCCAACTTTCGGGTCGGCCGGATTAATCGATGCGATGCTCTTTCGTTGGATGAAGGCGATGGCCCGCTCGATCGTCAACCGGTACTCTTTTCTGCTGGCCGCTAGCACCGCAAGGCCGCAAAAGGCCGACATGTAAACATCCGCGTCACCACCGACGCCCGGCTGCCAACTACCATCCGGCCGCTGGGCGGCAACGAGATGGGCGGCAATGCCGGCCAAGTACTGCTCGCGCTTGGCACAGCGCCGTAGAAAAGAACCCGCAAAGGCGGGCGAGGCGGGGACGCTGATCTTCAGCGGAATCTTTTCTTCTTTTCGTAACACGGTCAGTTGAAGTTGATGCGGCGCAGCAGCGCATGCCTGTTCGATGGCGACGGCCAGCGCTTGTTGCGGTCCCGTCAGGCCGGCGTCTGTTTTCATGGAAAACGGGGCTGGTTGCTGATCGCGGATCAAAACAATCCGATCGCCCACAGCCAACCCGCCGCGGGCCGCGGCGCCATCCTTGCCGACGTCCATCACTAAGATCGCCTGCTCTCCGCCAGCAAGACGCCCGGTCGCGGACAAAACGCCCAGTGGAAAGTCGTGAAACGTCTGGTCCTTGTTATTGACCAGCCTGGGCTGGTAGAGCGATTGCGCGGAGGCCGCCGATGCGGCCAGCAGCGTGCAGGCCAGGGAGATTACAGAAATTTTTCGGCGGTATTTGCTCACAGGATATCTCCCTTACTGAAAAAGGTTGAGGTCTGTTTTGGCTTCCGGTCGGCGGCGGGCGGATGCTGCCGACCGACCGGCGGCCGCGAACCTTTGGCCCGTGTCAGTCCGGGCCTTCCAGATGTTTCTCGAAGAAGATCCGCAGGCTCGGCACCTCGATGATGTGGCCGCCCGGGTGGGCCAGAAATTGCAGGTTTTCCGGCTTGCCGAAATCCGCGTAAATCGGGCGGATATCGTGCAGCGCTTCGCGGGCGATCGGAACCGTGAACCAGGTGGAACGCTCCTTCAAACCGTTCTGGCACAACAAGGCCCGGGGCGCCGTCAACGCGTACACGTCCGCGAAATCCGCCAGTTCCCTCAGGCCGGCAAATTTCCAGCAGCGGCAGTGGTTTTTTTCCAGCTGATCCATCCGGGTCAGAAAGCCGGCACTGACCGTGGCCGTGATCCGCTCGTCCATTGCGGCCAGCCACATGGCCATCTCGCCGCCCAACGAATTTCCCGCGCAGCCGATGCGATTGGCATCGACTTCGGCCAGCGACGCGAGCAGATCGACGCAGCGGATCAGATCCCACAACCGCTCACCCATCATGGTGCGGTCCCTCTCCCGTATGCTGTGCTGGCTGATTTTCGTCGAAACCGTTGCGTATCCCGCTTCTGCCAGAAGGGAGGCAAAACCGCCCGCTTCATAACAGGAATGACGGGTGCCGCTATGCCCGGCGATGGCGACGACTGCCGGACACGGGCCGCTGACGTTTTTCGGCAATGTGAGCACGACCTTGATGCGGCTCGCCGGCGTGCTGCTGATTTCCGTTTCCTGAAAACGATACTTCCCCCGGTCTTTCGAGGAGAGCGCCTTCGCGGCAAGCGGGTTGGGCTTTTGGCCAGAGACCAAATCTTGCATCCGCAGTAACTTAAAAAACGCGGCCCGCATTTGCTTTTGCCAGAGGACCGCGTCGGCTTTCGACCGCGATGTATACCTTCCGGCTCGCAGGACAGGTTTCCTGGTATGTTTCGGAATGATGGCGATTCCGGCCCTGTGCGTCGTCCGAAAGTATCCCAACGGCTCCTCATCCGTGTCCGTTATCAGCCAACTGGAATTGGCAAAGGTGTTCTGTTGGCGGGCAGCGCCGGGCCTTAGTTCCCCGTAGGACTTCAGCTCACCGTTGTACTTGACCCAGAAGATCTTCACCTTGCGATCCGACTTGTTCTCGAAGGTCATCGTCGTCGCGGAACCGGAAATGGAGTTGGGGGGCAGGCCCGCGATGGTTGCATTCCATTTCAACGGCTCGCCGAAGGCCGCAGCAGAAGCGAACGCCGGCAAAAGTATCAAAATGGCCAGGCCGTGACGCAGCGGATGGCGTTTCGTCGGCAATGGGTCCGGCAGCGGCCGGGATAACGCCGCTCCATTTGTGATTAGAAAGTTTCGTCTGGATACTTTCATGCTTCACATCCCCGCGGATTTCTCGGCCTCGGTCGGCTTCCGCTTTTGCGCAAAGAGCCAGGC
>JAYGDO010000177.1:0-13088 GCA_046582885.1 Pirellulales bacterium | reverse complement strand
TATTACGGCGACAGCGGCGCCGCGGTTGACGCGGCAATCGACCAGTTTGTCGTTTCCCGATGCAGATTTCTGGTCTTCGGTCGGCTTTGGGACGGCAGTTTCAAAACGATCGAACAGTGCGGCCTGCCGGGACGATTGATGGACCTTTGCGACCAAGTCTCGGAGGCGGATTTCCGCATGGATGTTTGTTCCCGCGATTTGCGATCGTAGGGTCTGGTATGTGGCCGCCAAGTCCGCTTTAAAATGTCCCGGGGCCGTCCAAATGCCAACTGGCGGTGGGCAAAGTCCACCCCTGTCTGGTAGCATAATGCCTTATCCGAAATAGACGACCGAATACCATGTCCACGATCAAACGCATACCCGTCACCGGCGGTGCGGGGTTTTTGGGGTCACACCTTTGCGAGCGGCTCGTCGCGCAGGGGCATGATGTGATCTGCCTCGATAATTTTTTTACGAGTCAAAAGAGCAACGTCGCACATTTGCTGGATCATCCGAATTTCGATTTGATTCGCCACGACGTGACGCAGCCCATCTTTCTGGAAGTGGATGAAATCTACAATTTGGCCTGTCCGGCCGCGCCGGGCCATTACCAGTACAACCCCATTAAGACGATTAAAACATCGGTTTCCGGCGCGATAAACGTGCTGGGAATGGCCAAGCGGTGCCGGGCAAAAATCCTGCAGGCTTCCACCAGCGAAATCTACGGCGATCCCGAGGTTCATCCCCAACCCGAGTCCTACCGCGGCGCGGTCAACCCGATCGGTCCGCGAGCCTGTTACGATGAAGGCAAGCGGGCGGCGGAGACGCTGTTCATGGACTATCACCGCATGAACGGCGTCAACATCCGCATCGCGCGGATTTTCAACACTTACGGACCCCGCATGCACCCCTTCGATGGCCGCGTCGTATCGAACTTTGTCCGGCAAGCTCTAGCGGGCGAGGCGATCACGATCTTTGGTGACGGTAGCCAGACCCGGTCGTTCTGTTACCGCGACGACTTGGTGGAAGGAATTCTCCGCATGATGAACGGATCGGATGAATTCATCGGCCCCGTGAATCTCGGCAATCCCGGCGAATTCTCGATCCGCGAGTTGGCCGAGGTCGTGATTGACATGACCGGCTCAAAGTCGGAACTGGTTTACAAAGATCTTCCCCAGGACGACCCGGTCCGTCGGCGACCCGACATCACGCTGGCGATGGAAAAACTCGACTGGGAGCCGACTGTGCCGCTCCAACAAGGGCTGGCAAAGACCCTCGAATGGTTCCGTACGATCGACACGGACCACTACCGCGCGCCGACTTCCAACTATTGACACGCCGAACTATTGGGAAGATTTGACAATACCGCAGCTTGGGCAAACCTATTTTCGTTTCCACCCGCTGAATCGGCGGTGAATTCTCGTCAAAATCGTATAATTGGTGGCAACTTGTGTCCCGCGTATGGCGGGATATCGGGTTGTTCGCTAGGCTGAACTTGCGGATGCTTCGCTAGCGTCCAACCCTGGGGGGGGTCGGTCTGGTTCTGCGGTTGGGGAATTTGTGGCGAATTTGCCGAAGATAACCAAATGTCTACCGAATCATCCTCGTCGATTGACGCCGAATATGTAAAGGCAACTAAGCAGCAAGTCCGCAACATGGTTGCGGAAATTGCACAGTTGTCCAAGTCCGACGTTGCGCCCGAAGAATTCTACGAAGCGCTGCTGTCACGAGCTGTTTCGGCACTGGTAGCCACCGGTGGCGCAGTCTGGACGAAGGATCCCAGCGGTCGTCTCGATCTGCAATATCAAATCAACCTTCAGGCCACCGGCCTGATTGGTGACGAAGAAGGCCAGCAGCGACACGGACGGTTACTGCACAAAGCGATTGATCAGCCGGAAGGCATGCTGGTCGCACCACAATCGGGTGGCGAAAACGCCGAAGAGGGTGGCAACCCGACCGAATGCCTGCTGATTCTCGGCCCCGTGACTAGCGATCGAGAACCGCGGGGCGTTGTTGAGATTTTTCAACGGGCCGGCGCCGGCCCGGTCACGCAGCGGGGCTATTTGCGGTTCTTGCTGCAGCTTTGTGATTTGGCGAGCAACTACCTGACAAAACGCGATCTGCGGCATTTCGAGGACCGCCAGAATTTCTGGGGCCAGCTCGAACGCTTCACCAGCGCCGTACATGAGAGTCTCGACCCCCGCCGAACAGCCTATACCGTCGTCAACGAGGGCCGCCGCCTGATCGAATGCGATCGCCTCAGCCTCGCAATCTATAACGGCCGCAAGTGCAAGATCGAAGCAATCAGTAATCAGGATTTGATCGACAAGCGGTCGAATGTTTCCACGATGTTAGGGCGACTGGCGACCCGCGTCGTGGCGACCGGCGACGCCATGTGGTACACGGGCGATACGACCGACATGCCGCCGCAGATCGAGGATGCGGTGCACGAATACGTCGATGAATCGCACGCCAAAGTCGTCGGCGTATTGCCACTGATGAAACCGAAAACGCAGGACCTGGTAAAGCCGGAGGACGATCCGCGCGAAGCGGAGCCGGACGAAGTCCTCGGCGCGCTGATTGTCGAGCAATACGACGCGGCACAGCTGCAGGATCGCACGCTGCAGCGAGTCGACGTCGTCAAGGGCCATGCGGCCGCCGCGTTGGGAAACTCACTGGAACATGACGGTGTTTTCTTGATGCCTGTTTGGCGCGCGATCGGCAAAACAAAGTGGCTTATTCAAGCTCGAACGCTGCCGAAGACAATTCTCGTCAGCTCAGCAATTTTACTGTTCATTCTCTTTCTGTGTTTTTGGAAAGTGGATTTCGAGTTGTCCGCCGAAGGCCGACTGCGGCCGGCGTTGCGGAAAAATATTTATGCACAGGCGGGCGGGTTGGTCAGTTCCGTACTGGTCGACCACAAGGATGCCGTCAAAGAAGCCGCCGTCATCATTCGCATGACGAGCCTGGAATTGGAAGGCCGTATCGCCGACGCCGAGGGCAAGCGGGATACCACGCGCGAGCTGGTCAACGCGCTGCGGAGCACGCTGCAAAGTCCGGATCTGCAATCGAGTGAAAAACAGAGCCTGCAAAGCGAGTTTTTGCAACAGCGAAAGCTGTTCGAAAGCTACGAAAATCAGCTCGTTCCACTTTACGAACAACGGAAGCAACTCGACATTGCCAGCCCGATCAACGGCCAAGTGTTGACTTGGGACGTCAAAAACCGTCTGGTCAATCGGACCGTGCAACCGGGCCAGCTTTTGTTGACGGTGGCCGACCCGACCGGCAAATGGGAATTGGAACTGTACGTCGGCGATCACCGCATGGGACACATCGATCAGTGGATGCGTAACAACCCGGGCCAGGCCATACCCGTCACGTACATCTTGGCGAGTGATCCGGAAAGCGAACTTGAGGGAGCCGTTAAGGAAATCCAGGCCACGGCCGAACTCAGGCCCGAACACGGAAACACGGTGCTGTTTCGTGTGGAAATTGACAAAGACAAAATCAAATCGGACGCGGTGACGGAAGGGACCGACGTAACGGCCAAGCTTTATTGCGGCCAACAGGCAATTGGATACGTCTGGTTCCACGACCTGATCGATTGGTGCCGTAAACTTCTTTTCAAGCTGTAAGCGTAACCGCGGCAAAGTCGCCGCCAGCACGCCGTGACGCCAGACATCGGCGATCTCGGAGTGACCGGGCCCATGGGGCCCTTTGTTGATCCAGGAGTATCAGTCATGAAATCACTCAGTCTGTTATTGTGCTTCGCCGTCGGGACGGTTGTGCATTGCGGTGGGGCCAAGTGCTCGGCCGCAGAATATAAACTGCGGGGAGCCTTCATCAAGCTGAAAAAAGACATCGCGGTCCCCGCCCGCAGCAAGGGCGTCATCAACGAACTGGCCGTCCAAAAGGGGAGCATTGTCGGCACCGACGCCGTGATGGGTACGCTTAACGATATCGAGGCGAAAGCAAATGTTGTCTTTGCGCAGGCACAGTTGGATTCGGCTAATTTGCAGGCGACCATCGACGTCGGCGTGCGTGTGGCAAATGCGGGAGCCAAGGCCGCACAGGCCGAATACGATGCCATGGTTGAGGCCAACAGCCGCACCCCGGGCGCGTTTTCGGCGGCGGACGTGCGCCGCGCAAAATTTCAAGCCGAGCGGGCGGATTTGCAGATCGAAAACGAGCGATTCAACATGAAGATTGCCTCGTTCACCGTCGGGACACGAGGCGCGCAGTTGGATATCGCCAACGAGGTGCTGCGGCATCACCAAATCGTCTCGCCCCTGGACGGCGTGGTCGTCGAGATTGCGAGGCACCCGGGAGAATATGTGCAGGAGGGCGAGACCATTCTACGTGTCGTGCAAATGGACGTACTGACGGTGAGCGGGTTTTTGAACGTCAAGACGGACGGCCGTCCGCTGCTAAAGGACCACGTCGTGACAATCACCGTTGAAGCGGACAAAGGAAAAACGGCCAAGCTGGAGGGACGCGTGACCTTTGTCAGCCCGGTTCCACTACAGGACGGCGACTACCGAGTCGAAGCCGAATTCCAAAACCAGTACGACAACGGAATCTGGCTCATGCAACCGGAACAGCCGGCCAAGGTTACGGTTCTCGACCGATTGGCGCCAAAGCAAATTTCCCAACGCCCGAAGAAGTAGCGGACTTTCTCCGACCCCTGAAGCCTATCCCCTGTCCTCCATACCGTGATTTCCCTAGCCGACAGTCTTGTTTCTGCCTCTTCCCGTCCCCTGGCGATCCGCCGTCGCAGTGATCTGGCGGCCAAACGCCAAATTTATCTGGGGACGGCGTACTGGATCATCAAGGAACCGGTGGGGCTCAACTACTTTCGATTTCAGGAAGAAGAATACGCTATTCTCAACATGCTCGACGGCACGACGAGCCTCGACGAGATGAAGGATCCATATGAGGAAGAATTTCCTCCCAGCAAGATCAACGTCGAGGAAATCGCCCGCTTCGTGGGCAATCTGTACCAGAACGGACTGCTGATTGCCGACGTCCCGGGGCAAGGCGACCAGCTCAAAAGACAACGGTCCGAAAAACGCAAAAAGCTGCTGATCGGGCAGTGGACAAATATTCTCGCCCTGCGGTTTAAGGGGATCGATCCGGATCGTTTTCTCAACTGGATGTACCCCAAAATCTCATGGCTCTTTACCCGCGGCGTGCTGATTTTCTGCTGCCTGTTGGGGCTCTCCGCGCTGTTGCTTGTGGGGGTCCAATGGGAACTCTTCCAATCCAAATTGCCGTCATTTCACGAGTTTTTCGCCAGCGAAAACTGGATTTGGCTGATGGCAACGCTGGGGGTGACGAAGATCTTACACGAATTCGGCCACGGGCTGTCGTGTAAACATTTTGGGGGGGAATGTCACGAAATCGGGCTGATGATTCTCGTGCTGACCCCCTGTATGTACTGCAACGTATCCGACTCGTGGATGCTGCCCAATAAGTGGCATCGCGCAGGCATCGGCGCGGCGGGGATGTTTGTGGAACTGGTCATTGCGTCGTTCTGCACGTTTATCTGGTGGTTTACCGAACCGGGACTGCTCAATCAGGTCTGCCTGAGCGTGATGTTTGTTTCGTCGGTCAGCACGATTCTGTTCAACGGCAACCCGCTGTTGCGGTACGACGGCTATTATATTCTGTCCGACATCATGGAAGTTCCAAATATGCGGCAGAAAGCCACGTCGATCCTAAGCCGCAAGCTTGGTAATTGGTGCCTAGGCCTGGAGGAACAGGATGATCCGTTTTTGCCGCAGCGCAACCAGTGGGCGTTTGCTCTGTACACAATCGCGGCCGTGATTTATCGCTGGTTTATCATGATTATGATCCTGACGTTCCTGTACAAGGTGTTCGAGCCGTACGGATTGCAGATCGTCGGCCAGATTATCATGCTCGGGTCGTTGTACAGCCTGATCGTGATGCCATTTTGGAAACTCTACAAGTATTTCTCCATTCCCGGGAGGATTCATCAAGTGAAACGTCCGAGACTGTACGCGACTTTGGGGATCATTGCTGCCATCGTCGGCTTCATCTGCTTTGTCAAGTTGCCGTATTCGGTCATTTGTCCGCTGCAGATCCAGCCCTACGAGGCAGTGCACATTAATACCGAAGTTCCAGGCATACTGAAGAAGGTCCATGTCGAGCCCCTACAAAAAGTCGAAAAGGGTCAGCTTCTGGCCGAGTTGGAAAATTTAAAGGTGAAACAAGACCTGTATCAGTTAGAGGGCGAAGTGGAGGCGCTCGAAACGAGGATTGCAGCGCTGCAGCTGCGGAAACTGCTTCCCGGCGCGGATGGCCGAAAGGCGGCCAATGAACTTCGGCAGGCGGAAGAGAGCTTTGAAAGCCTGGCGCAGCGCCGCGATCAGAAAAAGCAGGATATCGAGAGATTAAAACTTCGCGCCCCGTGTGCGGGGACGGTCATTCCGAGCGAGTTAGTTTCGGGGCGGCCAAATGCCGAAGGGTTGCTGCCCACTTGGTCGGGTACTCCGCTGGATCCTGACAACATCGGCGCGTTACTCGAGGCCAGCCAGACATTTTGTTTGATCGGCGATCCCACCAAAATGGAAGCGGTGCTCGTGGTGGATCAATCGGATCGGCCGTTTGTGATGAAAGGGCAGACGGTGGACCTCAAGCTGGATTACCGCGCGGCCGAGACAATTGAACGACAAACACTTAACGAAATCGCCGCCGAACATATGAAATTCACTCCGGGTCGCCTCTCGACTCACGCTGGGTACAGCGTTCTCACCGAAACCGATCAGGCCACGGGCCGTGACAAGCCGATGAATCCGTCTTACGAAGCCAGCGTGCTGCTGAACGATCCCGACGGGAAATTGCACGTCGGCTTGCGCGGTCACGCCGAAATTCATGCGTCCAGTCGTACGCTCGGCAACCGCATCTATCGGTTCATCGCCGAGACTTTCAGTTTCCACCTCTGAGCCCGTTCGTTCTCGGCAACCCTCGAATTCTCGCCATGACCGCTGGGCCCCCCGCACCCAACGCGCAAAGTCGCACCTCGGGCCGAAGTGGAACGAATGTAGGGCTTGTTTCGAATGTGCCGCGCACCTCGCATATCAGAGGGTTTAGGCTATATTTTACAGGCTCGAGTCCGCCCAGTGGCGGCTTGCCTAAACTCCTCCTGAATTCGTCCTACCAGTAAGACTCATGCACCAGAATAAGAGCAGCCAAATGACTCTCACGCAAATCCAACCGCTGCGGTGTGCCATACTCCTGGCTGTTGTGGCATTGACCGCTATCGCGTCAATAGGAGCCGAAGAGCCGGATTCAAAGGAACAACCCACCGCGGCGCCGAGTGACGGCACAAAGCAGGCGACCGAACCGGCGAAACCGAAAACAGCGCCGGCTGCGACGACGACTACCAAGCCCAAACCACCGCCGCATTCCTTGCTGCTTAAGGACGCAAAAGTTGTCGACGGGCTGTTCAAGCTATATCGCAAAGAAACGAAGTTGTACGCCGAACTCGGCAGCAGCCATTACAACACCAACTTCATCGTCCTCATTTCCATCGCCCGTGGCGTGGGTCAGGGCGTATTGATGCCGGGAATGACCTGGAAAAACGATGAAGACTGGGTCTGGCAATTCCGCAAAGTCGACAATCGCGTTTTGATTGTGCGCCGCAATTTGCGATTCCGCGCGAATACCGGTAGTCCGCAAGCCGGCGCGGTGCAAAATGCGTACACCGACAGCATCTTATTCAGCTTGCCCATTGTGACCAAAGGGCCGGGCGGCGGCGACCTCGTCGATCTGTCTTTGGTCTTTTTGAGTGACCTGCCGCAAATATCGAAGGCGATGCCGGGGTTTCAATTCTCCAAACCGCGATCGCTTTGGTCGGCGGTAAAAGCCTTCAAGGACAATGCGGAATTACAAGTCGCGGCAACCTACTCGTCCAGCGGCAGCCGCAATTTGGTCGCGGTTCCCGATTCGCGGGCGGTGACCATCAACGTGCACTATTCGATCAGCAAGTTGTCCAAAACGGGCTACGTACCGCGACTGGCCGACGACCGCGTCGGGTATTTCGTCACCGCGACGATGGACTATTCGAAAAAGACACATCACGACCGATTCGTCCGCTTTATCAACCGATGGCACATTACCAAAGCGGATCCCGCCGCCGAAAAATCGCCACCCAAAAAACCGCTCATTTTTTGGATCGAAAACACCGTCCCGTTCAAATATCGAAAGCCGATCCGTGACGGCGTACTGGAATGGAACAAGGCCTTTGAAAAGGCCGGTATTGTGGATGCGATCGAAGTCCGGCAACAACCCGACAGTGCCGAATGGGATCCTGAGGACATCAATTACAATACGATTCGCTGGATTACGGCGGGCGAAGGCATCGCCTACGGGCCGTCACGCGTTAATCCGACGACGGGAGAAATTCTCGACTCCGACATCCTGATTGACGCCGACTACGTTCACTTTTCCCAAGAGTTGTACGAAACGTATCACGGCGATGCCCAGCCCGGCGATCTCGCCAGCCGCAAAGATTTGGTCCCGCTGCGTGACTTGGAAAGGCACGGCTTCGATTGCCGGTGCCAACTTCACGGCGGCTTGGCCCGCGAACTGCAACTCGGTGCAACCGTCCTGGCCCGCAAATCGGGTCCGGACGAGATTGAAAAACTGATCGTGCAACAGTTGCGGTCAACGATCATGCATGAAGTCGGTCACGCACTGGGGCTGCGTCATAATTTCAAGGCCAGCACGAATCTCTCAATCCAACAACTCAACGATGCGAAATACGTCGCAGAACATGGCTCCGTTGCATCCGTGATGGACTATATTCCGGCCAATATGGTGCTCGACGGCGGATCACAGGGCGACTATTACCCACAGACGATTGGGGCGTATGACTACTGGGCCGTCGAATATGGCTATAAGCCATTACCCGGAGGTTCGCCGGGCGGTGAATTGCCGCATCTGAAGAAAATCGCGGGACGCAGCGGGGAATCGGGACTCTCCTACGCCAGCGACGAGGACACGCGTTCGATCGATCCTGATCCATTGAGCGAGCGGTTCGATCTGGGCAGGGACCCGATCGAGTTTGCCCGTCATCGGGCCAAACTTGTTGCGCAGCAGATGCCGGGACTGGTCGATCGCGTGACAAAGGAAGGCGAAAACTATTACCAGGCCCGCCGCTCTTTTGGCATTTTACTGTCAACTCACGGGCGGGCGATGGACAGTGCGGCGCGGATGATCGGCGGCATCGAAGTACATCGGCACCACAAAGGCGACAAGGACGCGCGGCCACCGTTCGTCGTTGTCGCTGCCGACCGGCAGCGGGAGGCGCTGAAGCTGCTCGAAAAAGAGGTCTTCAAGGACAAACCGTTTCGCTTTCCACCAAAGTTGTACAATCACCTCGCTTCGCCGCGTTGGATTCACTGGGGTACTTCGCTGACGGACCGGGCCGACTATCCCGTGCACCGTGTCATTAGAATGTGGCAGCAATATATCCTGAGCCGATTGCTGTCGTCGATAACGCTGACGCGGCTCTACGATTCTGAATTAAAAGTCCCCGGCGACAAAGATGCGTTCACCACAACCGAGTTGATCCAGCGTTTGCGGAAGGCGATATTCTCCGAAATCGAACAACTGGAGCCGGGGGCGTACACGAATCGCCAGCCGGCCATCAGCAGCCTCCGCCGCAATCTACAGCGGATGCTGCTGCAGCATCTGGCCAATCTTGCGATGGGCAACAGTAGCGCGCCGGACGATTGCCACACCATCGCCTATGCGGAATTGATGACGCTGGAAAACAACATCCAGAAAGTACTGAAGAAAAAACAGATCAAACTGGACGACTATTCCCGCGCCCACTTATCGGAAACTGCAGCACGCATCGACAAGGTGTTGCACGCGAGCCTGGAATTACGCGGGCCGTAGCCAGCCGAACCAAAACCGCCAACGAGGGTCGCCGCGCCGCGGCCCTCACCCGCACCCCGGCTTGCCGCCTGATCGCTACTTCCCTGTTTCTTGATACAACGGCAGGTAGCGATAATCGACTTCCAGCGAGAGCAAGTTCATGGCCGTCACATAAATTCGGCCGCCATGCTTGCCGTAACGGTCTTCTACGGGCGCCAGCGGATTCCAGCTTCCCGCGAAGTGGCCCGATTTTTCCTGAGTTCGGCGAAGCACTTCGTGCAGTTGCCGCTCCCAACGTTCCCAAACGTCACCCCCCATGTGGAACATCACCTGCGTTGCATAGTACCAGTAATACGTATCGCGAACCGTGCTGTTTGTGGAGCTGGGCATTTGTTCCAGCAAGTAATCGGCCCCCCGTTTCATTTCGCTACGGTCACGATTCCAACCTTCGTACAACCGCATCAGCAGCCCAACCGCCGTCATCGACCGCGACGCCAAGCGGCCTTGGCGCTGATCTAAAGGGGCATTGGGGTTGTAAACGTAAATCGCGCCCCGGCCCTTTTGATCCACGCACCGTTCGAGATACCCAAACGCCTTTTTATAGGTTTCCGCTTTGACCTTCAGCCCGGCCAGTTCGCCGCTCTTCGAAGCGCCGATCATCCAACCTGTAACGGAAAGGTCCGATGACTTACCGGGAACATACCGCCAGCCGCCTCGCTCTGGATGCTGCGTGGCTTCGATAAATTCAATTGCCTTTTGCGCCGCGGCCTTGATCTTCGGATCCTTCGTCATGCCATACGCTTCGCACAGTGCCATCGTGGCGATTGCGTGGCTGTACAGCGCCGCGCTTGCGCTCGACTGTGGATCCAAGTCAACGTAGAGGTTTCCGTCTTCCCGCTGGTGATCCAACAGCCACTTTAAAGCGCCCTGAATCTCTTGAGTGTACTCGCCGCCAAAATCAAAATGGTCGTAGCCCGCGCCCAGATAGCACATCAAGCACAAGCCGGTCGCCGCGGTGTCAGACCGAATTGCCGCGCGTTCGTTGGCATAGCCGTCGCGGCCGACGCCCAAATTATTAAAGCTCCAACTCCCATCGTCCGATTGATGGCGACGCAGAAACTCCAGACCGGACATAATCTCGGGACCAACGTTGGGAAGCGATCCCAGATGCCCGTCGACACCAAACCGCCGCTTGCGGCCTTCGAAAGCACCACCGGTGTCGCGCGCATGGGTGTTTCCAGAAAACTTCGGTCCACCGATATCGCGCTGTTGAAAGCGGACATCGGTGGCCAGCGCGACGACGTCGCTTTGCGTCTGAGACTTCCGGCTGGTGCTTCCCGCCTCTGCGGCCGACTGATCGCCAAGCCCTCCATCACCGGGCCGGGCTCCAACGAGCGACTGCGCGCCGCCGGTTTCCCGCCGGGCGACGGCGCCCTCACCGCCGCCAAATTGCATGGGCGGGTCGCCGGTTGTAAACTCCGGCCCGCCCGTGGCAACGTCGTCCTCTTCAATCACAATCCTGGTCACGCCCGGTATTGCCGCCTGCCGCGCGATCTTGAATGGGGCGCCGCCGCCGGCGCGGGCGGCGTCCGGTCCGGGCTGTCCGCCGGCCTCCGCTTCCGGCCTGGCGCCGGGCTGTAGGCCGCTGGCCGCAAAGTTTTTGGCGTCCAGCGCAACTTCACCCTCGGCCGCCCCGGTCGGCTGATTGACCGGCGCGCCTTCGACGCCAAGCCGGCCGTTCGTCCGGGCGACGCCTGTCTTTTCGACTTCAACGGGCGCCGATTCACCCTGGTCGCCGACCGCGGCGACTACTGCGGACGGCACAGCAATCGGAACCGATGGACCGCCGCTGGCGACAACGGTTCGAAGGGGCCGGGCGGGACCTGCTGACGTACCGGCGGATGCGGCAGCAAATGCGACCGCGTCGGGCGTCGGCCGGCCCCGTGCGGCGCTAGCCGGTGACGCGACACCGCTGTTTGCGGCGGCCGTCGTGGCACCTACTGCGGCGGCTACGGCCGCCGGCGCGGCCGCCTCGCCATCCGCTGCGGCGGACGAACGAGTCCGAGTGATTTTCGCGACGACGCCTTCAGATGTCGCCGCGGCCGAATCGCTCGGCGAAGCGGATTCACCGGTACTTGAAGCCGGTATTTGAACTTGTGTGCTAGCGGCCGCCAGCGCCGCTCCCGCCGCCAGCGGTCCGCGGCCGGCGCGTGTGCTGGCGGACGAACGTGGCTGCGCCGCCGCCGCTCGCTCCCTCGCCGCAGCGGCCGCGACTTGCGTCGAAGCAGTCGCAGCCTTCGCACCGCCGGCGTCGGCGACGTCGGCTGTCAATTGCGGCGCGGCGCCGGTGTTCGCGCCTTGGCGCGGTTGCTGCCTGGCGACTGGGCCGGCGGCAACCTGTACACTCTCGGGTTTCGTATTGCCCGCTCCCGCAATAGCGGTCTCCACAGACGGCACATCAGCGCGAGTATTGGCGGTAAAATTGACCGCAGGTTGTCGTAACGGCTGGGTTGTGCCGCCGCCCGCGGCCGCACCCGAAAAAGCCACGGCCGCCGTACTACGCGGCGCACGGGCCGCAGCCAACTGCGGTGCGCCGCCGACAACTTCGCTGGCTGCCGTGGTTTCCGCGGCAACCTCCGTCTGTTCGGCAGCCGCAGTGGCGGAATCGGCCGTGCGGCTCACGGTGGCCACCTCCGTTTCCGTGGCGGCCATATCCGGCTGCCCACCGCCGTCGGCCGTTTCAGCTTCAGCGACTTCCGCAGCGACGACTTCGGCATTAATCGCGGCGACCTGCGCGCCACCCGCCGATGCGAGTCGTGAGGCACGCGGCGATTGGGTCGCTTGATGAAGTTCCGGTTCGCCGCCCCCCGCCGCGCGGCCGGTGTTGAACTCGGACGCCAACTGAGTTGGGCCGGTGTCGAAGTCCGTGCTACCGGCATCGGCGGTGACGGTCGCTTCGGTTTCCGCGGCCGACGCATCCCGTTGCGCAGCGCTGGCGGTGGCTTCAATGTCGCTGGGCGCCGCCACGCCGGTGGCGATCGCAGCGTCTTGGGCCTGCGCCAGCAGCGTTGAGGTGGGCGCCTCGGCCATCGTCCGCCCTTTGGCGACCCGAGCCCGAGAACTGGTCGCCAGCGCGGCCGGATCGGGCTGTTGCGAGGTCGCTTCGCTGCGGCGAGCCGAGGAGGACGCAACGTCCGAAACCG
>JAYGDO010000365.1:0-7163 GCA_046582885.1 Pirellulales bacterium | reverse complement strand
TGAACTCAAGGACGATCTGTTTGAAATCGTCGAAACCGACGATCAGGGCGTTTCTGTTTCCCGATTTGATCCTGAGACAGAAAAGAGTCTTGTAGTCTGCGAACGGACGTGGCTGGTCACCATGAAAGCTAAGGAAAGCCTGGCTAACTTGCCAAAGACATTCGATTTCGGTAGTCCCAAGCTGGAAGTTAAAGAAGCCATCTATCAACGTTACGATGACGCCGATTTGGCAACAGTTGAGTCGACAGTCGTGCTCGGCGAACGCTATGGCAAGACAAGTAAGGCGTGGATTTGGATTCTCTCAATCGTGGTGATCGCGTGTGGTGGATGCGGGGCATTTTTATGGTTACGTCCGCGTCGCGAACAAGCAAAAGAACAACATAAATATCACGTGCCCGAGAATATTACGCCATTTACGGTGCTCGGATTGTTGCGTCAGATTCAGCACACGAACGGTCTCGACCAACGAGGGCACGAAGAACTCAACTCTACGATTGTTCAGCTCGAACACAGCTATTTCTACGAAGACCAGCAGGCGACCGACGACCTTCGCGAGATTGCCAATGTCTGGGTCACGCGAGCGGAGTGAACTCTTTTGCAACAGTGGCGTTAATCAAACGGCCAAGTTGCTGCCAGAAACTCTTGCCAGCAGTCAAGTTAAAGAAAGAGAGCAACGAAAAAGAGCCGCTGTCTATTGTAGGCAACAGCTCTGGCAAGTCGGGGCGACCGCCGATTTACTCCGCCTGCAGGCCGCTTAGATGCAGCTCTTCCGCGAAAACGGGTGACCCCCGTAAATCGTGAATCGCCAGCGTGATGGATGGATCCTTCTTCTGCCAGTCGATTGTGATCGTGCCGAAATTTTCTTTGAAAAAATGGTCGATGCGGTGGCGGTTCGGTTCGTCGTCCGTGCCGCCACCGCCTTGGTTCAGGCCCGACGAGGTCAAATCATAAACCGGATAGCCGGTGCCGCTGTTCTTGGCGTCGAGACGGGAGAGTTCGCCCTTGTGCCGATCGCCGCTGATCAGGATCACGCCGCTGGCTTTCGTTTCAGCCAAAAGGCGAAAGAAGCGCGCCCGTTCGTGCGGCAGGTTGGCCCAGGTTTCCCAACCGTGTTCGCCGGCGATGACTTGTATGCTCGACGCCACGATGCGTATCTGGGCCGGCACTTTGAGCTGGGCGGCGAGCCATTTCCACTGGGCGTCGCCGAGCATGGTGACCGACTTGTCGGTATTCGGCATGTAGGGGCCGTGGGCTTTGCGCCGACCCTTGGGCCATTGCTTTAACGGCCCGCGAAAGTAGCGGGTATCTAGCAGGATGACCTGCACGCGGCGGTCCCGCGGACCGAAGACCCGCGCTTCGTAAATGCCGGGCCGCTGGCGGCGAGGTGAGTTGGCGGGGACCGCGAAAAAATCGTTGAAGACCTGTTGCGACTCTGCTCTTTTCGAATATTCGGCGCCGCCGTCATTGACACCATAATCGTGATCGTCCCAGGTAGCCAGGATCGGACAGATCGCTTTTAGTTTTCGATAACCGGGCATCGCGGCGAGCTTCGCGTATTTGGCCCGCATCACCGCCATGTCTTCCGTGTCGGCGTAGATATTGTCGCCGATAAACAGAAACAGCTCGGGGCGACCCGCCACGATCGAGTTCCAGATTGGCTGCGGCTTGTTTTCGCGAGCACAGCTTCCCAAGGCGATGCGGCTGATCGGTTCGTCGTCGGCCGCAATGTTATCGTTCGAAAGCGCGGCGAGGGCAAACGTTACGGCGAGTTGAAGGTAAATCATCCCCAGGCGGTTCATCGATCGGTGCTCCAACTTGTTGGCGGTATGCTGAAATGCGGTATTGCTGTCGGCCTCCGCCAGCACATTGTAGAATAAGCGGCGGCGGATTTCAGCCGTCGGCACCGGCTACCGGTTCCATTGAGGACTCTTGCATGTTGCAGCTATCCCTGCCGTCCAGCTTTATCTGCCTGTCGGTGGTTTGCTTGGCCGCCCACGCTGAAGAGGACAATTCGGCGGACCAACCGGCCGCCAGGCCGGCGTCGAAGGCAATCCGGCAACTGCTGGATGATGCTTGGGAATTCCGGATGAAAGCGGGTCCGGTCTTCGCCACGCGGATCGGCGATCATCGCCGCAACGACCAACTCGCCAGCTACCGCGTCGCCGACTACCTGGCGCGTCAAACAGCTAATCGCGGATTGCTCAAACGGCTTGATGCCATCGACCGTAAACCGCTTGGCCGCAAACAGAAAAATAATTACGACATTTTTCGGCGCAGTCTCAGGGACGCGATTGACGAGTCCGAATTTGAAACTTATCTGATGCCGATCACGAACCGCTGGGGATTTCACATTGCGTTTCCTCCACTGCGCAACGAAGTGCCGCTGAAGACGGTCCTCGATTACGAGAATTACATCGCCAGGCTCCGCCAGTTCAGTCGAGTCACGGACGAGCACATCGAACTGATGCGGCTGGGCATCAAAAAAGGGCTTACGCTGCCGGCGATTGTACTGGCGGCGTACCGCCAGCCGATTGAATCGCACATCGTCGATGATCCGACACGGTCGCTGATGTACGAACCGCTGCGGAACATGCCGCCATCGTTTGCCGCCGCGTCGCAAAGGCAACTCCGGGAAAAGGCCCGGACCGCAATCGAGTCGAGCCTCGTTCCGGCCTATCGCAAATTTCTAACGTTCATGGAACACGAATACGTCCCCGCCTGCCGCACGTCGATCGGCGCCTCGGCGCTGCCGCGAGGCCGGGAGTATTACCGTTTTCTGGTTAAAAAATTTACGACGCTCGACTTGACGCCCGACCAAGTTCACCGGAAGGGACTCGCCGAAGTCAAACGCATCCGCGGCGAAATGGAAAACATCATCAGGCAGGTTAAATTCGACGGCGATTTTGACGCGTTCGTCGAGTTCTTGCGGACCGATCCGCAGTTTTATCCCAAGACTGCCGCAGAACTGATGAAGGAAACGGCCCACGTCGTGAAACGGATGGACGGCGAGGTGACCAAGTTATTCGGCCATCTGCCGCGGACGCCGTTCGGCCTCCGCGAGGTGCCCGCTTATATCGCCCCGCAAACGACGGCCGCGTATTACAAGCAACCGGCCGGCGACGGCGCGACGCCCGGTTATTACTACGTCAACACGCACAACCTCAAGAGCCGCCCGCTCTATTCGATCGAAGCGCTTTCACTGCACGAAGCCTCGCCGGGACACCATTTGCAAATCGCGATTCAACAGGAAATCGACGATCTGCCGATGTTCCGCCGCTTCGACGGGTTTACGGCCTTCGTCGAAGGTTGGGCGCTTTACGCTGAGCGACTGGGGCTGGAAGTCGGCTTTTACCGGGATCCGTACAGCAACTTTGGCAGACTCAACTATGAAATGTGGCGGGCTTGCCGATTGGTGGTCGATTCGGGCATGCACTATTTCGGCTGGACGCGACAGCAGGCGATCGAGTTCATGGCGAATAACACGGCCCTGTCAATGCACAACATCCGTTCGGAAGTCGATCGTTACATCAGTTGGCCGGGGCAGGCACTGGCCTACAAAATCGGCGAACTGACCATTCGCGAACTCCGCAAATTTGCAGAATCGCAGTTGCTCGACGGATTTGATATCCGCCGATTCCACGACGCCGTACTCGGCGCCGGATCGGTCCCGTTAATAGTGCTGAAGCAAAATATCCACAATTTCGTGGCAGACGAAGCGTTGCGACTGAATCGCGTTACACTAACGATCGAAGAAAATCGTCGCGTCGAATTCATGGGGCTGCCGTACGAACTCGCCGGCCTGCGGGAAAAAATCGAAGCGTTTAAACAGCAGTTAGCCCCCGATCAAACCACCGTCAAGACAGTCGTCATCATTCGCGCTGGCCGCGATTCATCGGTTGACTCGGTGCAGCAGGTGATCGAGATATGTGCGAAATGCGGGCTGGGGTCGATCCGTTTACGCACAATCGATCCCTGAGTTTCGCGGCCAAGCGGTTGCTATCACCGAGCCGCTGGCGGAGTTTTTGGCTTGACGGCCCTGGCTCAATTTCCTAACGTCCGGCCCTCTTCGTTTTCCGTGCCATCATCCCCTGCGAGCGCGTTGACCGTGGTAGCATTTCGCCTTTGTCTGTTTGTGGCCGTTTCGGCAATCATTGGTCATTGGCCGGCAACCGCCGGGGCGCAATTCGAAGAACCGGTGCAACGGGTGCTGCTGCTAAAAAACGGTCAGACACTGACCGGCGACGTCGTCAGGAAAGGCGACCGGTTCTGTGTGTCACTGCCGCACGGACAGATCGTACTCGAAGCCGATGAAGTCCAGCACGTTTGCACAAGCATTGTCGAAGGATACTTGCGCAAACGCGCCGCAATTCGCTTTGGCGACGTCGAAGATCGACTGGCGCTGGCGCGGTGGTGCCTCAGCCAGAAACTGCTGGAGGAGGCAAAAACAGAGTTGGCCGAGGCCCGCAGCTTATCGCCGAACTCCAAAGCAATTGCCGCGGTTGAGCGACAACTGGAAATTGCTTCGCAACCGTCAGCCAAGTTTCCGGCATCAAATCGCGAACGCAAAGTTGCCGCCGCGCCCAAATTCGATGACTTGGTCCGCCGCATGCCGCACGGATCGATTGAAGCGTTCACAAAGTCGATTCAGCCGCTATTGATCAACGGTTGCGCCGCAAGTTCTTGTCACGGCAGCAAGACCCAGAACGACTTTCGTTTGATGCGATTTCCGCGGGGCCGCGCCGCGCCGCGCCGTATGACGCTGCGAAATCTGCACGCGGTACTTGGTTTTGTCGATGCCGAACATCCCGGCTCAAGCCGTATCTTACAGGCCGCCTGCGAACCGCATGGTCCGAAATCGCTGATCGTGGTCGACCGCACCAGTCCAGCATTCCAACGCCTGGCCGCCTGGGTATTACAGGTGACGAATGTGCCGAAGAAGGCCGTCCCACCGCAGTCGCTGCCCAACACCCAACCGACATTGTCGCAAGCTATCTCCGTCAAGCCAGCGGCCAGTGGCGACCGTTCAGCGACCGACAACAATCCACCTTCCCCTCCAGCATTTGTCCCCAAGCTCGGCAATGAAGCGTTTCAGCCTCGCGATCCGTTCGACCCCCGGGAATTCAATCGCCGGTTTCATGGCGAGGGGCCATAAATCGCGGTTCTAGTACCGATTTTGCCGGGCGGATCTCTAATTAGGTCCGTTCGATTCCGCCGGCGGGAGGTCGCCGATAGACCGCTGCCGACAGATATGGCATATTTGTCTGTGCCCCGCGACTTCCCGCACCGTTTCGTTACGGAACGGATTCTCCATAAAACTTGGACCATCGGCAGACAACGTCGCGGAACAAAGGTACTTGTATGGAAAACGAATCTCCAAAAGACAAACAAAAGAGCCAGCCCAAGCGTGGCGATCAGGAAAACGCGACACCGCCACGCCCGCGATTCAGCGCCATGACGATCATTTTCGTCACGGTGCTGGTCATTGTGATTGCCATGTCGTTTGCCTCCCTACGAGGGCCCAGGGAAGATGAGATTCCGTACAGCTTTTTCTACTCACAACTTCAGGAAGGCAATATCGAGCGGGTCGAGTTCGAGGGAATCGTAATACACGGCGAGTTCAAAAAGGCGCCCGTCAAGCCGAATTGGGCCAAATCCGAAAAACCACCGCTGCCCGCCCAAGCGGAGGGCGATGCGGCCCGCTTTCGGGAATTCTTTTTCACCAACCTTCCGCTGGTCGTGGACGAAAAGGAACTCCACAAGGAGTTGCTTGCGAAAAAAGACCTCGTCGTTGGGGCCGAACCGCCTACCGATAACACCAGCACGCTGATTTTCGTCTACCTGTTTGTGACGGTGCTTTTATTCGCGGTGATTTGGTTTATGTTTCGCCGCGCGCGTGACCAGATTACGGGCGGCGGCGGGATTCTTTCCGGCTTCACCAAAAGCCCCGCGCAGCGTTACGACAGCGCCCAGAAGCAGGAGACCTTCGAAGACGTCGCGGGGCTGGAGGGCGTCAAACGTGACCTGCAGGAAATCGTCGAGTTTTTAAAAGATCCTGAAAAATTCCAACGGCTCGGCGGGCGAGTGCCTAAGGGCGTACTGCTGAATGGCCCGCCTGGCGCGGGCAAGACATTACTGGCAAGGGCTGTGGCGGGTGAAGCGGGCGTGCCGTATTTTTCAATCAACGGTTCTGAGTTTATCCAAATGTTCGTCGGGGTCGGTGCAGGCCGCGTGCGTGATCTATTCAAGACCGCCAAGGAAGCCGCGCCGTCCATTATGTTCATTGATGAAATCGACGCGGTCGGCCGCCATCGCGGAGCGGGACTGGGTGGAGGCCACGACGAACGCGAACAGACGCTCAACCAGATCCTCAGCGAGATGGACGGTTTTCAGCCAAACGAATCGGTCATCGTCCTGGCCGCGACAAATCGCCCGGACGTGCTCGACCCGGCGCTGCTGCGACCCGGCCGGTTTGACCGTCACATCACCGTGGATCGGCCAACACACAAAGGGCGGGTTGCCATTTTCGGCGTGCATTCGCGGCACGTGCCCCTGGCCGACGACGTCGACCTGGAAAAACTCGCCGCCGGGACCGTTGGGTTGACCGGGGCGGACATACGAAATCTCGTCAACGAGGCAGCCCTGTGGGCGACGCGCGAAGGCAAAGACAAAGTCGATATGGATGACTTTGAAATTTCGCGCGACAAGATTTTGATGGGTGCCAAGCGCGAGGAAGTGTTGTCGGAAAAAGAAAAGAAAATGACCGCCTTCCACGAAGCGGGCCACGCGCTGCTGGCCTGGATTGTCCCCGGCAACGACAGGTTGCACAAAGTGACCGTGATCCCTCGTGGCAGAGCATTGGGTGTAACCCAGTTGTTGCCGGAAGAAGATCGCATGAACATCAACCAAACGGACCTGGCTGCAAGATTAATTTTCATGCTTGGCGGCCGCGCGGCGGAAAAACTGGTTTACAACGAATACAGCGCGGGGGCCGAAAACGACTTGTCGCAGGCAACCTCCTTGGCCCGCAGGATGGTTGCGCATTGGGGAATGAGCGACCGCATCGGTCCCGTGGCATATCATATCAGCGAGGATCATCCGTTTCTCGGTAAGGAAATTCACGAACAGCGGCAGTTCAGCGAGCATACGATGCAGGTCATCGACGA
>JAYGDO010000295.1:0-5567 GCA_046582885.1 Pirellulales bacterium | reverse complement strand
GATCAAGCGACTCGACCAGCTCTTCGTGGATCGCCGTCTTAATACGTTGGAATTCAAGTTCCGCCCCATCGACGGCGACTAACCGCTGTGTGGCTTCACCTTCGACTTGGTTTGTTGTAATCATCATGGTTTAAGTCCGTTGTTGCGGCATGCAAAAAGGCAGCCGTATGGTTTTGACTTAGTCAGATAGGTTTTCTTGAAAGGTTTAGGAACCAGGCGTCAACGACGTCGGTACGCCGGTCGCCGCCGGTTCAGTTTGGACAGAATTTGGCTGGTCCGCTGCGGGAGCGTCCGCCTTTGATTCGATGGAAGTCGTGTTCTCGTCGGTGGCTGCGTCAGGAACTTGCGTTTGAGCCGTTGCCGGACTGCCGACGGGGAGGCGGGTAAAAGCCGAGGGAGCAGTTTCGTTATTGCGGAACGAATTGACCTCTAATTTTCCGCCACGGTACACCTCTGTGGAGAACGTCGATTTATTCAGGCCGAGCAGTGTTTGCAGCGTCTGCGGCTGCGCTGCGGCGTTCATGACGACGTCATTCGGTCCCCGCAACACGAGTGACAGTTCACCCCGTTGTTCGACGACTTTAAGTGCGTTTGCCTGGTGCGGAGTAACGGCCAGAGTAACGGTATTCTGCGAACGTCCCGCCGTATTTGCGCCGGTCACTTGATTTAGGCCGAGCGCTAGTATTTCGACGTTTTCGAGTAGGGTCACCGTGGTTTCCAGCAGTTCACCTTCCGCGTTGGGAAACGTGCGGAACAACACATCGACGAGCGACCCCGGCGAAACGAAGCCGGCAACCGTTGTTGGATTTGCGATTGGAATCGTCATCGCCCGGAAGCCCGGTTTCAGGCGGTCGGCGACATTCGGACCCATTCCGAGAGGATAGAACTGCGTGGTCAAAAACGCTTCACCCTGTTTGAGCGGCCCGATCAGAATGCGGTCGAAGATCTGACGCGGGTTGGTCATGTAGTTCTGGGGAAGATCTTTTTCAGCCAACTGTTCGCGAGTCAGACGCAGGATCACGACATCGCTGACGTTGAGCGGACGACCCGATTTCAGATCAATACTGGCGACCGGAATTTGAAAGACTTGCGGTGCTTCGGGTTCTTCGGCGACAACCACAGGCTCTTGAGTCTGAGTCAGATATTCCCGAACGGTATAGGCTCCAACCAATCCGAACAAGATAGCGAAGATTCCAACAATAATCGTTCCGGGGCTAATGCGGGACATGAGCTAACTCCTGAAAATGGGTAAAGGCAGATGTAAGCGTTTATTCCAAATGGTTACGTTTTGTGTATTCGTGCACCGATACTGGTTCAACTCTGGACGCGAATGACGTGCCATGCCAAGACGGCCCACGTACTAAGGGCAACGGGCAGGGCATAAGGCATGAGTCCGCGCTTTTGTCGAATCCGCTCGGCTTCCGCTTCGCTTTTGGCATTGCTGCCGTAGCCTGTGACCGCGGCCGGCAGAAACCGTTGGCGAACTCTACGCCAGCCGTGCGTGCTCAGGTCGTAAAAGAACAATCCGATTGAGCCGAAGATGGCAAAAAATGTGCTTAGCACAAAAACATATAAGGTCGGTAACGGACCGAGCCAGGCGCCCAGCGCGCCCATAAGCTTGACGTCGCCGCCGCCCATCCCTTTGAGCAGCCACAGCACAAAAAGGATACCGAATCCAGTGGCAAACCCGCCCAAGGCCAAACCCAGACCGCTGAGGCCGGCGGTGATGCCATGAAACACCAGCGCGGCAAACAAGGCCGGTACCGTCAACCAATTCGGCAGCTTATGCGTTCGAATATCCGACACAGCGGCTACCGTGACGAAACCGGCCACGGCGACGAAGAATAGACATTTTACGGGATCCATTAATTCCACCTGGAAAAGTAATTCACAAAACATGCGTTAAAGCGGCGGACGCTTTGCGCGGCAGCTGGCGCTAATTTTCCTGAGCAGACGCCGTGCCACGCTATCTAAAAACGGGCTTTACAAGTCAAAAATAGCTTACGATTGACAAGAACTCGTGACGCCTCCCGTCGCAATTCATTTTTTTTGCCAGAAGACTGTTAATTAAACTTAACACCTTCAATCCGGCCGTCTCGTTTTCGCAACGGTATGGAAGTTTCGTCAGCCAATTGGTTACATAAAGACCCCGCCAGGCCTGATGACGATGCGAAGCCCTGTCCATTCAATCCACTTAAATATTCTTTTCGTTTCCTTCGGTCGAAGCGGGAGGACCGCTAATCCGGGCTGGATCTGCGGCTGTAGCATCCCGGTCCACCACGATTGCCCAGTAAATCCGTGGAGACACTGCCTGCTGCGACTGTATGACGTCTCATCGCATCACTAAACGAAGGCGATGCTGGTTTACCGAAGCGATTGGCCAGTATCCCGCTGCGCTGCTCCTGAACGACTTGGTCCCGCAGGATCATCAGCGCCAGAACGATCCCAATCACGAGAATCGCTACAGTCAGGATCAACTCGGCCGACACAGCCATACCGGATTGGTTGGTCCAGAAGTAGCGACAGAAATACACACGCTCCGTCCGCGGCCTACCGTCGACCGAAACGACAGGTCACGTGTTCGTCGAGCCTGTGTTTTCCGCGTTAACGGCCAGCCATGATTAGACTTACGGTTGTCTAAACGGTCGGGGTATAGAGGAGCAGCCAGCGTGCCAGAACGTTAACACCAGCCAGTCTAATTGGCCAATCCAGAGCGGGTGGCGGAAGGGTAATTGTTTCTAAACGTTTACATGAAAAGCAGTTGAGATGCCGCTGACAAGCGTGGCGGGCCCCGTGAAACCGTCAAGAATTTTTTGCGCAGTACACGGAGTTGTTAACAAATGGATACGACAGTTAACGCGGCAGCGTATCCGAGCGATTACATCTGCTTCAATTCGAAATCGAGATGCCGGCAGGGCCGGTTCATTGACGGAGCCACGCCCCGCTTTCTGTATCGATCCCGCGTTGGCCGCAGCCCCAAAAAAAGGCCCGCTTGGCGACAGTCTGATGCTGCCGCCAAGCTGAGCCAATAGTGTCGATTAGCCCGAACCCTCTGCCGAGGGCGGAATGTCACAGACATCGATACAAGTTGGTTCTGCACCAGCTGTATCTGGGCCGTCACAGTCGTCCAGCAAGTCGACGTAAATGCTGCCGGAAGTGGACGAGTGGTGGCCCGTCGCCCCGGCAAATGAGAAACTCTGGTTAACGCTTGCGATCGCCAGAGCGACATCGCCCAATTCCTGGACGACCTGGTCACGCACGGTCACCAGACCGACGATCATCCCAATGACCAAAATGGTCGCGATGAGGATCAACTCGGCCGAAACGACAACGCCGGCCTCGTCAACCCAAAGCTGTTTGAACAGATACATTGTTACTCCTTTTAGACATTAAATGAGACTCTTCGTTTCTACCCATGAACCGACGCACACAAACCGAAGCTTCTGGTCGATGCGCACTGGCCCATCTCGTGAACCCGCCGTACTCGAGAATCCGAGATTGCGGGCCTGTGGCCACGCGGCTGTGAACTTGCACCTGTCGTGCCAATTTTGCCGGTTGTCCTGGTTGCGACGATGCAGTGCCGACCAGGGATAATTCGTAAGTGCAGAGAAGCACAGCGTTTAACGAATCATGCCAGAGGATAAAAATAAGCGAGAGTATCTTGTCATAGTGGGAGCAAGTCCGGCAAGCGAAGTGCCGACTTGTAAAGCCGCCTTGACGATCGTTTGTTAACCGTTAACCCGAGGGAAACAAAAGTGCCTGGCGATAGCCGAAGCTATCGCCAGGCGATAGGAAAGCAGATTAACTTCCAGAGCCTTCAGCACTTGAGTCAATTCCGCAGACGTCAATACACGACGGCGGAGCACCTGCGGTGTCCGGTCCGTCGCAATCGTCCGACAGATCTCGGTAGTCGCTGCCAGCCGTCGACGAATGATGGCCGGTGGCGCCACTGAACGAGTAGCTCTGGTTGACACTGGCAATCGCTGCGGCAACATCGCCCAACTCTTGCACGACTTGATCGCGGACCGTTGTGAGTCCGACGATCATACCGATGACCAATATGGTCGCAATGAGAACCAACTCTGCGGAGACCACAACGCCCACATCGTCGTTCCAAAATCGCATTAAGACTTGCATAGTAACTCCCTAAACAAAATGAGTGAGGCCAATTAGTTTTTGCCAATCCGATTCCGCTAATCCTCGCGAATCGGATCCGTTCGCCACACCGGTGCTTTATCCCAAGCCCGGTGCAGCACACGCCTAGACGGCTGATAACGGTTGCACGTGTTGTGCCGAATAGCACGGGTGGGTACTTGTTCGCGCGCTGTTTTCGCCAGTAGCGATGGGTGTAACCCGCTGGCAAAAGGCAAGTTGTGGAAAGAGTAAAGATGCCACAAACTTTTCGAGAATGCCGTTGAGTTGTGATCTGAATGTCAAACTTGCGTGAAGTTTAATTGGCGCGGGCCGGCGGCACTGTCAAGGGAATGAGATGCAACCAAAAAAACAGCCCGGCGGCAGATGATGCTACCACCGGGCCGAAACAGTAAGCAACTCAAAGAGGGAGACTAGCTACCTGTTCCTTCCGCTGACGCGGCAATTCCACACACGTCAATACACGACGCCGGCGCACCGGCGGTGTCCGTTCCGTCGCAATCGTCGGCGAGGTCGGCAAACTCGCTGCCAGCCGTCGACGAATGGTGGCCCGTGGCGCCACTGAACGAATAGCTTTGGTTGGCGCTAGCGATCGCTGCGGCAACATCGCCCAGTTCCTGGACGACCTGATCGCGGACTGACGTCAAACCGACGATCATGCCAATGACCAAAATGGTCGCGACCAGAATTAGTTCGGCGGAGACGACAACACCAACGTTGTCACTCCAAAGTCTCTTTAACAAATACATTCTAATTACCCTTTCAGAATAATCGGACCGTAAGTTGGAACGGGTACGACGTGTACCCCACACATGTTGTTGCCTGTCGCCCTATACAATCCTCGATAGTGCGAGGCACGACTGCAGTCAGATGCTCCAAATGCACGGTCCGTTCCAAACAGAGAACCGGTACGAAAGGAAAGCGGTGAGTTCCTATGTTTCCTTTTGTCAACATCGCGGATTTGACGATTTATCCGGTTGTGAGAACCGGTCTGCTCAAATTGCCTTGCTTGGCGGTGGAGCTGATCGTCGCTGGAGTGGCCCAGAGGTTCGGGATCGTTTACGTCCTCGCCGGCGAACGTAAAGTTCTTAATGCGCAAAAAAAGAGCCCGCCGCCAGGAAATCTGACGTCGGGCTCAGAGTAGTACTAGCAAAACGGATTACGTGGCACCTTCTGCGGCCGGGGCGACGGCGACGTCGATGCACGAAGCCGGGCCACCAGCGGTGTCCGTTCCGTCACAATCGTCGGCGAGGTCAGTAAACGAGCTGCCAGCCGTCGACGAGTGATGGCCAGTGACGCCACTGAACGAATAGCTTTGGTTGACGCTGGCGATTGCAGCGGCAACATCGCCCAGTTCCTGGACGACCTGATCGCGGACTGACGTCAAACCGACGATCATGCCAATGACCAAAATG
>JAYGDO010000157.1:0-1615 GCA_046582885.1 Pirellulales bacterium | reverse complement strand
GGCACTTTCGATCCCGTCGCCTTCATTCGCTGCACTGGCGGCAACGTCGCCCCGCCGGATTTCAAATGGAATATCGAGCGACTCGCAAACCGCCGCCACAAATCGTTCATCTTCCTCGCCGGAGGGGCGAATTCCGTGATTGAAGTGCCCCACAACCAGCCGTCCGCATCCTCCGGCTTTCAACCGCGCCGCCGCCCGCAGCAGGGCGGTGCTGTCGGCCCCCCCGGAAACCGCGAGCACGACCGTCACGTCCCGCCAGGCATCCGGCGGCCAGGCCGCCCGCAGTTTCGCTTCCAGTTCCGGTGGACCGACCATTGAAGATTCCCGCCCGCGTTTCGCCCGCAATATTGGGAAAACCTACCAAAAACCTCGCGTTCGCGTCAGCTAGACTCTTTTTCCAGCGCTGAATGCCTGCGGCAATCGCCGGTAAAACCCTTCCGTTGCAGATTTCGAAATCTCTGGTAGATTGTTGGTACGCAAAAAGTCAATCATTTGTCATCGGTGGCGATTGCGACATCGAGTGACGGAATTAACGACCATTTGCCACGAACCTTGTCTGGTAGTTGCAACACTGCGGCGAGGAAACGATAGGACTCCTAGTGCACGCTTTTCTACTATTTGTGCGGCTGTTTTGTTCCCGGTGGCGCGTTCTGCAGCCGCCTGGTCAATTCCGCTTCGCCCGCGTCACCTCGGAGGCCTATTGGCGGACAACAGCCTGGTTTAACGCAGGTCGGCCCGCCGGTTTCCTTCTGCTGCCGAACTGGAACCACGTTGATTTTGCTCCGGCGCCGAGTTTTCCGCCGGGCGGCACAGACGAGTGCTGTGTTCGCCCAAACCGGGAGTCGCTGGCCGGCGTTGGATCGACTTATCGTCATCCACCGTTCGGATAATCAACGCCGACAATCGCTCTGGCTTCTGATCGCCTCCGCAACGTTTTACGATGCGGGCCGTTTCTCGCAGGCTTTCCTGCCGCTGGCCATTCGCCGCTGGGCGAATGCAAACATCGAGATAATACGGCCACGGCTTGCCACGGAACCGGCAAATTGTGGATGAGGAGTGAACAACGATGGAAATCAACCCTTGGATTCTTGTCGCGTTACTGGTCGCCGCAGCGCTGCTGGCTGCCGGCACCATCAAGCTACTCGACTACCTGCGACGCAAAGACGCCGAGTCCGAAGCGAAATCCATCATCGAGAAGGCCGAGCAGGACATCGAAACCCGCCGCAAAGAAGCCGAATTGGAAATCAAGGAACTCGCGCTGCGGATCAAATCCAAAGGTGAGGAAGCGCTTTCCAAAGATCGCAACAAGGTTCACAGTCGCGAACGTGAATTAGACAAAATGTCCGACGCCCTGGACGCGCGCGGCAGTCAGCTGGAAAAGCAAGAACGCATGGTCGAAAGCAACCAGCGTCGACTGGCGGAGAAAATCGAGGATGCGAACCGACGGAACGAGGAGTTGACCAAGCTGCTCGACATGCAGCGAAAGACCCTGCACGATGTGACCGGACTGAACCGCGAAGAAGCCACGCAGCGACTGCTGGAAATGCTCGACCGCGAGTTGACCGAGCAGACCGGCGCCATTGTGCTCAAGCACGAAAAGCGCATCCAGGAAACC
>JAYGDO010000156.1:0-20335 GCA_046582885.1 Pirellulales bacterium | reverse complement strand
GACACCGCACATGAGCGATACAACCACGCGGCGGGTCGCCATCGCCAAGCCGATTGCCAATACGGGCGGGACGAGGCTCCAGATACCGAAGGGGTGCTCCATGCCTACGATCCGGCCAGCTTTCTCCGCAACTCGTCAGCCACATTCGGCGGCACAAAGCGGAGCAATTCGTCACGGCCCGCCAAGGCGGCGATTTGCTTGATGAGTGAACTGGATACGTGCGAATACTTCTCGGCCGTCATCAGAAACAACGTCTCAATGTCGGGATCCAACTGCCGGTTGGCGAGCGACATCGTGAATTCCGATTCCATGTCGCTCAGCGAGCGAACGCCGCGAACCATGACCCGGGCACCGGCCTCGCGGACGAAATCGACCGCCAGACCGTCAAACGTCCGGACCTCAATGTTGTCGAGCTTGCCGGTCGCCTCGCGAACCTGCTGAACCCGTTCGTCGACCGTAAACAGCGATTGCTTGTCGAGGTTGACGCCGATTCCCACGACCAGCCGATCGACCAAGCGGCTACACCGCTGGATCACGTTCAAGTGGCCCAACGTGACCGGGTCAAACGAGCCCGTATAGACGGCGATTCGCAAATCGGACTGGCTCATGATCGATTCAATCTATTCGGGATTCCGCAGCGCCGCAACCAGTCGTTCGATCTCGTCCTCGGTGTTATAAGCATGTGGGCTGATTCGCAGACAACCGCCCCGGAAACTAGTGAGGATATTCTTCGCGATGAACTTCGAACGAATGGCCTGCATGTCACCGGGCCAGGTAAAGGAGACGATTCCACTGCGATGCTCGCCCTCTCGTAAACTGCTAATTGTCGCACCAGCCGATTCCAATTGCCGGCAGGCAAAATCAGTTATTTCGAGAATGCGCCGGCTGATGGCCGTCGTCCCCAAACCGAGTAGAAGCTTCAAGCTGGCGGCGAGGCCGATAAAACCAACCATATTCGCTGTGCCGCCCTCGTACCTCGCGGCGTTTGGTTTTACGTCGAGTTCGATTCGATCGAACTCGCGTTCGTGTCGAACGCTGTGCCAGCCGAGACCCATTGGCCGCAGCTGATCGAGATGTTCACGGCGAACATATAACACTCCTGCCCCTTCCGGGCCGAGCAACCATTTGTGGCCGTCCGCCGCCAAAAAGTCGATGCCCGCCTCGTGCACGTCGAGCGGAAAGACGCCCAGCCCTTGGATCGCGTCGAGAAAAAACAGCGCGCCCCGGTCGTGTGCAATCGTCGCGAGTTCCGCGGCATTGCTGCGCCAGCCGCTGGCAAACCCGACCCAACTGGCGGCGACGATTCGCGTCCGGTCGTCACACGCTTCGGCGAGCCGATTCAATTCCACGCGACCGCCGGCGGCGACAGGTACTCGCCGCGTCTCCACGCCGCGCGAATGGAGATTCATCCACGGGTAGGCGTTTGAGGGAAACTCGTTGTCCGGCGTGACCACGTTGTCACCGGGTCGCCAAGGAAATCCTTCCGCAATCAGACTGATTCCAGTCGTTGTGTTTGGCACAAGCGCGACCTCATCTGGGTCGGCGCCGATCAATCGGGATGCCAACGCGCGGACCTCGCCGACGCGACCGTTCCACTCCAGCCATGGCGCGGCGCCCGCGGAAGCCGCTTCGTCGGCCCATGCCGCAATGGCGGTGCGGGCTGAAGCCGGAATCGGCGCCACGGCGGCGTGATCGAGGTAAATCCAGCGGTCACTAACCGGCATTTCGCGCCGAAAGTCTTCCCAATTAGGTCCGGACATAGGCTGGTATTCAGGCGGCATCGCGGGGAGTCCGGCGGTTGATGTCAAGACATTGAAACAATTTCTTCATGGCTTGCCCGACAGTTCGCTAGGCCCGTGCACTCAGCGTCGGGTTTGGATTATACTTGGGGGTTTGGCCCGTGTCCGCACTTGAACCGACCGCCATGATGAAAGCCGTGTGCATATTTGGAATTATCTTCGGTGTCGTCGCCGCAGTGATGTTTGCGCTCGATTTGGTGCTGGGACTGCCCTTTGGCCGGCCCAGCACCACGTTGGATATCGGCTTCATCGTTTCGGGCCTGATTCTGGCCTATCTGAGTTGGTCGGCCAAAAGCGAATTGGGCTAGCGGGCTACTTCCGACGCTGTTGGAACATCCAATCGAGCAGGCCTGAATCGTCGTGGTATGCGCGGCCCCAACTATTGTGGCCCACGCCCGGATACTCGGTGTATTTGATGTTGCCATCGGCCGCCTTGATGGCGTCGATCATTCGCCGCGAGCGAATTACGGGAACCGCCCGATCCGCATCGCCGTGGAAAGCCCAAATCGGCACCGCGGCCAGCACTTTGGCTGTTGCTTCATCGCCGCCGCCACAAATCGGCGCCAGCGCCGCAAATAAATCCGGTCGGCGGGCGGCCAATTCCCAACTTCCATACCCGCCCATCGACAAACCCGTCAAGTAAATTCGCGAACGGTCGACCGGCTCGGTCCGCAGCACCTGCTCGAGCGCCGCAATGGCCATCTGCATCTGCCCGCCCGGTTTGGGCTTCATCGAAGTTGATTGCTTGTCGCCCCAATGCACTTCGACCCAACGCTTCCCACTGCGGCACTGCGGTGCGTAGACGAAGCACGGAAACTTCGCTCGACGCTCTGCCTGCGTCATCGACTCGGGCAAATACAGCAATTGCGATTTGTTGTCCGCGCCGCACTCACCCGCGCCGTGCAGGAATACGATCAGCGGATATTTTACCTCGGGCTCGACGTTAGCCGGTCGCAACAGCCGGTAGTGAAATATCTCTTCTTTTTGCTCATCCCCCGCAAACGGGATCACCCGGTCTTCGTAGCCTTTAAAAGTTTCGGCTGCCGATGACATCGGGCAACTCCCCAAAACGGTGACTAGCGCAATGGCAGCAACAGTCGATCTCATCCGCCCACTCATCAGCCAAATTACAACTCCGCGATGTGATAACACGACCGGCGGCGAATTGCAACTCGCGGATGGCGGAGTACCCGTCAAGCCGCGTGCGGAAGTGAGGCTTCGACGCGAAAAATAGACTGGGCCGGGCATATTGGCCGGCGACGAAATTCAACGGCAATTTCCGACATCGTACGCATAACGATGCGACGTTCCTGCCGCCGGCGGCCAATGTGGCTGAAGACGCGTTCCACGCCAGAAATCACGGTCGAAATATTTGAGGCCGACACGTCGATCGTCATATGCAAAAACCTACCACCCGCGATTGCGTGATCGATCGTACGGCGAATTCTCCAATCGCTGGCCTTTGGCAAGGCTGGAATGTGTATGGCGGCAGGGACTTCCCAGAGCCCGAATCGACGAGTTACAACACTGGGCCGTTTTGTTGACTCGTTCGCGCCAACGCGAGCGATCATCGAAATGCCGTACCTCGCAAGCCGTTCCAACCGGTCGTCGCCGACCGCACTACTGGCCGCGATCGTCGAAATCGTCTTTGCGTCGCGCGACGCCGCTTCCAACCGTACGCGGGAATCGCGACGCCAATTTGATTCGATCCCCAGCAACAGCGCAACCTCATGCCGAGAATTCGTTTCGATTATCTGCTGGGCGACTTCCCCCACAGGATCGGCGATACCCCACGTCGCGATTACGCCGGAGTTTTCGAACAGCGGTAGCAGCTGCTCGATGGATGCCTCGCAATGACTCGGCAGGTGGACGGAAACTGCAATCGTGCTTTGGGGAATATTTGAAGGGGGCAACAATCGCATGAAGAAACCTCGCGGGGTAACTTGGCATTGCGGCTCTTTCGCCTTCACCGGATTCGGCTTCGTGAACTTCCGCGCGTGACGGAAATGCGCCAATTGAGTACTGAGCGGCTCGCGTAAAGTTTGACGATTGTAACGCGATGGCACTCCGTGACGCCACGGCGACCGATCACGAACTACCCTGCCGCACTCACACCGCATTTAGGATCGCCTCGACGACTCCGTCCGCCGTGTACTGAGTCGCCTCCACGGCGGGCTGAAATCCAAGCTCTCGCAACACATCCGAGGTAACCGGACTGATGCTGGCAAGACGGGTATTCCGCAGCCGTTCGCCAAACATGCTGACCAACGATCGCGCAATCGCAGAACTGGTGACGGTCGTCCAATCAATGCTGTCATCAACCAATGCCTGGCGAACCTCGTCCGACGGCTGTTCAACGTCGACACTTTCGTAAACGACGATTTGATCCACTGCGCCGCCGGCGGCGGCCAGCTGGTTGCTTAAAACTTCGCGGCCGCGGCTGGCCCGCACCAAAAGGAACCGCTTTCCAACCGCGGCGCCAGCCAGTTCCTCGGCTAGCGCCTCGGCACGGAATTGGCTCGGCTCCACGTCCGGTCGCAGCCGATAGTTGGCCAGTTCGTCGGCAGTTCTTGGCCCGATCACAGCTAATTTGACGCCGCCAAGGCATCGTAAATCACCGTCGCGTTGCCACATCCGGTCCATGAGACCGCGAACGCCGTTCGCACTGGAAAAAACCAGCCAGTCATAACCCGACAATCCCTCCAAAGCGGCGTCCACCGGCCGCCAGTCACTGGGCGGCTGGATGTCGATCGCCGGTTGAACAAGGCAACCGGCACCAAACTCCGAAAGCCGTTGGCACAACCCTAACGATTGATGGCGAGGCCGCGTGACGAGCACCGTTTGCCCAAAGAGCGGGCGGTCGGTAAACCAAGTTGAACGCGCGGCGGCGCGGCAGACGTCGCCGACGATGACCAACACCGGCGGACGGATGCTGTGGGCTTGGATTTTTTCGACCACGGTCCGCAGCGTACAGTTGATCGTTTGCTGGTCACTCCACGAACAGCGCCGCAGAATCACCGCCGGCGTGTCGGCGGATAGGCCGGCATCCATCAGCGCCGTCGTCCAATGCGGCGACGATGTGACTCCCATATAAAATACAAGTGTGCCCGAAAACGCAGCTAGCGACGAGTAATCGAGCTTCGACGTTTTCCCTTCCCCGCTCTCCTGCCCCGTGACCAACGCAACCGAAGAAGCCAGATCGCGATGTGTCACCGGTATACCCGCAAAGCTTGCCGCTGCCATTGCCGCCGTTATGCCAGAAACAATTTCAAAAGGGATGCCGGCGGCAGTCAACGCCTCGATTTCTTCAGCGATGTGCGCGAACACGGTAGGGTCGCCACTTTTCAATCGCACCACCATCTTTCCTGCCCGCGCAAATTCGACGAGTTGCGAATTGACGTCGTCTTGCGACATGATGCGACCCTGGCCATGTCGTCCCAAACAAATCAATTCGGCATCCGCCGCGGCGTGACCCAGAATCTGGGGATTGACTAGGTAGTCGTAGAGTACCGCGTCCGCCCGTCGCAGCAACTCGACTCCGCGCAGCGTGATCAGCCCCGGGTCGCCGGGTCCGGCACCAACGAGGTAAACGCGTCCAGTGGAATTTGAATCGGTTGCCGGCATAGTTCATCGAATCCGCTTTGACGGATTCGCATTGAGAGGCCGAGACTCCCGCCGAACCGCGTATTGCACTCGGACTCGGCAGCCGCCTTACCGTCCCGGATTGTCAGCCCGGGGTTTTCACCTATCATCCTATTTTCATCGTTCGCGCGGGGCACTACCAGCGGGCTCGCAAGCCCGCCCGATTTCCGCACTTAACACCCGCCCCCGGCCACGGGCACCGCGTTGTTTTCCTTACCATTCATGTTTACAATTGTAATGGGCGCGTCGTAGGTAACCGTTCGCCATCCACAGCCATTCTTTTCTCATTCCACCCCTGGGCCAGAGGACGGGTGATGTTCTCGAAACAGAAAAAAAACTCCAAAAATCCCGAAAATGAAAAAGGCCCAGGCCCGCAGGCAGCAGCCGAGTCGACCGACGGCGACGCGACGGACAACGGCGAAAAGCCAAAAATCGGACCGCTAACGCCGGCAAAGCGCAAACGGCTGCAAAAATGTTTCGAACACGGCAGCATGCTGTCTGGCAAAGGGAACTACGACTATGCGGCTCAGATGTTCGCACAGTGCGTCGGCAGCGATCCGGGCAACCTGATCTACACGCAGAACCTGCTTAGCAACCTGATCAAAAAATATAACAACAACAAAAAAGGCAGCCGCGGCGCGAGCCTGACCGGTGCGGGCAAGAAGGCGAACATCAAAAAAGCCCAGCTGAAAAAGGACTGGCTCGGCGTCGTCAAAGCCGGGCTTGAGTTCCTGCCGCTCAACCCCTGGGACTCACAAACGCTAATCGATATGGCGAAGGCCTGCGAGGAATTAGAACTCGACGAGTGCGCCATTGCTTATCTCAAAGTCGCCCTGGATGCCAGTCCCAAAGATATCGCCCTTAACCGCCTGGCTGCCGACACGTTTGCTCGAGTGGCGCATTTCGACGAGGCCATCAAATGCCTCCAGCGAATCGCCGCGCTGAAACCCAAGGATCAAAATCTGCAGCGCGAAATCAACCAGCTGACCGTCAATAAGACGATCCACAAGGGCGGCTACGAAACGGCCGAAACGTCCCTAGACGTAAGTGTCGACAAGAAGGCCACCGAGTTGAAGACGGGCGGCGCAATCGAATTAACCGAAGAGCAACGTCTACGCCGCGAAATCCGCCGTCATCCGGAGGAAGTCACCAACTACAGCGCACTGAAGGATTATTACTTCAAGCTCGAAGACTTCGCCGAATCGGAACAGGTCATGCAGGAGGGCCTCGAAGCGACCGGTTCCATGCGGGCTCGCGAAGAACTTGAAGATGTCCAAATCCACCGCGCTCACGAAGAGTTAATCAAAGCGAAGCAACGGGCCGAGGACAAAAAGACAGAAGAAGCCGTTTCGCTGTACAAGCGGATGAAGGATGAATTGAATAAGCGGGAAGCGGAGGTTTTCAACAGTCGATGCGACCGTTACCCGGGCGATTACAGTTTGAGGTACGAGTTCGGAATTCGGCTAAAACGATTGGGTAAGTACGCCGAGGCGATTGAACAATTGCAACAGGCCCGCAACGAGCCCAGAAAGAAAGCGGTTGCTGCGCTCGAGACGGGTGAATGTTTCCAACAGATAAAACGTTATCCTCTGGCCCTTAATTCCTACAAGGAAGCGGTCGAATCGTGTGGCGTACTGGAAGAGGACATCAAAAAACTGGCCCTCTATCGCGCGGGCTGGTTGTGTAAAGGCCTGAAGGACTACGACGCGGCCGAGCAATTTTTATCGGAACTGGCCGGCAAGGACTACGGCTACAAAGACGTTGCCAAATTGCTCGACGAAATCGCTGAGAATTCTGCCTCGTAGCGTGTTTTTCGTCGCAGGCGGCCGCTTCTCAAATTAGCGTGGTCCGAGGCCCTGCAAACGCAAAGATACGCACCTGCAGTCGAAGCCACTTAAATGGGCAGAGAATTCGAGAAGTGCCTCGGCGCAAAGGCATCTAGACATACTCGTTCGATTTTGTCACCATTGTTGGTTCGCAACATTTCGACACACTTTTAGCTCAGAGCGGTTCGTAAAACTATGCCTTCGACAAACAGCGCCAAGAAGCGACTTCGCCAAAATGATAAACTCCGCACGATCAATCGGGCCAAGCGGTCGACGCTGCGTTCCCACATTCGTCGCGTGTGTGAAGCCGCCGACGCGGGCGACGTTGAAACCGGCGAGGCCGCATTCCGAGTTGCGGCGAAGAAACTCGATCAGGCCGCCGCACATAATCTCATCCACGCCAACGCCGCCGCACGTACCAAGTCACGGCTTGCTGCCAGGATTAAGGCGGCGAAAGCATCGGCATAATTGCGGCCGCTGTGATTCCGGGCGAGCCGTGGAATCTCTGGGATTCCGTCGGAGGTTGTACTTGGCTGCCTACAGGCTGCGGCGTGAAACAGGGCTCAACACCAATCTGCTAATTCTGCTCATGTCCCGATGAGCCTTCATGGTTGCCCAGGTGTCGCCGTAAGAACTTGGCCCTCGCCACATTGCGGTCAGCCGAATCCAGCTCGCCTCCGCTGATTTTTTGTAGATGAGCCGGCTGCGTTTGGATGAACAGTTCATTGACCTTCGGCATTGGCAGTTCCGGTAAGAGGCCGAGTTCAACTCCCATTCGCACACTCGACAGCAAGTGCATGGTCTCCTCACTGCTGATCGTCTGCGCCGTGGAAAGTATCCCGAAGGCACGGCTGACCCGATCGTGCAGATTTTCGTGGCTCTCGCGCATAAGAAAATCGCGGGCACGACGCTCGTAATTGATCAGCACCGGCACGACGTCCGCGACCTGCTTGATCAGGTCGACTTCGGATTTCCCCAATGTGATCTGGTTGCTGATTTGATAAAAGTCGCCCATCGCCTGCGATCCTTCACCGTACAGACCCCGCACCGCCAAGCTGATTTTGTGCAGGCTCCGGAAGACCTTTTCGATCTGGCGTGTGCTGACCAGCGCGGGTAAATGCAACATCACACCAACCCGCATCCCCGTGCCGACATTAGTCGGACAAGCGGTCAAATAACCAAGCCGCGCGTGAAAAGCGTAAGTAACCTTCGACTCCAACAGATCGTCAATCGCATCGATCCGCTGCCAAGCGGACTCCAAGTCAAAGCCGCTGTGCATTACCTGTATCCGCAAGTGGTCTTCTTCGTTAATCATCAGGCTGACACGTTCGCCAGGGTCGATCGCGACTCCTCGAGCGCCGTGACTTTCGGCATGTTCGCGGCTGATCAGTTGCCGCTCCACGAGAAACTGCCGATCGAGCCCGTCTAGTTCGTTCACATCGAGATAATGCAGCTCGCCAGACTTCTGCAATAATTCAACCTGACCGCGAAACAACTTTTCGATTTCCTCGCGATCCAATTCTGTCGCTTTGCCGATAAATGGGTGATCTGCCAGATTGCGCGCCAGGCGGATTCGACTGCTGATCACGATGTCGGATTCGGGCCCGGCCCCCTTGAGCCATTCACCGCTCCGATTTGCCAGCGCCCTGAGGTCGATATCCACAGCCGTCAGTCTCCCATTTCCCCGCCGATTTTCTGTTCAATACGCCTAATTTCATCGCGCAGTTCCGACGCCTGTTCGTAGTTTTCCGCAGCGACCGCCTCTTTCATCTCGCGACGCAGCCGAATCAACTCGGTTTGCTCGGTGCTGCCAAAGGCCGAATGCTTGGGACACTTGCCGACGTGCTCGGTTTCGCCGTGGATGTTCACCAATAGTGGTTCCAACTCGTCTGCAAAACACACGTAATCATGCGGACAGCCGAAACGACCTTGATTCCGGAATTCATAAAACGTGATGCCGCACATCGGACATGACTGTTGATCCAGACGCGCAAGCTCCTCAGCCGTCTGACCAATGGCGAGCTGGTGCGCCAAGACGCCGGCTAGCGTAGGGGCAGTCGTCGGTTCGTCTTCGCCCTGTGCCAAATATGTCCGCGCACAATCTTCGCATAGGTGCAACTCTTGCGGCTTGCCGCCAGTCAGTTCCGTGATGTGGAACGTCGCCGTCTTTGCACATTTTTGGCACTGCATGGGAAGTCTGTTCTGGGGAGAGCAAAGCTGCCGATGAGCCCCTGCTACAGAACACGATAGCTACTCTACAGGAGCAAGCCCCCCACCGTTGTCGTACCGCAAAAATTATAAATCGTTCAGCCGCAACAACTTGCCAAGAGGATTCTAGCAGTACGCCGGTAACTGTCAATATCGAAGGAAACCGGACCGGCCCACACGAAGTCGAACCTCACTGAGGCGTGGCGTGTTATGACTCTAATATAACAACCGTCGACACGCATAAACGGTTGAGGCATCAACCCTGCACTGTTAAAGTACGTCGCTATGCAACATTTTCCCGATTATGATTCGTTTCGCGAGTTGGCCCACGATGTCGATCTGGTTCCCGTGTATCGGCGGTTGGTGAGTGATTCGTTAACACCGGTTAGCGCGTTTCACAAAGTTGATCGTGGAAAATGCGGCTGCCTGTTCGAGAGTGTCGTCGGCGGCGAACGTGTCGGCCGCTATAGTTTTCTTGCCGCGAAACCATACATGGTACTGGAAGCACACGGAACTCAAGTAACGGTCAGCACACCGGACGGCAGTGAAACGTTCGAAAGCGGCGACCCGCTGGCGGAGCTCGAAAGCCGCGTACGCGGCGTGCGGGCCGCCCAAGTGCCGGACTTGCCGCCATTTACGAGCGGCGCGGTCGGTTATGCAGGGTACGACGTAGTCCGCTACAGCGAAAATCTTCCCAACCCGCCGGCAGATGACCGGCAACTTCCTGATTTATCCTTCGCATTTTATGACGCGATGGTCGTGTTCGATCACATTCACAAGACCATCGTCGTGGTGGCGATGGCGCACGTGACTGGCGATGACTTACGGCCGTGCTACGAAGACGCCTGCCGTCGCGTCGACGAGTTGGTGGAGATGCTGTCCGGCGACCAGCCAGCATTGCGGCCCGCCGACATTCAAACGGCCGGCGAAGTCGAGATTCCGTACACTTCAAACTTCGATCGCAAACACTTTGAAGAAGCCGTTGAAAACTGCGTCGAGTACATCCGCGCCGGTGATATTTTCCAAGTCGTCATCAGCCAGCGGCTGCAATTAAAAATCCGCTCTCATCCGTTTGAAATTTACCGCACTTTGCGCGTGGTGAATCCCAGCCCATTCATGTTTTACGTGCGGACGCCATCGACAGTGTTGGTCGGCAGTTCGCCGGAGATCATGGTCCGGGTCATCGACCAGCAAGTTACCGTTCGTCCACTTGCCGGGACCCGCCGACGCGGAACGACCGACGAAGAAGATCAAGCGCTGGCCGATGAGTTGCTGGCCGACCCGAAGGAGCGGGCAGAACACGTCATGCTTGTGGATCTAGGCCGCAACGACGTGGGACGCGTCGCTGAGTATCGCTCGGTCGATGTCAGTGACATCATGGTGATCGAGCGCTACAGTCACGTCATGCACATCACGTCCAATGTCACCGGGAAATTGGCTGATGGCAAAACGGCTTTTGATGCGCTACGATCTTGCCTGCCGGCCGGTACCGTTTCCGGCGCGCCAAAAGTGCGAGCTATGGAAATCATCGATGGAATCGAACCTCACCGCCGCGGCCCATACGCCGGCGCGGTCGGCTACGTCGATTTCGGCGGCAACATGGACACTTGCATCGCGCTGCGCACGATCGTGATCAAAGGCGATCAAGCTTTCGTCCAGGCTGGCGCGGGAATTGTCGCGGATAGCGTGCCGGAAAACGAATATCACGAGACGCTGAACAAGGCCCGCGGGGTTCTCAAGGCAATCGAAATCACTGAATCGCGGCACACCGAGACGGTCGGTTGATTTCAAGATTGGAAGGGCAAAGCCAACGCCTCGGCCGCCGCATCGATTGTCGCTTGGATGTCCGCTTCCGAATGCGCAGCGGATACGAAAAGCGCTTCGTACTGGCTGCACGGAAAATAGATGCCGCGGTCGATGAGTCCCCAAAAGAATTTGGCAAATCTTTCTGTATCGCACCGCGCGGCGGCCTCCCAATCCTGAACGAATTCTGGGTTGAAGAACAGCGTCATCATCGAACCAACGCGCGACACCGTATGTGGAATATCGGCGGCCGTTGCTGCCGCTGAAAATCCGGCAGCCAACTTCGTTGCCATCTCGTCCAGTCGTTCGTAGGGCGGCTCATTCCGTAGTTGCGTCAAGGTTGCAATTCCGGCGGCGGTTGCCAGCGGATTACCGCTGAGCGTACCCGCCTGAAACACCTCTCCGACGGGCAGCATCTGATCCATGATTCCCGCGCGACCGCCATATGCGCCAACCGGTAAACCGCCGCCAACGATTTTTCCCAATGTGGTCAAGTCCGGCGTGATACCTTGCAATGACTGCGCGCCGCCGTAAGCGACCCTGAAACCTGTCATGACTTCGTCGTAGATCAACAGAGCACCGTGTTCCGCAGTCAATTGGCGGAGAGACGCCAAAAAATCGTCGGTCGGCTTTACGCAGCCCATGTTGCCGACGACCGGCTCGATAATGACCGCCGCAATGTCATCACCCGATTGCTTGAATGCGGCTTGTAATCCAGGCACATCGTTGTAAGCCAAAACAACGGTATCGGCCGCGGCCCCGGCGGTAACGCCCGGCGAATTGGGCACCGAATGCGTTGCCGCGCTGCTGCCGGCAGCGACCAGTAAACTGTCTGCGTGGCCATGGTAGTTGCCGGCAAACTTCACAATCTTGTCACGGTCGGTAAATCCTCGCGCGAGCCGGATCGCGCTCATCGTTGCTTCCGTGCCGGAATTGACGAGCCGCACTTTTTCGATCGACGGCACGGCCTCAACAATCAACTCGGCCAAGCGGTTTTCTGCCTCTGTCGGCGCACCAAAGCTCGTTCCGTCTGCCGCCGCCTGCTGGACCGCGACGACTACCTGCGGATGTGCGTGGCCCAGGATCATCGGGCCCCACGAACCGACATAATCGATGTAGCGGTTGTCATCGACGTCGTAAAGATAAGCACCTTCAGCACGCGCAATCACTGGCGGACTACCGCCCACCGCACCGAATGCACGAGCAGGGCTGTTGACGCCACCCGGCATCAGCGACTGCGCCCGCGCGAATGCGGCCTCGCTCTTTGTTCGCGACATTTACGGCTCTTCGTCGATTTCGAAAACTTTGTGGCAGCGATCGCAACTGTTCTTGAGGCTGGTCATCGCGGCGGCGACGGCTTTCGCATCTTGCTTGTGAATGGCCGCGTTGACCGCCCCGGCGGCATCGCGCATTTCTGCACAAAATTGGTTCCATTGTTTGAGTTGGCCGGCGTCTTCGGCGTAACTGTCGTCGGCGGATGCCGCCTGAGCGATCGCGGCCATCGTGACCGAGTAACCGGTTGTCCGTTTCGCGTACTTTTTTAATCGTGAACTACTGACACCTCGCTTCAAACGACCATTGAGTGTCGAGACCTGCTTCATCAGTTGGTCCACTTCAGCCACATGAGACCAGCCGATCGCGCCACCCGATCCGCCGCCGCTTGCTGCCTGCTTGATCGCCGCCACGTTATCTTTCGACTTCTGCAAATCTTTTGCGCTGGCGGCGAGCGCTTTGGCCGCGGCCAGCATCGCTGGAGCGGCCGCTTTCAACGGTGTTTCCTGATCGTGATTTCCGGCCAGCAGGACGAGCGCCGCCAGGGTATTTGCACCCTTTTCGACCGTGGCCTGCTTGGCCTCCACGTAGTCGGCTGCCTCAACATTGACCGACCGCTCAAGGGATTCGATGTAGTATTCGATCTGCCCGGTAAGGTCATCGATCGGTGCAAACTTGCTTACTTTGAGCGGGTCGGCGCGTACCACCCCGGCACAGATCACGACAAAAGCAACCGTTGCCAAAACTCTTAAACACAACTGCTGGACACGGCTAATCATCGACGTTTTCTCCTCGATTCGATTCAGACTCATTGAGGTAATGTCTAGACCATTTAAGTACCAAACCCGTTCAATTACAATGCGCCGACTCGCAGGATGCCACCCGTCCCTTTCGGTAGTCGCCCGGCGGACTCCGTTGACAGTCTCGCCCAGCGACCCGTAGAATCGCGCACGGAGTTGTTTGGCTCCGTTTTCATGGGAAAAGCAACCTATAAAGACGCCGGCGTCGATTTGGACGTTTACCGCGAGACGATGGCGCGGCTGCCCGGTTTGCTGCGCCGGACATTCACGCCGCGCGTTATTGCAAACGACGGTGGGTTCGCTGGGCTGTTTCAGCTCGACTTTGACAGCAAACTCTTCGCTCGAAATTATCTCAAACCAGTCCTGGTTTCCTGTACCGACGGTGTCGGAACGAAACTAAAAGTCGCTCAACTTTGCGACCGGCACAACACGGTTGGTATCGACTTAGTCGCGATGAGTGTCAACGACGCGATCTGTTGCGGTGCCGAGCCGCTGTTTTTTCTCGATTACATCGCGTTGGCCGAAGACAATCCTCAGTTGATTGAATCCCTTGTAACTGGAATCTCCGGCGGATGCGTTGAAGCTGACTGCGCGCTGATGGGCGGTGAAACGGCGATCATGCCGGATCTTTATGCACCGGGGGATTACGATCTGGCGGGATTCTGTGTTGGCGTGGCCGAGAAGAGCCGGCTAATCGATGGCCGGTCGATTGCAGCAGAAGATGTCGTGCTGGGAGTTGCCTCATCCGGATTGCACTCGAACGGATTCAGCCTCGCACGCAAAGTTGTCTTCGAAATCGCAGGGCTTGGCGTGGACGATTTTGTCGACGAACTTGGCCAAACCGTGGGGGACGCTTTGCTAGAGCCTACTCGGATCTATGCTCGCGCGGTACGCTCGATTCTCGAACACTATCGGGTTAAAGGTGTTGTACACGGAATTGCACACATCACCGGTGGCGGGCTGTGCGAGAATCTCGAACGCATCCTTCCCGAGGGCGTGAAGGTTCTCATTGACCGAGCGAGTTGGAACCCGCCGCCCGTTTTTTCGTGGCTGCAGAAGCTCGGCGAAATCCAAGAAAGCGAAATGGATCGCGTCTTCAACATGGGGATCGGGCTGGTCGTGATCGTCAGCCCGTATTATGCCGAAAGCGTACGGCAGCAGTTTTCCGAATTTGGGTTGGAGAATTGGGTGATCGGTCAAGTCGTTGAAGGCGTGACAGGGGTCGAGTGGGCATGACAGACGACGGGTAGAGACACAAAGGGATGTTCAATTCCCGATGACTCCCAATTCGCTGATCGATGCGTATTGGTTTCCGTTTACTTCAGATACCGCCCGCAGCAGCACAAACCGCGCGGTGACCGGTTTGCAGCGAATTTCCTGCGATTTTTTCGTTTTCTTCAGCGTGGCCCGAACGTGCGCGGCGTCCGGAAACGCGTCGGCGGAATTAGAGACGTAAATTTCGCAATCCTTGATCACTCCGTTCCAGCCGCCGTCTTGCCGCGCCAGGATCCGCAAGCCCTCGATCCGACGCTCGCCGCCCAGGTCGATCACCAGTTCGTGCGGGTGCTTTTTCGACCAATCCGTGTGCCAGTGTGTCCGCGGATTGCCGTCAATTGCGGCGTCGGCAAAGCGGCCATTGCCGGACGACTGGCTGGAAGCTCTGACCAATTTCCACTTCTTTGTCGAAATTAAACCTCTAGGATCGAGGCGATGGAGCTTGACCGGCTGCGCCTGGGGGCGAGTCGATCCCCACTTCGCCCGGCGGTCTTTCGCGTTCAATTCAGAAGAATCAAACGAGCCAATTTGCGCCGGCTTGTGGGCGGATGCGGCGAACCGATCCATTCTCGCCACGATCTCGGGATGTTGATCGGCGATGTTTTGCTGTTCCTCGATGTCACGGGTCAAATTGTACAACTCCCAAGATTTTGCTTTATTTGGCTTGACCCCTTTGAAATTTTCCATGCGGACCGCAAGATGCCCTCCGTATTCCCAATAGAGCAGGTCATGGTGTTGCTGCTGACGGCCAACCGCCTGGGAGCCGAGCAATTCCGGAACGATTGAAATTCCGTCGATGTCCTTCGGCGGTTTCGCACTGGCAAGCTCGGCCAGCGTCGGCAGGACATCCGGAAAGTACCACAAGTGTTCACTGACCCGTCCGGGTTTGATTTTGTTAGGCCAACGCACAATCATGGGCACCCGCAGCCCACCTTCGTAAAGGTTTCCCTTATGGCCGCGGAAGGCGACGCCCGTCTTGGGATTGACGTTCGGGCCATGAAACCCTCGCGGCCGGTCGGCGGTGCGAAAATAGTCATTGCCGCCGTTGTCGCCGCAGAAAAAGAAAACGGTGTTCTCGTCGAGCTGCAACTCTTTTAGTAGCTCAAGCAGCCGGCCGACCTGCCGATCAACCATGTTGACCATTGCGGCGTAGCGCTTGGCCTGTTCGGGCCAGTCCTTGTCTTTATACACCGCCCACGAGGGATCGTCGTCGGGGATATCGAACAGCCCGTGTGGTGGCGTAAAAGGCAAATAACAGAAAAACGGCCGGTCTCGGTTCGCACGAATAAACTTCTCAGCTTTTTCATAAATGACGTAATGCGCATATGTTTTTCCGGTGCTGCCGCCGAGATTGCCACTGAGCGGCAACTCTTCACTGTTCCGCAAAATATAAGGCGGGTAATACGAATGGGCGTGGACTTGGTCGTAATAACCGACGAACGTCTCAAATCCATGCCGCTCGGGAACCCCGGTCGAACCACGGCCACCGCATCCCCATTTGCCGAACCCGCCCGTGGCGTAGCCCGCGGCCTTTAAGACCGATGCAATCGTCTGCTCACCTTCGCGCATCGGCGCGCTGCCTCCGTTTGATCGGACCGACGTGTGACCGGCATGTTTACCGGTCATTAACACGCAGCGCGTGGGCGCACAAACCGGTGCACCGGCCAGCGCCTGCGTAAACCGCACGCCTTCGGCCGCAAGGCGATCAATATTTGGCGTCTTGAAATTTGGATGCCCCATGCACGACAACTCGTAATAACCAAGTTCGTCGGACATCAGGTAAATAATGTTAGGTTTATCGACTGCCGTTGCGGCGCTGATAACGGCGCTATTAACGGCGCTGGTAACGGCCACGGTGAACAAACAAGTGACCGAAAAGATGTGTTTGAAGAAGTGCATCGGCAACCTTTCAAAGTTCACGGCTATTCGCATTCCAAACGCTTCAATCTATATGACGCGAGTTCCAGAGGGGAGGTACAAAAACAGCATATTCGCCCGTACGTTACCGCCGAGGCGTGGGCATCGCGGCGTCGGTTTCCGTCCTCCAAATTTTCAATTTCTTCCGCAGCGCCGCGGCCAAGTCGGGCTTTGCGGAAGCAACATTGTTCTTCTCGCCAATGTCATTTTTCAGATCGTAAAGTTCAAGCGACCCGTCGTCGAACCGCTCCAACAGTTTGTAGTTGCCGTCGCGTATGGCACTGCCAAGCCGATTGCCGCCGTGGAACGCGTAATTGGGATAATGAAAGTAGATCGCCGTCCGTTTCAGTTTTTCAGTTCTCCGCAGTAGCGGCATCAGGCTCTGGCCGTCAACCGGCACTTTTTCATCCGCCTTGAGATTCGCGGCGTCGAGTATCGTGGGGAAAAAGTCCATACTGATGACGGGTTCGTCGCTAACCGCACCGACTGGAACGACACCGGGCCAACGGACGATCAGCGGCACGCGGATGCCGCCTTCGTAAAGAAATCCTTTCGCGGCCCGAAGCGGCGCGAGATCAGCCACGCCACCAAACGCGCCGTTGTCCGACGTGAAAATGACCAGCGTGTTGTCGCTTAGCTTCAGTCTGTCAATTTCGTCAAGAATGCGGCCCAGCGACTGATCCGTCGCCTCGATCATCGCCGCGTAGCGTGGATCGAGTCGGCCGAGGTCTTTGCGTTTTTGATATTTTTCGATCAACGCCTGCGGGGCCTCCATCGGCCAGTGGACCGTGTAGTTCCAGAGGAAGCTAAGAAACGGCCGCTCGCGATTCTCTCGCACAAACTCAATTACCTCGTCCGCAAATCGGTCCGGCATGTATTGGCCCCGGCGGCGGTCCGGTAGATTGTGGAGGTTATACGGATCAAAAAATGAAAACGGGCCGCCCATCGCGCAGCCGCCGCGGTTGATGTCGAATCCTTGCCGCTCGGGATAGTATCGCACGTCGCCCATGCCCTGCTTCTTTGGCACGCGTGAACCGGCCAAATGCCACTTGCCAAAGAAGCCCGTCGCGTAGCCGGCCTCCTTGAGCCGTTCGGCGATCGTGACATGCTCGGACGGCAAATAATTCAGCATCGCCGCCGGTTCAAGCTTGGCGTCCTTGGGCGTGAATCGCTTTTGATCGGGAATGTGATTTGTAATCCGTAGCCGAGCGGGTGCGAGACCCGTTAAGACCGCAGCGCGAGTCGGCGAACAAACTGGCGCAGCCGCGTATGCGTCAGTGAATCGCATTCCTTGCTCCGCAAGCCGATCGATATTCGGCGTATGCAGCCGCTCGTTGCCCTGGCAGTGCAAATCCATCCAACCCAAGTCGTCGATCATGATGAACAGGATATTTGGCTTCGCTGGCCGGTCCGCGACTGCGAACGGCGGCTGCAGAATAAGCAACGCGAGCGCATACAGCGCCGAGCGCACGAACGGTTTTAAATCAAATTGGGATTCGATCACATTCATGAAACAGCCCCCCGGTACCCACGGCAAAGAACGAACCTCGGACAGGATCGCCTCACGGTCGAGAATGATCCTTTTAATTCACGCATTCTTGTCCGTTCTATCATCTGTCCAAATAATATCTCTCAGGTTCGCCCATAAACCGGTTACCCCTCCTCCGCATTGGTCATGCTTAAACGACATTCCACCTTACTGTAGAATAGCAGCGTCCGTCCTAATACGCACGGAGGCCCAATTCATGCCGCAGGCCGAGATTCGATCCGCGATCATCGACCGACTCAACGCCGAACAGCAATTGGCCGTTGCGCACGACGACTCACCGCTGTTGATTATCGCGGGAGCCGGCACGGGAAAAACGCAAACGCTCGTGCATCGCGTGGCGCATCTGATCGAGCGGGGGACACCTCCGGGAAAGATTTTGTTGCTGACATTCACGCGACGGGCGGCGGCAGAAATGCTCCGCCGTGTGGACGGGCTACTCGGCCAAATTGCCAATCGCCGGCCGGCAGCCGCACCCACCAGGCCGAGCCATAAAATTTGGGGGGGCACGTTTCACGCGATTGCGACCCGACTGCTACGCATGCACGGCCATGCCGTTGGGCTGTCCCCCGATTTTACGATCCTCGATCGCGGCGATTCGGAAGACCTGCTGAACGTGATGCGGACTGAATTGGGATTTCATCAACTCAAGACTCGTTTTCCGCGCAAGGCGACCTGTATGGCGATCTACAGCTATTGCGTCAACACACAGCGGCCGCTGAACCAAGTCTTAGCCGAGGCATTCCCGTGGTGCGGGGAGTATAGCGATCAACTCAAAAAGCTGTTTCAAGCCTACGTCGATCGCAAAGATGTGGCGGACGTGTTGGACTTCGACGACCTGCTGCTATTCTGGCGAGGCTTGATGAAAAACCGCGATGCGGCCGAAACGATCTGTAGCCGATTTGAGTGTGTGCTAGTCGACGAATACCAGGACACGAACCACCTTCAGGCCGAAACGCTGCAACTGCTCTGTCCGCACGGACGCGGCCTGACCGTCGTCGGCGACGACTGCCAGTCCATTTACTCGTTCCGCGGCGCAACGGTCCGCAATATTCTCGATTTTCCCCAACAGTTCGACGGTGCGACGACGGTCAAACTGGAACAAAACTACCGCAGCACGGTTCCAATTTTGGACGTCACCAACGATGTGATGACGGGCGCCGCCGATCAATTTTCAAAAAACCTCTGGTCGTCACGCAACGAAGGCGACCGCCCGCACTTGGTCACCTGCGAATCGGAACATGAACAGACCGACGAAGTCATCCGCCAAATCCTCGAACATCGCGAGGGGGGTCTCGCGCTTCGCCGCCAAGCGGTTCTGTTCCGTGCTTCATTTCATTCGATTTTTCTCGAAGCGGAGCTTGCGCGGCACAACATTCCATTCGTTAAATACGGAGGTTTGCGATTCATCGAAACGGCGCACATCAAAGATCTGCTCGGTTTTCTACGGCTGGCTGAGAACCCTAAAGACATTGTGGCCGGCGCGCGCGTATTAGTCTTGCTTCCCGGCATCGGCCCAAAGACCGCGCAGCGGCTACTCCAACAACTCGTGGAAGCGAGCGGTGACTTTGCCTCATGGAGGGATGTGACGGTCCCCACGGCTTGCGAAAGTCGATGGCTAAAGCTCGTAAAGCTGATGGTGCGAATTTCCGGTTCAAAGCCGGCAAATTTGCCGGCACAGATACATGCCGTGCGAAAATTCTACGAGCCTCTGCTGGAAAAGGCGTATGACAACTCGGAAACGCGCCTGCGCGACTTGGAACAGTTGGAACAACTCGGCACGCGGTTCGATTCACGACAATCGTTCCTGGCCGACATCGCGCTGGATCCGCCCGCTCAAACGGAAGATCTCGCCGGCCCGCCGCGATTGGACGACGATTATTTGATCCTGAGTACCATTCACTCAGCCAAAGGCCTCGAGTGGGACGCCGTGTACGTAATCCATGCGGCCGATGGAAATATTCCTTCCGACATGTCGACAAAAGATCCCGAACAAATTGCCGAAGAACGGCGACTGTTTTACGTAGCGCTCACCCGCGCCAAAGACTGGCTGTACATTTATTTTCCTCAGCGATACTACCAACCTCGCCGCGGTCAGCATGGCGGTTCATACAACTTCGCCCAGCTAACACGGTTCATCCCGACGGCCGCCAAGAAAAAATTCCGCTGCCGTACGGTTTACGACGCTGCAACCGAGACACTCGCCGCCAGAGGCGAGTCAACGAGGCGACGGATTCGGGAGTCATC
>JAYGDO010000119.1:0-5645 GCA_046582885.1 Pirellulales bacterium | reverse complement strand
GGGTGCCAATTAAGTAATTTTGGTCGCGTGGCGGCGCGTGGTAGTCGTGGTCGTTGCGAAACAGGACGCGGAAAAACTCTTTGTCGTCCGATCGACCAATCTTCAGGCTGACGTAGCCGCCCAGCGCACGGGGCAGTTTGTGACGCTCTTCGTTGTAGCTAATCCCCCTTCGCAGCAAGTTGAAACCCTTGATGACGTAGCGATAACGGTCCCGATAGTCGTCGAATTTCACCGAGATATTAAAAGCAACGTTGTGACTTTGAAAATCCCAGACCTTGACGAAATGAGGCTGCAGATGCGTAATTTGCTCGAGCGTCGCGTCGAAGTTAACCCAATCCTCACGCTGTTTATAATCAATCGCTTTGAGCCATAGCCAGTTAACGGCAAAAGCGTGCAGGCCAAACGTCGCCAGTTTCATGCTCGCTCCGGCCGGATTGATTTTTCCAAGCCGCGCCTCGCTCAGTCGGTGCACCATGCGAAGTTGCGCAAGTTTGCCACCGTCGGATTGCGTCGTCCGCGGATGGCCGAACCAATAGAGCGGAAATAACAGGATGGCGATGGCGACGAGATAGACGATCTTTCGCTGAAAACGGCTGAGCTTGTTCATGCGGCCAATTCCCGTTGTTTAAGCATCAGGTACCCGAGAATATACGCGGCGATCAAAAACGCTAACGTGGTTGAAATGTGCTGAAGCAGCATAGATGTTTGAATCGCGTAACCATGCGATAGAAACCGGACTTCGTCAAATTGTTCAAAGCTCGGAATCAGGTGGAGAACCGCCTCAATACCTTTCGCCAGATAGTAGTCCATGAATTTGATCACCGACGACAAGCCGTTGTCCGGGAGATCCGAAGTCTGGTTCATTTGTGTGATGATTCGATAGGTCGCCTCCAGGGGCCCCCCACCCCAGTGACGCTCGTGCGAGGGCAGCAGTTCGAGCATTCGTGCTTTGCCCTCCGTCACGAAAATAATCATGGCGTCGATCTTGCTTTTGAAGAATCCTAAGATGATCACGGTGATCGACAACAACAGTGCAATAGGCCCGCTCAAAAAGGTGCTAAAGAACACGGTCAGTCCGGCGACGATGGTCATTTGCAACCAGATCGCCATCACGGCTTTGGCGAAGTTCAACGTATAGGATCCGTCCCGGGCTCGGACGTAAACATCCGCATAGCCGACGCCGAAGTACCGCTGACTGTCCGAACAGCGCAGCCACACCTCAACTTGTCCGTCGTCGTTAACCAAGTCTTCAAAAATGTCGATCGGCTCGCCGCTGGGATCGGTCGTTTGCCGCGGAATGAGCGTGCGGCCGACTTGAAACTCTTTTGAAATCGCGGCTACATCTTCCGCCGTATCCTGCGCGCCGCCGACGAGAATCCGATACTCGCGACTGCGCTTGTTGACTTGCCGGTCTGGATGGACCAGCTGCAGGCTGCCGTGAATCCCCGCTTCAATATCGCCGGTGGAGAAACGATAAATCCGGATGTTCATATCCAGCGGCAAGCCGTTGGGGTAGCTTGCGGCCGACAATTCATCGAACGTCCAGATGGCCGCGGCTCTCGTCCGGCCGGCAATGTAACTGCGGTAGGAGTACAGATCGCCTACGCTAATTCCTCTTTCCCGCGGTTTTCCGTACGGATCAAGAAATCGCAGGTCGCCGTAGTGCGGAGTACGGGCCAGCAACATTCCCTCGGGCGGACCGACTTCGTATTCCACCGCATTTGAATCCTCGCTCCATCGCGCAGTCACTCGATGCCGGTGGCCTTTATTGACGTCGGTGAAAACTTCACTGACGATCCGCTGCAACTGGATAGTCTGGCGGGAGCCTCCCCGCGAAATACCCAATTCAACGGTCGAACCGACCGATCCCTGAAGAGCACGTATGATGTCGTCTACGGACAGTTGCAAAGTCCCGCTGCCATCGATCGATTCAACGACATCGCCGACCGCCAAACCCGCCGCCTCCGCCGATTCGCCGGCGCGGGCAACGACCGGACCGGCCGTCGTAGACTCCGGCTCGAAGGACAACTCCGGCGTAAACTCATCGACTGGAATGGACAGGCTGTGACGATGCCGGCCGCCGATCGATGTTTTACCGACCAGTTTGTTGTCCTTCCGTTCCAGGTCTTCGGCTACAAGTTCGTGCCGATGATCGAGGCCGCGATCGACAAAAATATAACTGCAGACGGCCATGACCGCCAACAAACACGTTCCGATTCCGATGAACCCCAGCGTCCGACCCATCACAACCTCACTCGCGCGGACCGGCTTACTAGCCACGGTGTAAATCGTTCGGTTCTTGATGTCGTTCGGCAAACTGAACGATCCTAGCAGGATGATGACCGGGAACATCAAATAAGTTGTCGCCGAAAGCACAAAGTTGAGGTACAGCGTGCCGGGCTGGTCGCTGTCCGGGTTCAAAACCCAGCCGGCAAACATCAACATCAAGACAAACACGACCAGCGCCACCCAGACGTTGCGGCGAAACGATTCGCGCATGGCGAGCATCGCCAGACCCCAGACACGACGAGGGCAGACACGAAGTAGCTCGAAATTTGCAATCGTTCGCCGCATCCCCGCAAGATCGTCGATCACTGCGACCCGGGCCTGGCCGAACCCCTTTGTCAGGGCATTGTGAATAAACCTGACCGCCAATACGCCAACTTTGACCAAAACCCCGATTAGAAATAGGATCAGCACCGTTGACCAAAAAGTCGCCCATGCGCCTTCGGTGCCACCTGTGCCGTCTTCAGCCGCCGCCCGCCCAAAGAGCCATTCCAAAAAGGGGACGATCTTGTATTCGATGTCCAAACCGCTCACTCTTGGGTCTCCCCATCGCGGCCGGATGTCACACGCCTGCCCGGACGGGCTTCGCTTTCGCGAACGATTCCCAGGAACAACTCTTCGAGCGTCGTCGTCGGATGCTCGAGTGCAAGAATCTCGGCACCGTGCCGTTCAATGACGGCGCGAACGTCGGCTTCCGCCTGCTCGCTCAGGCGTGACGTCCGCAATTGCGTGACGTCGCTGACTTCTAGTAACTGGTCCACGCGGCCTAGTTCTTTCAACTCGCCCTGATAGAGGATGGCGATGCGGTCACACACGTCCTGAACATCGGCCAATAAGTGACTGCAGAGGATAACCGTCTTTCCCTGTTCCTTCAATTTAATGATCAGGTTTTTCATCTGCTTCGTGCCGATCGGATCGAGGCCCGTCGTCGGCTCGTCGAGCAGAATTAACTCCGGATCGTTGATTAGCGCCTGTGCCAGGCCAATGCGCCGAGCCATACCTTTGGAGTACTCCTTGAGCGGACGTCTCTGCGCGCCCGCCAGGCCGACCATCTCAATCAACTCGCTCCCCCGCGCGCGGCGCTGTTTGGCGGGCATGTTAAACAGTCGGCCATAAAAATCGAGGGTTTCGACGGCATTCAAAAACCGATAGAGATACGACTCTTCGGGCAAATAGCCGATACGCTCGTTCTTAGCGACATCCGTCGCGCTGCGCCCCAGAACCAGTGCCTCGCCGCCGGTGGGAAAAAGCAGTCCCAATAGAATCTTTATGGTCGTCGATTTTCCCGACCCGTTCGGGCCGAGCAACCCGAAGACCTCGCCACGGTAAACCTTTAGGTCGAGCGCTTTCAGCGCCCGCACCTTTTGACGACCCCAAAAATCGCGATAGACTTTCGAGAGATTCCGCGTTTCAATGACCACTTCGCGATTGGTTTGGCCAGAAGCTGACGAGCTGGCCGAACTGCCCGGTTTCTTCGACGATTTCGCCTTTGACATCAAAAGCCTCGTGGGGACTGCAGTGCAATCAATTCGGTACGATCAATCGTGGTAAACAGTTCGCCACCGCCCGGCGGATCGTTTGCACAACGACCCGGTGGCAACGATAATATTGCGATTCAGAACCCCTAACTATAAAGAGGGTTGCGCCCATTGGCAAGCAGTCTTAACGGAGCCGGAACATCCGTAGCGATGCGATCTCTTCTCAATCCGCTGCTGCACGCCCCCGCAACCCTGCCGAGGCGGCCAATTCGGACGATCCGCAGTACCATGCTCCGCTTCGCTCAGAATGACAGTTTGGCGGGTAGCGGTTAAACTCCTTCTCGTGACACTAACGGAACCTTCTTTTATCCCGCGAACACAGCGTCAATGGACCAGGAAGTTTACAACAACGCGGTTCGATTTCTGATCGATCGGATTGACTACGAACGTATTCCCGCGGTCGCATATTGTGAGGACGAATACAAACTTGACCGGATGCGAGAGTTCTTGCGCCACCTCGGCGATCCCCAGAACGACGTGCCGCTAGTACACATCGCGGGAACGAAGGGCAAAGGCTCGACGGCAGCAATTCTGTCATCGATTTGTGTCGCCGCCGGCTATAAGACCGGCATGTTTACGTCCCCTCACTTAGATCTGCTGGAAGAACGAATCGCCATCAACGGCGCAGCCTGCTCCGCAGCAGAATTGGTCGATCTCGTTCATGCCGTACGACCGGTCGTCGAGCAAATGGATGCCGCCGGCACGATTAGCGATTCGGACGATGACTTTCACCAACGCGGTCCCACGTACTTTGAAATCACCACGGCGCTCGCGCTGCTGCATTTTGCGCGTTGCAAGGCGGACATTGCGATTTTGGAAGTCGGCATGGGCGGACGTCTGGATTCGACGAACGTCTGCACGCCGATTTGTTCGGTCATCACCAGTATCAGCTTCGACCACACAAAACAACTCGGCAATACACTGGCGCAGATCGCCGGCGAAAAAGCCGGCATCATAAAGCCCGGGATACCGGTCATCAGCGGCGTTACGGAAACCGAGGCGCAACGCGCGATCTCACAGTCGGCCGGCGAAAACAAGGCGCCACTGGTGCAAGCCGGCGAGGATTTCGAATTTAAATACTCGCAACGCCGCGATGCCAGCGACGCGGCGATCACGACGACGCTCGACTATTTCAGTCACCTTTATGCAACGCGATTGGATCGAATGCAGCTGCGGTTGTTGGGGCGACATCAAGCGGCGAATGCTGCAGTCGTCCTGGCCATTATCGATGAACTGGTCGAACAAGGCTGGCACTTCTCCGCAGACGCTCGACGAAGCGGGCTGAAAGCGGCACAGTGCCGCGCCCGTGTCGAGTTGGTTCAACAACAGCCCGCTGTCATCGTTGACGCCGCACATAACGTCGCGTCGATTGATGCGCTGTTGGAAACAATCGAATCTATTTTCGTCGCCGGGCGGCGGATTCTGATATTCGCGACAACTCAGGACAAAGACATCGCCGGCATGCTGCAACGCGTGTTGCCGCGCTTCGAAAAAGTCTTTTTCACCCGCTATTTCAACAATCCGCGCAGCGTTCCGCCGTCGGCTTTGCTGCAAATTGCCGCCCACTGCACGACCGACGGGCGGCAACCAACAGCCCGGCCGCAAGTATGCGCAGACCCGTATGAGGCTTGGCAAACGGCGAGCCAACTCGCCGATGTGGACGACTTGATCTGCGTCACGGGATCGTTCTTCATTGCCGCAGAATTGAGGCGACTGATCACCGCTCAAGCGAATAGGCCGGAGCCCACTTCCGCTGCGGTCGAGGAGTCGCTCAGCGCGACCTCGACATGACCCCGCCGCAAAAAATTACCGCGGCCTCGA
>JAYGDO010000071.1:0-2332 GCA_046582885.1 Pirellulales bacterium | reverse complement strand
AATACAGAGCGGCGATCAAGTTTGAATTGGTGCGGCATGGTAAAACCTCAGGAACCTGTAGCCTATCACAATTGAGGGCGCATTCGGTCATTTTTCCAGGAACATGGGACTCTCAACCACGAACCGGACGCAGTCTTTCATGCGATACCCCTGCGGGCCAAGCGCCTTGCGGCCCTCCCGTTTTAAATACTCGATTTCGTTGAAGGTGAGACGACGCCCAGTTGCATAGCTGGCAAGATGCTTGAGGAAACTGAACGCAACCTGGTCGATGCGATCGTGGGTGAGGTATCTTCTGAGCGCGTTGAAGTCCGCGATCTCGGTTTTGTCCGGAAGGGTGGACCGGGCATCGACCTCCTCTTTCTTAAGCAGCCCGGCGGCGTCAAATCTCTCTAACGGCAGACCCCACGGATCGATCTTCCGATGGCACTGCGAGCAGCCTTCCTGGTTGCGGTGCTGCTGCAGGCGTTCGCGCAACGTTTTCGCCTCCTCCGCTCTGGCAAGATCGGGGACATTCGGCGGAGGAGGGTCCGGCGGCTCCGCGATGATCTTCCGCGCCAGCCATGCTCCCCGCTTTACGGGATTTGACTGATTCCCATCGGACAACCCAGATAGCACAGCGGCCTGGGTCAGGACTCCGCCGAGATTCTTACTTCCATGACGCACCGGCCCGAAGGCAAATCCCTGCTCGATGCTATTACCAATTCCGTAGTAACCCGCCACCACGTCGTTTGCCACGATGAAGTCCGAGTCGATGAGCTTGCCCAGTGAAAGGTTGGCACGAATCAGATGACTCACGAAGTGTACCGGCTCCTTGCGCAATTCTCTTTTCGTCTCTCGATTGAGGCGGGGGAACCTGTCGTGACTGATATTCACCACGTCAAATTTATCCAGGCTCAGCCACTGGGAAACAAACTCGTCGGCAAATTGCGAAAATCTCGCGTCCGCCACCAGGCGGTCGATTTCGGAGGAGAGGGCGGCCCTGAATTTCCCGCTTTCCGCAAGCGAGAGAAGCTTCTCATCCGGAGTGGTATTCCAAAGAAAGTAGGAGAGCTTTGCAGCCAGTTCATAAGGTGAAAGGGGTTCGGCCTGGGGGCCGGCACTCTCTTCCGTCAGAAACAGAAACTGCGGCGATGTGAGCACGACCAGGAGGGCATGCCGGACGCTCTGCTGAAAGTTTTGGGTCCGGGCATAGTTCTCGCTCCATACTGCGAGCAAGGAAGCCCGTTCCTGATCGTTTGGTGGTCGGCGAAACGCTCTAGTGGCAAAGCGTTCGATCACTTCCCCGGCATAAGCAGGCGGATCGTTCTTGCGCGGCGAGGGGATAAAAATGTCTCGATGGCCCTTGGGCGGCCATGTCTCGTAGAAAGGACCCTCAATTTCCACGGCCCGCACGAGCACGCGCGGAATCTGGCGGTCGTCGGTCGGCTCGCTGCGGATCGCAATCTCGCGCAAACCGGCAAGGTAGTTTTCGTTGTTCTCCTCGGTGTCCGGTGCGGCGAAACTACTGATCGGGGCGAGGAAAGAATAGCGCTCAACATTCGCAGACGGCACGGCCTTGGGTTTCGCAAAGCGAGAAAGTCTCGCACCCACGTCGGTCCGCAATCCCATGTGCACGCTCACGTGCGGCACCCGCTTCTCGAAGGCCGCATATTGCCGACCCGCATCGCTGTCTTTCGCAACCGGCATGATCCAGACCTGCTGCAGATTTCTGCCATCTCCACAGCCCACTTTGATCGTGGAAGGCCCCTCGGAAAAGCGAGCTAGCAGAAATGGAATGACGACTTTCCCATCGGGACTGGGGGGAGGCGGAAACGGCTTAAGTCGCTTGGAGAAGGTCCGCTTGCCAATCTCCGCCGTCACCACGTCGTCTCCGGGAGGGCCCTCCAAGATGACCTCGAGCTGATAGACTCCCGCTGCCGGAATCGTGAGAGCCACCTCTTTCCCGCCGGGAATGTCCAGTTCCAATCGATCCTCCGACTCGGGAACGCGCGCATGCGGCTGAAGGCCATCGTCATAACGAGCTGCCTCCACCGTGACCTGCAGGAGACCCGACTTGGGCAACTCGCGCACCGGCATGGAAAACGTCGGCGACGGTCCCCGCACGGGCGGTACACCACGCTCGGTTTCGGGCGACCGAGGCCGCAGCAAGAGACCCTCCGGAACAAACACCGAGGATCTGCCATAGTTGTATCCCCCCGTGTATTTTCCGATTATGGCGGCGAACACGGAGTGGTAGAGCCCTTTAAACTCCTTCCAGCCGCGGACCGTAGCGTTTCCTTTGTAACCCTCGATAAATCGAAAACTCGTCTGCATCGCAACCGGCTCGAATGAG
>JAYGDO010000056.1:0-3409 GCA_046582885.1 Pirellulales bacterium | reverse complement strand
CGAGAGCCGCGATGTTGGGCGTCGCTGCCCCGCTGTCGTCAAACAGCTTGAGATAATGTTTCGAATTGTCTTCGGAGAGAATCCAAACGAAATTGGGCCGCTCGGCTGCCTTAACGCCCTGGCTGCAAATCACGAGCGCCGCGACGTAGACGACAACGATGTCCTTGGAAATATCTCTGAGCTTCATGGTGCGGCCTTATTGATTCTTCGGCGGAAACTTACCGTGGTCCCGGCGCATTGACTTTTGTGGCGCCGCGGTCCGCGCCGGGTGGAGTTCCTCGATAGTTTTTCACGCTCAGTCGTTTGCCCGTTTCTCGATCAAACGAATCTCGCGAGATACTGTCCGGCACGCTGTCGCCCGTTTCGTCCATCCATTGACCGAGCACCTTGAACAAGCGAGCCTTCTGGCCCGCATACGCCGGGTCGGCTGCGAGGTTTTCCAGTTGATGCGTATCGGAGTCCATGCGGTACAGTTCCTCCTTGGGCCGCGGGGCGAGAAACACGTCACGCTGGGCGGCTGTCAGTTTGCCGGCATCACGTAACGATTGAAGCCGCACGTGCGAAGGTGACCGCACCGAATCGGCCGGCCCCTGCCAGGCGAATTGCGGTCGGTGATTGCGAATGTAAATGAAGCCGCCGCTGCGCACGCCACGACCGTGCGCTTCATAGTCGTGCCAGTTATGCTCCGAGAAGGCGTATTGGCGGATTTTCGCTGTCGAGTCCTTCAGTAGCGGCTGGAGACTGACGCCCTGCATCGATGCCGGCGGCTTGACGCCGGCTAATTCTAAGATCGTCGGAGCCAGGTCGATGGCGCTGACCAGGCTTTGGCAGATCGCGCCGCCTTTGGCGATGCCTGCGGGCCAGTTCGCCACCAGCGCCGTCTTCATCCCCGAATCGTGCAGCCGTGTTTTCGCCCGCGGGAACGGCCGACCGTTGTCGGCCATAACAAGCAACAGCGTGTTATCAAGCACATCCTGATGTTTTAGTGTGTCGATGACCTCGCCGATGTAATAGTCAAAGCGGGTAACTTCGTTGTAGTACGAAGCAAGGTCTTGTCGCGTCGCCAAGTCGTCTGAAAGAAACGGCGGCACGACCACAGCTTGCGGACGGTGCGGTGGCCCGTATCGCTCTGCGTCCCACTCCCGATCAGCGTCCCAACCTCGATGAGCGTCGTAGGCTGCAAACCAAAAGAAAAATGGTTTGTCCTTCGGCCGCTGCTGGACGACCTTTGTCCAGTTTCCGTGTCCGCCACTGTTTCCCTTCACCCGGCCGGCGTCTACCGAATCAAACGGGATCGGTTTTGGCTGGCCGCCGGCCGCGCGTTCCGAACTCATGTGGTGCTTGCCCGAAATCGCCGTGTAGTAGCCCGCCGCCCGCAGCAGCGCAGGAAACCACGGCAAGTGCGCTGCAATCGGTTGATGCAGCTCAGCCCCACGACCGTTATTGTGAGGATAACGGCCCGTGATGATGCTCGATCGACTCGGGCTGCAACTGCTTGCGGTGAGGTAGGCCTGTGTGAACTTAATTCCCGACTTCGCCAGCCGGTCAATATTCGGCGTCCTCGCTGCCGCATTGCCGTAGCAACCGTAGTCGTTCCAACTCACGTCATCGGCGATGAACAAAATAACATTCGGCCGCTCGGGCATCGCTCGGTTGGCAATCGCGCACAGCGATACGCACGCCGCGCCCGTTAGGATCCGCTGTATTCCGAAAATTTCGCCCACGATCGGAGCCTTTCGATTCTCTCGCTATCTATTTCAAGTCGAGTTGATAAGCTTCGGCTGCGTTTTGCCAGAAATAGCGTTCGCGCGCTTCTTTGCCCTTCTTCGAAAAGAAGCTATTCACCACCGCGACGTAGCTGGCGTAGTCGCCGCTGCGTTTCGTAACCGGCCAATTGCTGCCGTAAATCAGCCGCTCCTGTCCGAACGCATTCCACAGCACGTCGAGCAGCGACTGATAATGCCCGATGTCCGTCGGCGCGGGTTGCACGGCCGAATGTTGATACAGAGCTGATACCTTGCAATAGACATTTTTGTTCTTCGCTAGTTTCTTGACCTCGTCGACCCACTTCAGATCGACCGGCTCGCCGTCGGCCGCATACGCTAGGCAATGATTTACCACAATCCGAATGTCCGGCACGGCGCGGGCGATTGTGTCGCAGTCGGCCACAGAAATTCCATGCGGCAAGATGTCCAACGTCAAATTACGGCGGGCCATAGCGCGGACATTTTTCACGACGACTTCGTCGGTAAAGTCGATGCTTTTCGCGACTCGCGCCCGGATGCCGACAATCCGCTTGTCCTGGCTCAGCTTCTTCAAGTGCTTTTTGAATTGCTTGTCGGTCAAATCCAGCTTGCCAACTAGGCCGACATAGAAATCGTCGCCCTCGACGAGGTCGAGTACCCACTGATTGTCTTCGATCCAGTCACTCGCTTCGACGATCACGGTACCCGTCACGCCCGACGCCTTGGCAATTTTTGTAAACTCGTCGGGAAGATGCGGCTTGTAAAGCACGGCATCGTCCTTGGGCGGCCACGGTACCCCTTTTTCACGGGATGTGTCGTAAAGATGGATATGTGTGTCGATCATGTGCTTGACGTTTGGCGTCGTTGACTTCGCGGTCTCATCCTCCGCTGTGGCAACCGCCATCTGCCCCACGACCACTGCCAACAAATAACCGGCAAAAAACGCGCTGCGAGACGGATGTATTGACATGAATTTCATCGCAATTTCCTTTTTCAACATCTGAAAGAAGAGGGCTTCCAAGTCAGAGGGCCAGCCGATACGGTAATTTAGAAGCGGAGCGGCGTCAAACGATCGGGGGCCCGCCAACATGTGCTGTTGCTCGCAACATCAAATTCAACAGAGCCGATCAAGGATAACCGAATGCCAACACTCCACTGGAGCTATCACCGCCCCGGCTGAAAAACGTGCGGCAAGACGCAGGAGTTCCTTGCGGAGGCGGGTATCGAAGCAGGCGAGGAGGTCAACGCCCGAAAGTCACCGTACATGGAAGAGGACGCCCTCAAACTGGCCAGCCAAGTCGACGAAATCTACTCAACCAAGGGCAGAAACTTCGTACACCTGAACATGAAGCGGGACAAGCCTGACAGAACGGCTTTGAAAAAAATTTTGCTGGGGCCAACGGGCAATTTGCGTGCGCCGTCGCTGCGGGTGGGCAAAACGCTGCTGGTCGGTTTCGACAACGAATTATATGAAAAATTTCTGGCGTAGCGTCCCGTTGGCCCGCGTAAACTGTCAGAAATCAGCCTTTAAGCGGCCTCGCGGCCTTGGTCGGGCAACGCGTGCTGAAGCGTGAACTCCAACGGGCGAACGTAATATCGATTGGGCCGGCGGTCTGCAAAGGATGATTCCGGGACGGAAGCCAGCCGCAAACCGCCGGATTTTC
>JAYGDO010000661.1:0-3938 GCA_046582885.1 Pirellulales bacterium | reverse complement strand
ATTGCAATCGCACGCAAATTTGTGGCCTTCGTCCGCCGCATCCGCAATCCAAGTGACAGCCGGGGATTCGGATCACCAAAAGCAACGCCACTCGGGCCCGGATGGCGTCGCTGCTGCGCCCGGAGGATGTGGTCAGGGTGGAAGTGGTCCTTTTCGGCACGGTTGCACGCAAGGCACTTTAAAACGAATATACTGACAATCGTAGAATCGAGCGATATCCTCGTTGGGGCCTCATTTCAACCAACCGAAGCAAGCTGTGTGCGTTACGGCCAACGGCCGCCACTGCGGCCCGGAGATGATCGTGCAAATCATTCGACTCGCGCTTGCAATTTCCGTTTTGATGCCGGCGATCGTGGCCGTCGCCGCAGAGCCCGCTGACGACGGCGTCCAGAAAAAGCAGCCACCGAGCCCGCTGAAGGTCGGCGAACCCGTGTCGCTGTTCGACGGAAAAACGCTCAACGGCTGGACGACGCAGAGTGGAAAACCGATCGAGCGCGGCTGGATCGTCGAAGACGGATCGATTTGCCGCGAGAGCCGTGGCGGCAACATCTTCTACGAGCGGGAGGTCGGCGACTTTGAACTGTCATTCGAATGGAAAATCGTCGAACGCGGCAATAACGGATTGAAGTACCGGGTCCGCAGTTACAACGGCCGCATGCTCGGCTGCGAATATCAACTGCTTGGTGAATCCCGCCGCAATCTTTCTAAGGGATCCTGCGGCGCACTTTATTCCCTTTACGAACCCAACGAAAATAAAAAACTCAATCCGGCCGGCGAGTGGAATACGGCGAAGATTCTCGCGCACGGTCCCAAAATCGAGCACTGGATGAACGGCAAGAAGATCGTCGCGGCAGATCTCGGTTCGGAGGAATGGCGGAGGCGGTTGGCGCAGAGCAAATTTGCGCCGCACAAGAATTTTGCCCGCAATACGGTAGGCCGGTTTATGATCACGGATCACGGCAGCAAAGTGTGGTACCGCAAGCTGATTCTGACGCCACTGCCGACGAAAAAAATCCCGCCCCTCGCGGTGAAAGCGCCGACGAGCGAATATGCCGAAGCATACAATCTCGATAAATCGTTCTACCAGAAATACACCCTGGTGCAGGGTATCCTGATTGCCACGTCGGGCCGTGTCTCGGATCAGGCGCACCGGGAAGCCGCCTACCAGTTCGACATGATTATGAAGAGCATCAAGCCGGAAATTGCACAACGAATCCGCGATCGACAGGTGTTGTGTATTTTGATCGGCCACAACGAATTGACTTCCGATCTGCCCCAGTTCGCGACCAACAAAACCGGCAGGGAGCTCGATTTTTACAATTGGCGGCAACGCGGTTTCCTCACGCACAAAGACAGCCGGCCGACCGTTGTTTTCGCGGAAGAAGACGTCCTCGAATACGAAGGCGGCATGCAGCTAGAGAGCATTCTCATCCACGAGTTCGGACACGTCATTCACAGCGCGGGCTTCGACAAGAAATTGCAGGACCGACTGACTGAGACCTTCGAGCGGGCACGTGCCAAAGATATCTGGATGGACGGACGGGCTGCCCAGCGGTTCCGCCGCGTGAAGAGCCAAACACCGGTCAGCCTGCTGGCCGCGCTGGTTAAATGGTTTCCGGATCATTCACCCGAACTGATTAAGTCGTGCCTCGACGGCGGCGATATCCTCGTCAACGGCAAACCGACGAACTCGCAAGTCGAGGTTACCGAAAAAGACAACGTGCTGATCGTCTTCGGTGGGCCGAAGGAATGCTACGCCCACAAAAATCGCAGCGAATATTGGGCCGAAGGCGTGCAATGCTGGTACGACACAAATCGAACCATGGATCACGATCACAACCACATCCACACCCGCGAGCAACTCAAAACGTATGACCCGGCCCTGGCCGAACTTTGCGAGGAGGTGCTGGGCGATTCGAAATGGCGGTTCGTTTCACCGCGCCAGCGGGCCGGCAGCGGACATCTCAAAGACTTCGATCCGGCCAAGTCGCCCAAAGTCGTCGACGCCGAGCACATCGAGACCGCGGCCTACGACTACTACGACAAATATTGGAACGGCTACTGGCAAAGGCTGCGCGACCGCCGCGCGAACAAGCCGGCCGCGCCCTGATTCACAAACAACCCGTTTCATTCCCACAACCAGCATCTAGATAAGGCAACACGGTGTACTTAAGCAACTTGTTTCCACACATCTTCGCCGGGGCAGGCTGCGGAGTACGGTTTTGTTTTTTTCACGCCCTCCCACGGAGTCCCCGATGAAAACTCCCCTGATGGTGACTGTCTTCTGCGGTCTGCTTTTTTCCTTCTTTTGCACTTTTTCCAGGGCGGAGGAAAAGCCCGTTCCCGGGTCACAGGTCGCCCGCCAGATGCAGGTAGAGAGTGGCGGCAAAGAGGTGACGGTACGCTATTGGCAGTTCGTGCCGAAGGACTACGACGGCGAGAAAAGCTTTCCGCTGATGCTCTTTCTGCACGGGGCGGGGGAGCGCGGCAACAATCTGGATAAGGTCAAGCAATGGGGCCCGCCCAAGATCGTCGGCAATCTCAAAACGTTTCCATTCGTGGTGATTTCTCCCCAGTGTCCCAGCGGTACGTGGTGGAATATAGAGGCGTTGTACCATCTGGTCGGCGGTGTGGCCGGCATCTCGAAGATTGACAGCGGCAGTCTTAAAATCGATCGGCGGCGGATGTACGTGACCGGGCTGAGCATGGGCGGCTTCGGCAGTTGGCATCTGATGGACCGCTACCCCAAACTTTTCGCGGCGGGAGTGCCCATCTGTGGTGGCGGCAATGCCGCTACGGCGAAGAACCTGGTGAACATCCCGATCTGGGCGTTTCACGGGGGAGCCGACCGAGTGGTGAAGCCCGAACTCAGTAAACTGATGATCGAAAAGATTGAAAAGGCCGGCGGAAAGAAGGCCAAGCTGACCATCTATCCGGGCGTCGGACACAACTCCTGGAGCAAGGCCTATGCGAACGAGGAGGTTTACAAATGGCTCCTCTCGCATAAAACGGCCGATGGTCCCGCTGGGCCTCGCGCCCGGTGAACGCTGGCCGTTAGCTGGAGGCACTCCACCTTGTACGACTATGAGCACACGCAACCGGGAACATTATTCCGGGTAGCCCTCGGCTTCTGGCTGCTCGTCTTCCTCGCGGGGGCGGTGGCGGTATTGGTGTCGGGAGTCGGGGCAGAAAAAGCCATCGTCCCGATTATCCTGGCGGCGATATTTGCGGCCGTTATCGCTCTGGTTCACTCACTGACCGTCCGAGTCTCCCACAACGAAATTCGTCTGTCATTCGGTGTCGGCCTCATTCAAAAAAGCTTCCTCATCGACGATATCGAAGCTGCGGCCACCGCACGCAATCGCTGGTACAACGGCTGGGGAATAAAAAAGATTCGAGGCGGTTGGCTCTACAACGTGTCTGGATTCGACGCGGTCGAAATTCAGCTCAACAGCGGCCGCCGATACCGAATTGGTACCGATAAACCTCGCGAGTTACTGGCGGCCGTTGAATCCGCAATGGCACAATCCGGCTAACAAATCGCACCGGCCTCTACGAACTGCGGAGTTGGGCCGTAGTGTGCGAGGCCGTACGGCGGAAAAACGAAAGTACCCCGGCCAGGATTCGAACCTGGGACCTGCTGATTAGAAGTCAGCTGCTCTATCCAGCTGAGCTACCGGGGTTTAGCTAGTTTTTCCAGTGTTTTATGCGTTTTTCTTAGCGTCCCTTCTTGGCCAAAAAACGGTTTGACACCCGTTTTGACACCCGCTAAGCTGTTTGGTGAAGGTGACGCCCGCGAGTTAAGAGGTGCCTGCCATGACAAAGTCTACCGTCCCACGCACCCGCCGAAAAGATTCAAACGGCAAGCCGCCCAAGCCTTACGCGGATTTCCCGCTATTCCCGCACGCCACCCGGCGATGGGCCAAGAAGATACGGGG
>JAYGDO010000588.1:0-46654 GCA_046582885.1 Pirellulales bacterium | reverse complement strand
CGCCCGACCCGCCAGGTGCCGGACGAAAATCGATTATCGTGCCGCTGCCGAACGAGTAGCCGCCCTCTTCTTCAACCCGCAGCCGCACGGACGCCGCGAGCAGTTGTTCGTCGGAAGTCCGGCGGAGGGGATCGGATTTGGCCGCGCCCGGCCTGCCGGTCGGCGGAATTGCTGCGGGCGGTTGAACGCGAGCGACTGCCGGCGGGCTGGAAGGCGGAAGTTGGGTTTTTGGCGGATTGACGCCAACCGATGACACGGAGACCAGATTTCCGGGGGCTGAGGTCGGTTGCCCGAGTTGTACGAGCGGAGCCTGGACCGCGGGCTTGGTGTCTTTTTTCTGACGGCGCGACCAGGGTAACCTTGGGCCGCTGCGGTCGGGCGACTGACCTCGATGCTGGACCACCGCTGCGCCGGCCGGCTGGATTCCCGCGCCGTTTACGAGCCGCTCGAGCTGTTCCAAGCTGGCCATCCCGACTTCGCGGCCCTTTTCTTTTCCGTCGACCACAACCACAAAACACGGAATGCTGCGGACGCGATACCGCTGTGCCAGCTCCGGATTTTTCTCGATATCGACCTTGCGAACGGGATAGCCCTTCGCGGCTAAGTGTCCGACGGTCGAATCCATCATTTTGCAGGGACCGCACCAGTCGGCATAAAAGTCCAAAACCACGGTTTCGCCGGCGTTGGCCGTAGCCAGTACGGCCGCAATTAGATACGTCATCAGGCAACCTCCTTGTCGCCTCAGGGGACAGAAAGTACGGAACGCATCGTGCGCCCGCGATCAAATTGTGAACCTAAATAAGTCCCCCCCCGGTCGTAAACTGCGGCCCTGGTAGTTTCTTCAATTGGCCGATCAGTTTTACAACGCCGCCTGCATCCAGGGCCATCGTCGCTCCGGCGCAAGCATCCTTTCGCCAGCCGTTTACGACGACAGCCCATCCATGCGGCCGAAGACATTTCGATTGGCAAACCGGTCAATGTGCAGGTTGCGTACCAAAGTGTGTGCTGTCACTGCTGGTCAGTCGGGCATAGCCCGTCCTACACTGCGCCGATACAATCCGCGAACATGACTAAACGCAAAATCCTGGTCACCGCCGCGCTTCCGTACGCCAATGGCCCAATTCACATCGGCCACTTGGTCGAGTATCTCCAAACGGATATTTGGGTGCGTTTTCAGAAACTTCGCGGGCACCGCTGCATTTATATCTGCGGCGACGACACGCACGGCACGGCGATCATGATCAGCGCCCGGAATCGGGGCTGCACGGAAGAACAATTCATTGCCGAAATGCACGAAGCGCACCAGCGTGATTTCGCCGGCTTCAACGTCTCGTTTGATAACTACGGTAGCACCAACAGCGCCGAGAACCGCTCGCTGTGCGCCGAATTCTGGACGGCGATCAATAGGGCAGGGCTCGTGATCGATCGCGAGGTCGAGCAGTTTTACGATCCCGAGTCCCAGACGTATCTGGCCGACCGATTTGTAAAAGGAACGTGTCCGAATCCCGATTGCCGTGCGCCCGACCAGTACGGCGACCATTGCGAAAAGTGTCTGACGACCTACCAGCCCAACGAATTGCTCGACCCGAAGAGCACGATCTCCGGAGCGACTCCAGAGCTCAAACAGTCGTCGCACAAGTTCATACAACTCGAACAACTCCACGACTTTCTCGACGATTGGACGCAATCAGGCAATCATCTTCAGGACGAGGTGGCCAATTATCTGAAGGGCCAATTTCTCGGTGAAGCGGGCAGCGACGAGAATCCGCGCCGCGAGCTGAAGGACTGGGATGTCACCCGGCCACCGCAATATTTCGGCTTTGAAATCCCCGACTTTCCCGGCAACTATTGGTACGTCTGGTTTGACGCGCCGATTGGGTACCTGGCATCGACGCGTCAGTGGTGCGATAGTCACGGCGAAGATTTCGATCATTGGTGGCGCAACTCAGAGGTCGAAATTCACCATTTTATCGGCAAAGATATCACCTACTTCCACACGCTGTTTTGGCCGAGCATGCTAAAGACTGCTGGATTTACGCTGCCGACAAAAGTTCACATTCACGGATTTCTGAACGTCAATGGTCGCAAGATGTCAAAGCGGGATGGCACTTTTGTCAAAGCAGCCACCTACCTGAATCACCTCGAACCGTCGTATTTGCGTTACTATTACGCTGCCAAGCTTGGTCCGGGACTGGGCGACATCGATATGAATCTCGAGGCGTTTGTCGCCAAAGTGAATTCGGATCTGGTTGGCAAAGTCGTCAATCTGGCCAGTCGAACGGCGAAGTTCGTCGGGGAAGTCGGCCTTTCGGAACGCTATCCCGACGACGGAGGCCTGTTCGGACATGCGGCGTCAGAAGGTGACGCAATCGCCGACGCTTACGAAAAATGCGATTACAACCAGGCTATGCGGCGGATCATGGCGCTAGCCGATACCGCAAATCCGTTCGTCGAGCAAAACAAGCCGTGGGAATTGCGCAAGGACCCGCAGCAAGAGGGTCGCCTGCAGGACGTTTGTACCATCGCACTCAATCTGTTTCGACAGCTGGCGATTTACTTGGCGCCGGTGCTGCCAAAGCTGGCCGAGCAATGCGGCGAGTTGCTCGGCGCGCCGATCGAAAATTGGAACGAGTCCAAAGAGCCGCTGACCGGCACCCCGGTCGCCAAATTTAAACATATGATTCAACGCATTGAACCCGCAAAGGTGCAAGCCATGATCGACGAGAGCAAAGAGGACGCGGCGACGGTTACGGACGCTCAGTCTCGTGACAGCAGCGAAGCGCTTGAGGCTGAGCCGTTGGCCGATGAGTGCACGATTGACGATTTTATGAAGGTCGACCTAAGAGTGGCTCGTGTGCTGTCGGCCGAACGAGTTCCCGAGGCCCGCAAGTTGCTGAAATTGACGCTCGGCCTCGGTGGCGATGAAGTGCGGACGGTTTTCGCAGGAATCAAAGCCGCTTACGAGCCAGAGCCGCTTGTTGGCCGCTTGGTCGTTTGCGTGGCGAACTTGGCGGCGCGAAAGATGAAATTCGGCACCAGCGAAAGCATGGTGGTGGCGAGTGGACCCGGGGGTGCGGACGTCTTTATTCTCAGTCCTGACGAAGGTGCGGTGCCGGGCCAGCGCGTGCACTAGCGCAAAAAAGCAGGCCGAACCAAAGGTTGGCCGACCTGCTTTCGCCGTGAAGGCAAACAAAAAGGGTACGAGATTACGTTGTCTGGAGTTGAATTTGTCGCGGCTTAGCGCTGGCCGCTTTAGGTATCTTCACGCTCAACACCCCGTCCGCCAACCGCGCCTCGACGTTTTCCGTGTCAATGTCTTTGGGGAACTTCAGAATGCGGTGAAACTCACCCGTGCGACGTTCGCGACGATAGAACTTACGCTGTGCCTTTTTCTCTTCTTCCGGCCCCGCCGGATTTTCGCTTTCTTCCATCGCGGGCCACGTGCCCCGTAACGTCAGTTTTCGTCCCAGCGCCTGAATGTCGATCTGGTCGTCTCGAACGCCGGGAAGTGCGGCTTCGACGACGAAGCCGTCCGATTCTTCCCACACATCGACGAGCGGGTTTTCCAGATGCGTTCCAACCGCTGTGTTGGACGAACACCCACCAAACACATCTCCAAAGATGCGGTCCATGTCGTCACGAAATTGGTCGGTCGCTCGCGTGCAGACATGTAACATTGTTCCTGTCCTCCTTGGTTTTTGATCATTAATAGCTAAGCGAACTGTAACGCAAGGACCGTGCCAACCATGCCATTAATTTTTATAACACGTTTTATTAAAGTGAGTTATGGTGATATTGTGTTTGCTGGACCAAAATGCATAACTGCCGTTATGGCATATTATGCCGATTCGGAGATACATATGCCATAATGGCACTCCTATAGTTCGTGGGGGCATGCCCCGTTGTGGCGGGGTTAGTCAGAAATTACCATTCGGGATTGCATATATTTTGGCGAGCACGAATCAGCGCCAAGCAGACCGGTTCAACTAACACGAGTTATCTCGTCGATTAACTTCCGCCATGCGTTTCACTCTGATTGACCGCATCTGTGGATTAAAAACCGGCGAGGAGATCACTGCGACGAAGAGTGTTTCGTTGGCCGAAGAATACCTGCAGGACCATTTCCCGCTGTTCCCGGTTTTGCCGGGCGTCTTTATGTTGGAGGCCATGACGGAAGCGGCGGCGTGGCTGATTCGACACAGCAGCGGTTTCGCGCACAGCATCGTAACGCTCAAGGAAGCCCGCAACGTCAAGTATGCAGATTTTGTCGAGCCGGGAAACACGCTTACGGTTCATGCTAAGCTGATGAAACAGGATGAACGGACGACGACGTTCAAAGCGGAAGGGACCGTAGAAGACAGGCAACACGTCAGTGCGAGGTTGATTTTGGAACGCTACAATCTCGCCGACACAAATCCGGACGACAGTGAATTGGATGATCGCTGCATCGGCCAGATGCGCGAACTGTTCGATCGACTGTACCGTAAGTAATGCATAAAATCACTATAGATTTTCGGAGGAACGGTCTCAATGGTTTTTGAAAAGGTTCAGGAGGCGCTGGTCGATGCGCTGGGCGTGGACGACGACGAAGTAACCCCTGAGGCGTCTCTGGTTGGCGACCTCGGCGCGGAATCGATTGACTTTTTGGATATAGTCTTTCGTCTCGAGAAGTCGTTCGATATCAAGATTCCGCGCGGCGAATTGTTTCCGGAAGATATTCTGACTAGCGCGGACTACGTGGTTGATGGTAAAATCAACGAAACGGGCATGGATGAATTGAAAAAGCGGATGCCGTTCGCCGATTTATCCAAATTTGAGGAAGACCCGGCTGTCACCGAATTCGCCAATGCGTTGACGGTCCAAGATATGTGCAATTACGTCGAATCCAAACTAGCTGGTGCATAAACGGTAGATCAGATGCGTTGGTGTTGGATAGACCGTTTTACGGAACTGGTTAGTGGTCAGACAGCATCCGCAATCAAAGTTGTGTCGATGGCCGACGAACATTTGCACGATCACTTTCCGGCCATCCCGGTCATGCCCAATTCGTTGATTCTCGAAGGCATGGCCCAGACTTCGGGGTTGCTGGTCAGTGAATACAACGACTTTCGCGAGCGCGTGATTCTGGCTAAGGTGACGAAGGTTACGTTTCACGATCGCGCGGTTCCGGGCGACACGTTAACCTATCGGGCCAAACTGGAAGCGATTGAGCCCGACGGCGCCTGCGTGACGACGACCAGTCACATCGGCAATCGACTGCAGGCCGAGGCGGAAATTTTGTTTGCCCATATCGACCGCGAAACGGCGGATAGACCGCTGTTTCACGCGAATGACTTTGGTTTGCTGTTGAGGGGCCTGAAGATTTTTGATGTCGGCCGCAAAGCGGACGGCAGTAAGATCCAGTGTCCGCCGCATTTGCTCGAGAATTAGAGGGTGCAGGTTATATGAAGCGACGAGTTGTGATCACCGGGATGGGCTGCGTCACCCCGATGGGAGTGACGCCGGAAGCAATTTGGGATGGGATCAAGCGCGGTGATTCGGGCGTTGATGTAACGACCGTGTTCGATGCCAGCCAGTTTCCAACGAAGTTCTCGGCGGAGGTCCGCAACTGGGATGTTTCCGAAGCTGGATTGGACCCGGCGTTTTGGAATCGGCGGGGGCGTCATACGCGATTTGCCGCGGCCGCTGCGAAAAAGGCAGTCGATGCTTCGGGAATTTTGGATAACGTGCTCGATCCGACCCGCTTCGGTGTTTATTTGGGAAGCGGCGAAGGCCAGCAGGATTTCGACGCGTTTACAAAAATGATTCTGATGTCCCTAAACGAGGACGGCGAGATTAACGCCGCCAATTTCGTCGAGGTGGGGATGGCTCTGTTGAATCCGACTGCCGAATTAGAGCAAGAGCCCAATATGCCGGCCGCGCACTTGGCCGGCCTGTTTGACGCTCAGGGGCCGAACGCCAACTGCCTTACGGCCTGCGCGGCCAGCAGCCAGGCGATTGGCGAGGCCGTCGAGTTGATTCGCCGGGGTGACTGCGACGTAATGTTGTCGGGTGGCACGCACAGCATGATTCATCCGTTTGGAGTGACCGGTTTCAATTTGCTCACGGCGCTTTCGACCCGAAACGACGAGCCGAAACGCGCTTCGCGTCCGTTTGATCGAGACCGTGACGGATTCGTACTGGGCGAAGGCGCCGCGATGGTCGTGCTGGAAGAACTGGAGCACGCCAAGGCCCGCGGCGCGGAGATTCACGGCGAGATCATCGGCTATGGATCGACGGCGGACGCTTATCGCATCACGGATACACATCCGGAGGGCCGCGGTGCGACGACCTGCGTCAATTTGGCTCTGCAAGACGCGGGTTTGAATTCAGACCAAATCGACTACGTCAACGCCCACGGCACCGGCACTCAAGTGAACGATAAAGTCGAAACTAGAACGATTAAGCAGGTTTTCGGCGAACGTGCGTATGATATTCCCGTATCGAGCACCAAAAGCATGATGGGCCACCTGATTGCTGCCGCCGGCGCCACGGAGTTGATTGTTTGCCTGCTCGCAATTCGAGACGACATCCTGCCGCCGACAATCAACTACGAAAATCCCGATCCCGCATGTGACCTGGACTACGTCCCTAATCAGGCCCGCGAGGCACCGTGTAAAACTGTCTTGACCAACAGCTTCGGCTTCTGCGGCCAGAACATTGCACTGATAGCCTGCGCGTATTCGGGCGACGGTGGGTAAATTCAGCGGGAACCGCGCAATAAAAAACACGGGCGGTCCGCCCGTGTTTTTGGAGTGGTTTTTGCGTCTTACGGCCCGATCGGCGGCGGCGATCTCATGAGAAAGTCGCGCGGTGCGCGGGTCGTATAGTAGGGATACGTAATGGCGGCCGACGGCGGACCGTGCGGACCGTTGAACTGTCGCGTCTGTTCGTATTCGCGGCCCAGATTTCCGCGCACCACGGCGCCGTCCGGCTGCTGACCGGGCAGTTGGCCGGGCAGTTGGCCGTATTGCTTGATGGCGTTGCGGTATGCCGACTCGAGTCCGCACTCGTTGCAACCGCCCGTGCAGCCGATCGCGCAGTCCTTGTCGCCGACGCCCGTTGCGCAACCGCCGGCCGTGGCCACCGCCAGGACGGCAAACAAAGCAAAGATTGTGTTTCTCATCGTACGCCCGCTCCCTTTCTTAACGCGTTACCTTCGGGTCCCCTCCTGAAAGATCAATTCGCCGACAGCAGCGATATCGTGATGCCTAGCATGTCACACACCGCGCAGGCAATTTGGTCCTGAATGTGGTATCGGTTGTATAATTAGGAGAGTTCAGACAATCCGCAAAACCGTTAGATTCACCCAATTCGGCGGCTTGCCGCGGCCGCTCGCGATGATTAAGGTCTGAAGGGTTATGGTTGCTACCATTGAATTCATCGAAAACGTCATCGCGACGTTCGAGCAGGCGACGGTGGCGAACGCCCAGACGGATTCGCGCGAAGGCAACCTCATCGAATTAAAAAAGGACTGGGCCGACGATGTGATGATCTCGGCCGATCTGCACGGAAATCGGCCGAATTTCAATAAAATTCGCAACATCGCCGACTTGAAAAACCATCCGAAGCGGCATCTGATTATTCAGGAAGTGTGCCACGGTGGCCCCGTTTATCCGAACACGGGCGGCTGTATGTCGCACATGATGTTGGAAGATGTCGCGCGGCTGAAAGTCCAGTTTCCCGATCAAGTTCACTTCCTGTTGAGCAACCATGAACTGGCGGAGTTAACCGACTATCCGATTCTCAAGAATCAAAAAATGTTGAACCTGTTGTTTCGCTTTGGGATGCAGGAAATGTACGGCCCCGCCGCCGACAACGTGCGGCAAGCGATGCTGCCGTTCATTCGCACGCTGCCGCTGGCGGTCCGCGTCGAACACGGGATCTGGATCAGCCACACGATTCCGGAGCGGTGCGACCAACGCGGGTTTGACGAGAAGCTGCTCGACGTCGAGTTGGGGCCCGACGACGTTGGCGAGGGAACGCCGGCTTTCGAGTTTGTCTGGGGCCGCGATTTCCGGCAGGAAAATGCGGATGCCTTCGCCAAAAAAGTCGAGGCTAATGTGATGATCCACGGGCATGAACCCTGTCCTCAAGGTTTCGATACGCCAAATAGCAGGCAGATAATCATCGACAGCCACGCCGAGAACGCACGATACATAATTCTGCCGGTGGGCGAACGGCTATCGCAGGACGACGTGGTGCAGCGCATCAAAAAACTATTCTGATGTCCGAAGAACCCAAACCGCCACGCAACAGGCGACTTCAATTCAAATTGGCGACAATCATGCTGATGACGGTGCTGTTCAGCATTTTTGCCGCGATTTTCGGCGGTTTCTTTCGTGACGATACAGGCGGGGATTACAAGCCCAAACTGCTCATGCTGACACTGATTGCACCGGTGGCGGTATTGATTGTTTTTGCGTACAGCCACTTCTTGATGTCGCGGCGGATCCGCCGCCGCAAGAAAAAATGGTAATTAGGGCCGCGCTCGCGATATTGGTCCGCAGCGTGTGATCTGTTACAAGAGCGAATCTTGTTTTTCGGCCTCGCCAGCAAGGAAGTGACGAGACATTCAGGGATGAAAAACTTCTTCCGAGTGATCCGGCTGAGCTTGAGGTATAAGTGGACGGTTGCGGCCACGCTGTTCTGCGCGCTGGCCGTGGGGCTGTTGTGGGGCGCAAATCTAGGCGCGGTATACCCATTCGTGGAAGTGGTGCTCAAGGGTCGCACGCTGCGGCAGTGGGTTGATAGTGAAATCGAACACGCGGAGGAAAAAGAGTCGGAGCTTGCGGCCGAAATCGGGGCGTTGGAATCGCGGCGTGCTGCGACGGCGGGCAGAGAGCGTGTGAAACTTGACGCGGATTTGAGTCGGCTGAACATGCAGCGCGAAGCCGAGCTATCCGCGCTGGAAACGCGGCGCTGGCTGAGGCCGTTTATTTATGCCTACCTGCCCGACAAGCTGTTCCCGAGCGTCATCATGCTTGTCGTATTTCTATTGATCGGCACGCTGATCAAGGATTTGTTTCTGTCACTGGGCGTGATCCTGACTGAGCGGGTCACGCACCTGGGTGCTTTGTATTTGCGCAAAGACTTCTTCCGCCGCACGCTGCGGATGGAGTTGGCCAGCTTCAACGAAAGCGGGACTACCGACTTGATGAGTCGCTTCACACACGACATCCAGCAAGTCGAATTCGGTCTGCGCGTGGTGTTCGGCAAGGCGATCCGCGAGCCGCTGAAGATGGTGTGCTGCCTAGCCGCCGCGGCCTGGGTCTGCTGGCGATTACTGCTGCTTTCGCTGATCTTGGCACCGCTGGCTGTGTGGGTAATCAGCACGCTGGGAAAATCGGTCAAGCGCGCCAATCGGCGGGCGATGGAAGATATGTCGGTCATCTACAATGCGCTATCCGAAGCGTTTCGCGGCATCAAAGTCGTCAAAGCGTTTACGATGGAACGGTACGAGCGGCGACGATTCCACGGCGCCAACAAAATGTACTTCCGCAAGGCGATGAAGATCGCCATCTACGACTCGCTGATTCGTCCAGCCACCGAACTGATGGGAATTTGCACCATCTCACTGGCGATTCTGGGCGGTGCGTATTTGGTGCTCAACCAGGAAACGCATTTGTTGGGAATGCGGATGACCGCGCGGCCGATGGACATCAGCTCGATGTTGCTGTTCTTCGGCTTCCTCGCGGGCATTAGTGACCCGGCGAGAAAACTGTCGGATGTGGTAGGCCGCTTGCAACGAGCTTCGGCCGCGGCAGACCGGATTTACGACAAGCTGGATCGCAAGTCGAAAGTTCGCGATCCGGAAAACCCCGTTCCCGCGCCGCGGCACAGGCAAGAAATTGTCTTCGACGACGTCTGCTTTCGCTACGGAGACGAAGGCGAGGAGGTGTTGAAGGGAGTTTCGCTCAGGATTCCATTCGGCCAAACGGTGGCCATCGTCGGGCCCAATGGTTGTGGCAAGAGCACGCTCGCCAGTCTCATTCCCAGATTCTTCGACCCGGCATCCGGCGAAGTTCGCATCGACGGAGTTTCATTAAGGGACGTGCGGGTGCGCGAACATCGATCGCAAATCGGCATCGTCACGCAGGAAACGTTGCTGTTCAACGATACGGTCGCGGAAAATATTCGCTACGGGAAGTCCGGCGCGACGCATGAGGAGATCGTTAACGCCGCCCGCCGCGCGCACGCGGACAAGTTCATTGAAGAGAAACTCGAGCGCGGATACGACACGGTCGTGGGCGAAAACGCGAGCCGCATTTCAGGTGGCCAGCGGCAGCGTATCGCCCTGGCACGCGCGATCCTCCGCGATCCGCGGATTTTGATCCTCGACGAAGCGACCAGCCAGGTGGATTTGCAAAGTGAGCAGGTGATTAACCGCGTGCTGGCCAAGTTTATGCAGGATCGCACCTCGGTGATCATTACGCACCGCATGTCTCTGCTCGAATTGGCCGACTGCGTTGTCGTGATGCAGGCCGGCCGCATCCTCGATAGCGGCACGCACGGGGAATTGAGCGGCCGCTGCGAACTCTACGGCCACCTCTGTCAATTAGGCTTCCGCGCCAGCGCATGACGTGCGGTTCAACCGGCCAGTTCCGCACACCGGCCCCGCAGGTCCTCGGGACGATCGGCTTCACCACCCGCGTCTGTTGCCGGTGGCCTCTGCCTGAGCGTTGCGGATTCTTCGACGGCAGCCTAATTCAAGCACTGGCTCTGCATGCACTGCTGCGCCCGCAAAGTTTACCTCAAGTGACTATCCCATTTATTCCGAAACATGGGGTGTCTGTAGCCAGCGCTCCGATTTTGGTCTTATGCTCCTTTCGCCCCGGTTCAAATTTCTGTTTGTTCATATCGCCAAGACGGGCGGCACCAGCGTGCGTTCGTCGCTTCGCCGTTTGTGCTGGCGCGATCCGCTTTTCGTTCCGCTGTCTTTCTGTAATCGCCTCAGTCACCTCTGCGGTCATCGGATTGGCGCCAAGTTTCCCCGCCACGCGCCGGCGGTTGCCGCATTGGAAATGATGAGCCCGTTGTTTTTCGGCTCACTGTTCAAATTCGCGTTTGTCCGCAATCCGTGGGACCGCGTCGTCAGCTCCTTTCACCACTTTGCCCGCGAACAATCGTCGATTTTGAAAGAGAAACAGATCGGCGACTTTCACGATTTTGTGCGGTGGGTGGTCGAGGATGCGGCCGACTATCGTGGACCCAAACCGGTGCTGGTGGCCGCCATTCGGCGACCGCAGTTTGAGCATTTGGTCGACATTTCAGGCAACACCATTGTCGACTTTGTCGGCAGGTACGAGCAATTGGCAGACGACTTTGCGGCCGTCTGCGATCGGCTGGGCGTTAAACCGCGTCCACTACCGCACAAACGGCAGGCCAAAAGCCGCAGGGATTACCGGAGTTATTACGCCGATACGACGGCCGAACTTGTCGGACGGTTGTTCCGCGAAGATATCGACGAATTTGGCTATCGCTTCGACGCGCCTCCTGTGTTGCGAATATCGTCGTCAGCCGGCGATCCTCAAGCACCGTCTGATTCGGCCGCCGTCGAGCGACTTCGTTCCATACCATTTAGCACCGGCTTAAACGGCGAAGATCAGGCCGCGGCGGCACCCGCCGCGTTGGCGGTCGACAAGGGGGAATCGGCATGTTGAATCGACAACCGATCTTCGTCAACGGTTTTTCACGGGGCGGAACCACGATTTTGACGAACCTGATCGCTTCGCACCCGGATGTATGCACCGTCTCCGAGATCCACCACCTTTTTAAGGGCGACAACATCACGGACTCGGCATTTTGCGTCCTGGGAAAATGTCTGTTGCACGACGGCCGTGTCATCGCTAGTGTCCGTCAGGATTTTTTCAGCCCCAGATTGATCAGGCCCCGGCGGCCGCTCTCGCCGCGAATTCAACGGTTCATTGATCGCGTGATTTACAAGGAAAAGCTCCGTGCGCGGCACGCGTTTTTTAATCGATTCAAAAACCATGATGACGAGTACACGAGCCAAGAGATTGCCGCCTCGCGGCTGGTTGCAAAAAACGTCGATGGCATGATCTACGCCACCGACGCATTTGCCGAGATGTATCCCGACGCCACGTTTATCGGATTGGTCCGCAACGGCTTGGCACTGTGCGAAGGCCATTTGCGCCGCGGCCGCTCTGCTGCCGAGATCGGCTACCGCTATCGAATGCTAGGCGAAAAGATGCTAAACGATGCAGAACAACTGCCGCGCTGCCGGTTGCTTCGGTTTGAGGATTTGATGGGCGATCCGGCAAGCCAGGTTCGCGGTCTTTATGATCATGCAGCATTGGATATCGACAAGCTAAACGGTGTGCGGATGCAGATCAGGCGGGTGATGGACAAGGACGGCAACCATCAGCTGGTGGGCGGTCTTGAGTGGGAGGTTGTTTGGCTCGATTTGAAAAATCTCGGTGCGTACTTTCAAAGCGATGTCAACGACAACCAAATCAGGAGGCTGTCCAGCGGTGATCGTGATGACTTTCTCCAGGAGGCCGGAGAGACGATGGAGAAATTGGGATACCCGGTCGACGCGCGGACGGATGTGCCGCGGACGATCGCGTTTCCCGAACTTGCCGCCCGGCAGGTTCGGTCCGCCGCGTGACGGCAGTGTTGACGCGGATCGAGGAGAAAAACCAGGTGCTCGCTTTCATTCATATTCGCAAAACGGCCGGCAGTACGGTTGATATGATCTTGCGGCAGTCGTACTGCGCGCGGCATTGTCGCGTGCGACACGGCAAAGCACGAGCGGTGGCGCCGGTGATCGCGGCCGACGAACTTCGCCGCTGCCGTTGGGTTTACTGGGGTATGCGTTCGGTCGCAGGGCACGGCATTGTGCCGCACAGCGACTTGGAAGCAAGCTATCCGGACATTCGGTATTTTACCTTTCTGCGTGATCCGCTCGCCCGTTGCGCGTCGGATTATCAGTTCCGCGTTCGTCGCGGCGGTTTGCAAATACCGTTCGACGTTTGGATTCAGACAGAGGTTGCACGAAATCAGCAGACCAAAAAGATCGCCGCTGCAGAAGACGCGGATGCGGCAATAGCCATGCTCAGGCACCGCGTCGGCATGGTGGGCCTCGTCGAACGCTTCGACGAGTCGCTGGTACTGCTCAAAAAATGGTGCGCCGATCCAAAGTTAGATATCCGCTACGAATCGAAAAACGTCTCGTCGGATTCGGCGATCAAACAGCAGTTGCTGAACGATCCGAAGACACGCGCACAACTTGCGGAAGCGAATCGAGAAGATGACAGGCTGTACCGATTTGCAGCCGACGAATTGTTTGCACAGAACATTCGCCGGTACGGCGATTCGTTCGAGCGGGACGTTTTAGCCTTCCGGGCGACGAACAAACCGCTGCCGGTTTACCCCAGACAGATTTTCAGCGGGCTGTTGCGAGAATTCGTCTATAAGCCACTCGCTCCCGTGTTGCGGAATAAATGGAATGTTCCGGCGGGCGGGCGGAACGTCGCCGCATAGCAGTAGCCGAGCGGTGAGGCAAGAATCACCAGCTATGAATACAGAAGTAATCTGAGCAGTTTTGAAACTGCTTATGGAAATAAAAAAAGGAGTCCACCAGCCATGCGGCGATCAAGCGCGTTCCCCTGGACGTACATCGAATCGCGAATCGCCGGCAGCCGTGGTCGGTACCTGTTCGACCAGCTGAAAACTTATGTCATGTTTATCGGCCAGCCGCGCAGCGGCACGTCCTTGCTGGGTTCGATTTTGAATGCGCATCGTCGCATGTGCGTGGCCCAGGAGTTAAACGCGCTGCGATACGTGCGGCGAGGATACAATCGTTGGCAACTGTTCTGGCTGCTGATGCAGCGCGACGCGACATTTGCCAAAGGGGGCCGTCAGTGGACAGGGTACGACTACGTTGTGCCCAATCAGTGGCAAGGAAAATTCGAGGAGTTACAGGTCATAGGCGACAAAAAGGCAGGACTCTCGACGGATCAATTGCGGCGGCGTCCGAAACTAATGGACACATTGCAGAACACGGTTGGTCTACCTATCCGCATCGTGCATGTGGTCCGTGATCCGTTCAACGTCATCACTACCGTCCATCGGCGGCGAAAGATTTCGATGGAAAAGTCGGCACAGATTTACTTTCGCCGCTGCGAGACAAACTGGCAACTGATGCAGCAGTGCGGCGAGAGCGTGATGACCTTTGAACTCGAAGAACTGATCTCCCAGCCCGAATCACATCTGCGCAATCTATGCTCATTTTTGGGGGTCGATGCGGCGGACGATTATATTTCCGATTGCGCAGGCATTCTGTTTGCGAAACCAAAGCAGACGAAGACGCAAACCGAGTGGTCCACAGAATTGATCGGGCGGGTGCAGCGCGAAGCCGCGAAATTTCCATTTTTGCGCAACTACAGATTTGGCGACGAGCGATTGGTCGCGGCCGCAGCCTAGGCCGTGAATACCGGTCAGAGACGATCACCTGCGTAATTTTTTGGTCTTGTGGCACTGTTAGGCACGCTGCTTGCATGATAGTACTTTCGCGCACAGCGCGTTGCTCCTTGACAATTGACGAGGCTAACCGGGGCCGGAACAGAGTAGAGGCCATGTACGTGGGGCCGGCTGATGAAGAGGTCGGTGCCTGTGGTTCGATGGAACCTTAAGGCAGATCGGAACTTAGGTTCACTTGCGATGAATTGAGAAAGGCAGTCCCGGAAGAGAAGAGGTTGGCACCTAGGGCATTCGTTAGGACCGACGAATGTTCGACAACAGGCGAGTTGGGACCTTTCCAAAAAGGAATCTCAACTCGCCTGTTGCATTTTGCATGTATTGTTTTGGCACATCTGTTCAAAAACGATACTTATGGCCACCCCCAACAAGGTAGTAATGCAACGTGTCAATTTCCCCGAATTTCCAATTTTTTGTGACATGCAACCGCGTTTGACTTACCGGGGTCGTGGTTTACCATGAGCTTTCTCTCGGGGACCTTCGTTGTCCCGTCGAGGTGCAATATTTGCTCCGCTTATTTGCGAATAAGAATGAGTCGAATAAGTAAAGAGTCTGGTGGGGGAAGAAACCAAAGAGGGGTAACATGACTTCTAGTCGTCACGCTCGGCACGCCGCAATGTTCCTCTTTGGTCTCGTCATCTGTGCCGCGAATGCGTCTTCTGCCGAGCAGTCCGATTCGAAAGGCGGGCCGAATTACACCGGGATCGAGCAGACCGATTACATCAATAAATTCATCCGGCAAGGCTGGAAAGATTTTGATTACACCCCCTCCGAAGCCGCCTCTGAGGGCGAATGGTGCCGGCGGGTTTTTCTGGATATTATCGGCCGCATTCCGTCCGTTAAGGAACTGGACCAATTCCTCACCGACAAGTCGCCAGACAAGAAAGTCAAACTGGTCGACCGTCTCCTCTCAGATAGCTACGTCGAAGAATACGCGCGGAATTGGACGACGCTTTGGACCAATATTCTGATCGGCCGCAGTGGCGGCACCGAACGCGATAGTTTGATTAATCGCGAAGGTATGCAGCAGTATTTGCGGCGGTCGTTCCAACGCGGCAAGCCGTACAACAAGCTGGTCGAAGAATTGGTGAGTGCGACCGGCAACAACAAACCCGGTAATCCCGGCTTCAACGGTGCGGTTAACTTTCTGACGCAAAAGCTCGAAGAGGAAGCCGCACAGGCGACTGCCAGAACTTCGCAAATTTTTATGGGCATCCGTGTCCAGTGTACTCAGTGCCACGACCATCCGTTCAACAATTGGAAGCAAGACCAGTTCTGGACAATGAATGCCTTTTTCCGTCAAACCGTCGCATTGCGTCGTTACGAGGGCGGGCAGGACGTCGTGCACGTCGAGTTGGACAACCAGGATTACCAGGGTCCGACGTCGAACCCCGAAGAAGCAGAGGTGTTTTACGAACTGCGCAATGGCGAGCTGCGGGCGGCGTACCCCAAATTCATCGACAAGGATGGGACGGAGAAGAAACTGCCGCGGAGCGGATTTCTGGACGATGTCAATCGCCGCCAGGAACTCGCCAAGTTGGTTTCAAAATCGGGATACATGCCGATCGCAATGGTCAATCGTATGTGGGCTCATTTTCTGGGCTACGGATTTACCAAGCCATTTGACGACATGGGGCCTCACAATCCCTCGTCACATCCCGAACTGCTCGACAAGCTCTCTGCGGACTTCCGGGCGAATGGATTTGAAATCAAGGACTTGATCCGTTGGATCACGCTGAGCGAAGCGTATTCGCTGAGCAGCAAATTCAATTCCGGAAATAGGGAAGACGACCCGACGCTCGGCAACCAGCCGATGTTCAGCCGTTTTTCCCCGCGGCAGATGCGGGCCGAAGAGCTTTACGAATCGCTGCTGGTAGCGACCGAAGCCCACAAGACGCGTGGTTCCTACGAGGAACAGGAAGCCGCCAAGCAGAAATGGCTCGGCCAGTTCATCATCGCCTTCGGCACGGACGAAAACGATGAGGCCTCAACGTTCGACGGAACGATCCCGCAGATTTTGATGATGTTTAACGGCGAGATGGTCAAGAAAGCAACCAGCACCGAAACAGGCAGCTTCCTGCATCGCGTGTCGCTGGAACGTACGTCGTCCACCGAAAAGGTCAACAAACTGTTCAAGGCTGCTTTGGCTCGCCCGGCGACTGCGTCCGAGCGGCAATGGGCCAACATAGCCTTGCGGGGCCGCAGTAACGTGGTCGAGGCCTTACAGGATATGTGGTGGGTGCTTTTGAACACGAATGAATTCATCCTAAACCACTAAATTACAGTCAGTTAATATCTCGCTCCCGCGTTTTGCAATAAACAAAAACCCGAAACCCGAACCGTACCTGCCCGAGTTGCCAGTTTTGTAACCCAGTCAGACGGGAGAGGAAGCCGCATGATGAATCTAAGAATTCCCCAGGGGATGACCCGACGGCACTTCATGAAGCATTTGGCCGGTGCGTCGGCGATGGCCGTACCTGCTATGCAATTCACCAGCAGTATGCGGGCCAATGCCGCCGAACTTCAAAAGAACCAAAAGGCGGCGATTCTCATGTGGATGGGGGGCGGCCCGGCCACGATCGACATTTGGGATCTCAAGCCCGGCGCCAGCACTGGCGGGGCGTTTAAGCCCATTGCAACCTCGGGTGATATGCAGATCACCGAGCACATGCCGCTGCTGGCCAAGCAAATGCACCAGATGTCGATCGTGCGGTCGATGAGCACCCGCGAAGCCGACCACAGCCGCGGCCGATACTACATGCACACCGGTTACGTGCCGAATCCGAATGTCAAGCACCCCAGCTACGGCTCGGTGATCGCGCACGAGTTTGAGAAGCAGCGTCCCGAGTTGGAAATTCCACCTTTTGTTTCAATCGGTGGCGGCAGCGAAGGCCCGGGTTTTTTGGGCATGTCCTACGCACCGTTTGTGGTCAACAACAACGGCCGCATCAACGACCTGGAAATGGGGCTTGAGTGGGATCGAGTCTCGAGTCGTCTCAGGTTGCTCAACAAGCTTGAAGACAATTTCAAGAGCCAAAATCGCGGCAGCGCTGCGGAAGAGCACGCGAAGGTGCTCCACAAGACCGAACGCCTGTTGACCAGCAAACAAATGGATGCCTTCAAGGTTAACAAGGAATCGCAAGAGTTGCGGGACAAGTATGGCAACACAGGCTTCGGCCGCGGGCTATTGATGGCTCGGCGTCTGGTCGAAACGGGTGTGCCGTTCATTGAAGTGAATCTCGGTGGCTGGGATACGCACAACGACAATTTCACTCGACTCGAACAGAAGTTGCCCGAGATGGATCAGGCCATGAGTGCGTTGGTCGTAGATCTCGAGCAGCGGGGAATGCTGGACGACGTCGCGCTGGTCTGGATGGGGGAATTTGGCCGCACGCCGCGGATCAACGGCAACACGGGCCGTGATCACTGGGCGCGAAGCTGGAGCGCGGTGGTTGGCGGTTCAACCTTCAATCGCGGCATTGCGATTGGCAAAACCAGCGTCGACGGCACGCAGGTTGAGACCGAGCCCTACACGTCTGAAGACCTGATGGCCTCGGTTCTGCAAAGTCTGGGCATCTCACTCGACACACGCTTTACGGCCAGCAATGGGCGACCTATGAAGATCGCCAACGGCGGTAAGCTGATTAAAGAATTGTTTGCGTAAACGCAAACACGATTCGATCTCAACAGAACAAGACCCATCCCGCGAAATACGGGGTGGGTTTTTTTGTCAACCGGCGCACGGTTCGATTAGTGATTGAACAAAAACTCTGGGCTGTTAATTAGCGCCCAGGCAATGTCCTGCGCACCGACGAGGCGCGGGTTTTCGACGATTTGCCGCATGCGGGCAATTTCAGCGCGTAGCTGGAGATATTCCGGCTGCGTGCCACGGAAGAAATCGCCCAGTTCGGCTTGCTGTTCGGCCGTACGCTGATCGGCGGGTATGGCGGCGATTGGGGCAACTTCTTTTGGCGGACCGTTCAGTCGCAACGGCCGGATTGAACTGGTTATTGAGATACGGAACTTGCCGATCAGGTGCTTCTTGTCCTTGTATTGCTGGGAAAGTTGAACTTCCAGCCGTGTCGGTCTGTCACCGCCCAGGTTGTGGGTCGTTTGAAAAACGGCGACGTGCCGCTTGCCAAGCTGAGGAGCGATCGCCCATCCGGTGAGGTCATTGCCGTCGATGGCCATCGGAACCTCGTAACCCTTCATGCTGAAATCGGCTTGGGCGTTTTCCAGCTTGACCGGCTCGCGGCCTCTGCGGTCGCGGATAATCAATTCGCTGAGCACAAAATTGCCTTTCAATCCGCGACCCGGCCCGCCGCCGGGAAGCCGCTGATCGGGCAACACTTCGACTCGCAAACCGGTGATTACTTTCAGATCGGTCGTTGCGTGAAAAGTGTAAATGTCTTTGCCGCGCTCGCCGTTGATATAGACCGAATTGTCCTCGGCGATGACGACCGGCGATCCGGCCTTCGATTTCACCTCATCGGGTTTGAGTACATGCCATTGTGGCGGCAGTAGCGATTGCTCCCAATCGACTTGCTCAGCTTTAAGCCGCTTTTCCATTGCGGCCAATTCATCGAGTAGCTGTTGCAAATCGAGGTCGTTCAGGCGGGTTTGCATGGCGGTCACGCCGGCGGCAATTTCTGCTTCTATCGCTGGCCGATTGGCGATCATCAGGAACAGTTTTTCGACCACTTGGCGGTCACTCGATTCGTCCGCTACCAGTCGCGCGATGTTGTTGTTTGGATCGACGATGGTATTGTTGATCGTCGGGCCCGTGATCAAATTCATGATCGAGCCAAGTTCCACCTGACTGCGGCGTTCGCATTCGCAAGCGCTCTCGCGCGGCGGGCGGCCCCAAATGTTAAGGAACCCATCCGCAAGCTGCGCGCCGGGATCGATCACCAGTGCGGCCCGGCTGCCGGGAGGCAGGCCGGGCAGATGGCTAAGCGACCCAGTCACGCGATGAACCGAGTCAAACAGCACTTCGGCCGGTAAACGCCTCGCCGCGGCGTGTGTGTAATTGACTTTGTCATCTTCGTTCCAACGGTTCGTCTTGACGGAAAGCTGATAGGTCCGCGACTTGCAAATCGAGGCCATCAGCTGTCGCGTGTCGAAGCCACTTTTGACGAATTCGGTCGTCAATCGGTCGAGTAGTTCCGGATTTGTCGGCGGGTTTGAGGCGCGGAGATCGTCGATGGGTTCGATCAGGCCTAAGCCGGTCAGGTAGCTCCAGATCCGATTCACGTAACTGCTTGCGAAATAAGGATTCGTCGGCGAGGTAAGCCAGACTGCGAGTTGCTGGCGCAGCGGAAGCGATGCGTCGGGAGAGCCAGCGCCGATGTGGAACGGAAATCTCGGCGATTGCCGACCGTCAATATCCCGCCGATCCGAGACGATTTCCACCAACGGCTGCTGTTTCATCGTTGCCGTACCGCCGATCGTTTTATCTTTGTATCGCGGATCAGCGGTGCGATTGACGTGGGAGAAGAACGCGGAAAGCTCGCGATATTGCTGCTGTGTCCACCGCTCGAACGGGTGGTCGTGGCACTTGTTGCAATTGAATCGCACACCCATGAATAGGTGTGTCGTGTTTTCCATCAGATCGTCGGGTGAGCGGTGGATTTTGAAATAAGCGGCTGCCGGGTTTTGGAGAGTAGAACCACTGGCGGTCAAAATGCTGCGAACAAATTCGTCATACGGTGTGTTCTCGCGGACGCTGTGGCGAATCCAATCCCGCATCGCTCCGGCGCCGTCCACGCCGAGGTATCTGGTGTTAACTTGCAGCAGATCTGACCGCTTACTAGTCCAATGTTCGACAAAATCGATATTGCCGATCAACTCGTCGATCAGCAGATCGCGTTTTACACGGTTGTCGCGCGGGTCGACCATAAACTTTTTAATCACTTCAGTGGTAGGCGGCACGCCGGTCAAATCGAGGTGTATGCGGCGGACAAACTCGAAATCTGTACAGACTTCTCCGGGCAGCACTTTAACCAGACGCTGTTTTTTGTGGACCAACTCATCGATGTAGTTGTAAGTTAGTGCGTTGTTCCAGCGGTATCCTTCTCGGTCTCCCATTACAAAGACTGGCACGGCTGCGTAAGCGCCTTCATAACGGGCCAGTGCGGCGGCTTCGCCTCGTCGTAAGGCCGTGACCAGGCCACCGCGGCCGATGGAAATGATCTCAATGTCACTAGGCTCGATAAATGCCTCGCGAGTTACGTTGCGTATCGAGCCGTCGCTGTAACGGGCGACGATGCGCAGTTGTTGCGATTCTCCGGGCAGCACAATGGTCGCCGTCTTTGGAAAAACTTCGATATTGCTGACACGCGGAACACGGCGGTTTATCCGCCCGCCGCTAGCAATCCACCGGCGGAGGATTTCGTAATATGGGTCGCCCGGTTGCATCAGCGCGCCGCCTTCGTGCGGCACCGCACCGGATGTCTTCAGCAGCAAGAGACTTTTCTCAGGGTCCGCGCGATTGAAGCGACGTGCGGCACCGTCGTCCGTCACTGCCCGGTGGTCAAAGACCGGATCATATCCGCGCAGCGACAGCTTGAATCCGCCCTTGCCATCCTTCGAGCCGTGACACGTGCCGCTGTTGCAGCCGACTCGGCTGAGGATCGGGTTGACGTCACGAATAAAGTCAGGTGCCGAGTCATCGGCCTCGCTGTGGTTCGGACACTCAGCCACCAGCAAAGCCGCGACTACGATCGTCAGCGGAACGTTAATTCGCAATAGTGTGGGGTACCGATTCATTTGTGACAGCATCGTTCTTGTCTGCCTGTTATTATACCGCTGCCACGGGCTGACCGGTAAGCGTGTTTTGAGAGTCGCCGGATCAATCATATGGGGCGATGATGCTTGTAGCGAACATTCGCGTTTTGCGTGGCGATTGCTCGCGCCCCCCACGAAACATCGTCGCCGCGCTGTTGGGCCATCCCGCGTTCCCTTATACTTAGGTGATGCGAGGAGCGGCGACAATTACCGGTACGACCTTGATCTGTTTGTTGAATCTGTTTGCTGCGGCTGCCGGCCATTCGGATGACGAGAAGTTGCAACGGCAAGTTAGCTTCTACGACGACATCCGCCCGATATTTCAGATCCACTGTTATGGCTGTCACCAACCGGCAAAGCGCCGCGGCGAACTGGATATGACAAGTCACGAGGCGTTGCTCAAAGGCGGCGAATCCGACGCGCCGACAATCGTGCCGGGAAAACCAACCGCCGGAATGCTGCTGCGGATGATCGCGCCGAGCGGCGACAAGCGTTCCGAAATGCCGAAAGGCCGCAAGCCGCTTTCTGCGGACCAGGTTAAGTTGGTCCGCCACTGGATCGAGCAGGGCGCCAGCGATGACTCGCCAAAGATATCGAAGGTCCGGTTCACGAAAGACAAACCGCCACAGTACAAACTCGCACCGGTTGTGACATCGATCGACTTTTCGCCGGATGGGGCTCTGATGGCCGCGTCCGGGTACCACGAGGTTTTGCTGCACGCAGCCGACGGTTCCAAGCTGGTCGCGCGGCTGATTGGTATGTCAGAGCGGATTGAGGCGGTTAAATTTTCACCTAGTGGACGGTTACTTGCTGTGACGGGAGGTTCGCCGGGACGTTTTGGCGAAGTGCAAATTTGGGATGTCGTCAAGCGCGAGCTTGAGCGCTCGATTGTGGTCACTTATGACACGGTCTATGGCGCAAGTTGGTCGCATGACGAGCGACTGGTGGCATTCGGATGTGCCGATTCAACCTTGCGGGCGATCGAAATGAAAACGGGCAAACAAGTGTTCTACCAAAGTGCTCACGACGACTGGGTGCTCGACACGGTGTTTTCCCTCGATTCATCACATTTGGTTTCTGTCAGTCGTGACCGGTCAATGAAGCTGAGCGTGGTCGAAACGCAGCAATTTTTGGACAACATCACCAGCATCACCCCCGGAGCACTTACGGGCGGGTTACATGCAGTCGATCGGCACCCAGAGCAAGATCAGATTCTCGTCGGCGGCGGGGACGGCGTGCCGAAAATCTACCGCATGCATCGTGAAAAGGAACGCAAGATCGGCGACGACTATAATCTGATTCACAAGTTGCCCCGAGTGCCGGGACGGGTTTTTGATGTGGCGTACAGTCGCGACGGCGGACTGGTGGTCGTTGGCAGCAGTGATTCGGGCGAAGGGCATGTTTGGATTTATAGTGGGAGTGACGGTAAATTGGTCGCGAAGATGGACGGCGTGAAGGGCGGCATTTACTGCGTGGCGTTTGATAGAGATGGAAAGACCGTCGCGTCAGGCGGATTTGAAGGCGTCGTTTTTCTACACGATGCGAAGACGGGGAAATTGGTCAAACAATTCGTGCCGGTGCCGTTGCGAACAACAAAATAGAACGGAGCCGAAAGGAAATCCGATGACCCGAAGGCGAGGCTCGTGTTGCGGCGAAGGCTGCCTGCCGTAACAGCAGCCACATCCCGTCAAATCCCGCACGCCTTATGTGCATTCGTGCTCTACAGGACTATGTCAGATCACCTACAACTCGTCGAAGTCGACTCTCTCACGAAGAGATACGGCAACTTGGCGGCACTCGATGGCTGTACTTTTTCGGCTCCCGCCGGACAAGTTTGTGGTTTGCTGGGACCGAATGGCTCGGGCAAAACCACGTTGTTGCGGCTCCTCATGGGGTTCCTGCGGCCAACTGCCGGCAGCGCCACGATCGACGGCCTGGATTGTTACGCCGATCGAGTAAGAGTTCATCAGCTCGTCTCATACCTGCCGGGCGATGCGAGGCTGTTTCGTAATATGAAAGGCCGAAAAGTTTTGGAGTTCTTCAGCCAAGTGCGGCCTGACGGCGATTTCAAGCCGGCGATGCAAATCGCGGACCGGTTAGGGCTCGACGCTTCCCGTCAAGTCGCCAAATGCTCGACAGGTATGCGGCAAAAATTGGCGTTGGCGGTGGTGTTGTCGATGAACTGCCCAGTACTAATTTTGGACGAGCCAACTTCGAATCTTGATCCGACGGTTCGCGGCGAAGTGTTGGCGTTGATCCGCGAAGCACGCCTGGCGGACCGCACGGTAATCTTTTCGTCGCATGTGATGTCCGAAGTCGAGCAAGTGTGCGATCGTGTCATCATTCTTCGCGAAGGAAAGCCGGTTCACGATCAAGTGATGTCGGATTTACGGCGTCAGCATCGCATTCACGCTCGACTGACCGCCCCGCTCCCGGATATTCCCGACGATTTAAGCGACCACGTTGTCATTCACTCGCAAAACAACGGTTCGGTAATACTCGAGGCGCCTGGCCAACTGGCCCCACTCTTCGACTGGCTGGCCAAGCTGCGAGTCAACGAAATTCGCATCGAACCGCTCGGACTCTGCGGTGTATACGAACAGTATCACAACAGCGAAACGCCATCTGTGTTCGATCAGGAACGGACCCCGCTCTCTGACCTATGAATCTTGCCATCTGGAAGAAGTCGTTCTACGATGCGATGTGGCTATTGATAGGCTGCGCGGTGCTGATGTTTGTCTTTTTGTATCTGTTCGTCTATTTCGCCAGCTTGATAACCGCTTCGTCGTTCGTCACCATCGTGGACGAACTGCCCGGATTCGTGCAGGGATTGGTTGGTATCCCACTCGACCAAGCCGCCTCATGGCAAGGCCGGCTTGCGTTGGCTTTTATCGACCCCACGGTAATCTTGATCAGCGCGATCTGGGCGATTTCGCGGAGTTCCGATGCGGTCAGTGGCCCGCTTGATCGCGGCACAATGGAAATGGTTCTGGCGCAACCGGTTTCGCGACGATCACTTTTGTTTGCCCACAGTGCGGTCACACTGTTCGGCGCTGCCATAATCGCCGTAGCTGCTTGGTTTGGATTATGGCTTGGAATCTCGATCGTCAGTGTCGAAGAGCCGCGAACGTTTTTGGGGCTATTTAGCCTTTCCGCAAAAGTCGTACCGATGTCGTCGCTCACGCAACCGAGCTATTACGGCTTTTCGGTGTTCAATCTGTTTGCGTTAACGGTGTTTACCGCGGGGTTGGCCACTCTGGTTTCTTCGTGCGGCCGATACCGCTGGCGAACGATTGGCATCATGGGGGGCTTTTACATCGTCCAGATTGTGGTCAAGGCGATGGCGAGCATGTCGAGCGAACAATGGTCGTGGCTTTATAAGCTGACGTTTCTCGGCGCATACTGGCCGCAAGTGTTGGCCACCGAAGCGATGCAACCGGAATCGGACGCGGCTTGGAGGCTGTCATTTCAATACAACGGGATTCTGCTGGGACTCGCCGCGGTCTTTTTTATCGCGGCCAACATCATCTTCCACCGCCGCGATCTGCCTGCGCCGGTGTAGAAGTCCTCTTTCGAGTGTGATCCAACTTAGCGCGGTTCAGCCAAGACGCAACCTCCTCTGGGCTGCGGTTAAACGACCTTATACAGTTCGCATGGCACACGCCGCAATGTTTTGGCATAATTACCGGCTTGGTGGGCGGTTTCTTAATCCAGTTTCTAGGACGACCGAGCCATGATTATGACGATCCGTCTTGCGATGCTCTTGTTGTTGGTTCCGCTACTTGCCGCCGGTTTTGCGATCGCCGAAGAAAAAGATACGGCTCCCCCGGTTCAAGGTGGCGCCGCGGAGAAGCTGTCGCCGGGACAAGCGGACTTGGACGAAGCGACGAAATTGAAAATTGCCGCCCGTTCATTCGAAGATTTAAGCAAAGTGATTGAACGTTGTGAAAAGGCGATCAAAGCCGGGTTGACCGACGAGAACCGTGAATTTGCCGAACAGTTGCTGGTGGGGACCCGGCTGCAGCGGGCCAACCAGATTTGCAGCCAGATCTTTGATCGAAATCCGCCCAATGAAAATTGGCGGCAGTTAGCCCGGGCAGCGCTGATCGATCTGGAGCTTGCAATCCGCGTGCAGCCGAAGGTTGCCGAAACGCACCTACTGCTCGGGCGGATTCATGCGCTGCCCGGCGGGAATAGCCGGCGGGCCGTTGCCTCGTTTGACAAGGCGATCGAGTTCGCCGGCGATAACCGGATTCTCAAATCGCAGGCGCTGACGTATCGAGGTGAAGCCAAGGATACGAAGCAGGATCGACTTGCCGACTTCAACGAAGCCCTGAAACTGGTTCCCGACAATGCGGCGGCGCTGCGGGCTCGCGGGCTGCATTACATGCAGCAGAATAAGCATGAGAAAGCGGTCTCCGATTTCCAACGGGCGATCGAATTGGAACCGGAGCACGCCAAGACGCACGAGGCGCTGGCAATTCAGCTTTTACTAAATAAAGACGTCGAAAAAGCAAAAGCCAGCCTCGACGAGGCGATCAAATTAGCACCGAAATCGGCCACGGCTTACGCCTATCGTGCCCGGGTGCTGCTCGTACAGAAAAAGTTCGACGACGCGCTAACTGATATCAATCGGGCACTCAAGATGGTGCCTGACAGCATTGGCTGGCTGTTAATGCGGGCCGAGATTTTCGAAAAGTCCGAACAGTTTGAAAATGCCTTGTTAGACATTGAAACCGTGATCAAGTTAAAGCCCGATTTTTTCGAGGCCGTTCGCCGTAGAGCGGCTTTGCTGGTGACCGCAGATCGCATCGACGAGGCAATCAAGGGTTTGCAGTCCGTGGTCGAAGAGCATCCGGACCAACTTGAATTGCGAATGACGCTGGGCGTACTTTACCACTCAAAAAAAGAACCGCGTAAGGCGATCGAGCAATTCAATCGGGTTGCGGAGGCCGATGTCAAACACTGGGCTTTATTCCGCCATCGTGCCGACGCGCTGCTGAGCATTGGCAAACAGGCCGAAGCGCTGCGAGACTACGAATCGGCGCTCAAGCTGAATCCGACAGACCCAGGCATCCTCAATAATCTGTCATGGCTGCTTTGCACATCGCCGGACGAAAAACTGCGGAACGGAGAGCGTGCCGTTGAGCTTGCGGAAAAGGCGGCTAAGGAGACCGACCACAAGGCGGCGTACATCCTCAGTACGCTGGCGGCCGCTTATGCAGAAACAGGAGATTTTAAAAAAGCGGTTGAGTGGTCCGAGAAGGCTGGAGCACTTGGCGAAGGCGACATCAAGGGACAGCTCAGCAAGGAGTTGGAAAGCTACAAATCCAAAAAGCCGTGGCGAGAATTACAGAATATAGAAGGAGAAAATCCGGGCAAAAAAAAGGAAGACAAAGGCCAGAAATCGGACGAGTGACGAAACTCGCCACAACGTTAAACGCTTGCTGCAGCAATGGCTGCCAGGTCAATCGCCCGGTCCGTCTTGATCGAAACTCCAAAACGTCTGCGGGGCTCACTTTCCGGCCGGATGGAAAAGTCGGTGCCGCCGCACAGTCCGCTTAGAAAGCTCTCAAGTTCCGGCTTCAGCGTCTCGAAAGTCTCGGGCGTATTTGGCGCGGTTGCCCGGTCGTTGATGATGATGGCGAATTCTTGGTGACTGAACTTGAGCGGACTCTTCGATGCGAACTCCGCCTCAAGCAACTGACACGCAATCGCCGCGCTGCGGAATGCTTGCGACAGCCGGTCTGTGTTCGACCCGTCCAAGATCGATTTTCGATTGTATTGCAGGCCGAACCGGCCACCGGCATTATCCATCGCGTAATCGGCTTCGTGCCCCACCAGCACGACGGCCGGACCGGCGGTCACATGTCGGTAATCGGCCACGTCAATTAGCAACTCGTCCAGCGATTGCTCGGCAGTCCAGCGGTGGAAAACTTCTATGAACCGCTCCAGATCGATCGTCAGATCGCCTTCGACGAAGACCTTTACATTGATGTGTTGTAGATTCATGAATTAAAAATGCCTAAAGAATTCCCGATGCCAAATGAAAAAATGCGCGATCAGACGTCGGCTCTGTTTGATTCGCCGTCAGAAATGATTCATTCCTTTGCGGTTCCGGCGTCCAGTCCCTCCGTGCGCAGGCGGTTGTAGCAACTGTGCACCGCCTCGATGAACAATTGCGCTTCTTCAATCAAATGATGCGCTGAATCCGTGTCGTATACGGCGCCGGAATTTTCGTAAGCGGCGAGCAGGTAGTCGCCAAATTTCGGTCCGGCGAATGGATCAAAAAAGACCTCGGTATCGTAGTAGCGCTCCTTAAATTCTTCGATCACTTCGTCCGGATTGTTCGTCACATCATCGTATTGGAGCTGAACCAACGCCTTGGCGGCACGGACCATGGCCGTGTAGGCATCGGCGGCGGACTGCTCTGCGTTCCCCGCGTCAAGCATCACCTGGGCACCGAAGACCATTCGCTCGGCGGCAGCCGTTTCGAATTCGTACTGCGTCACCACCTCACCGGCGCACTCGCCTTTGCCGATATCACCGATGCTATATTGTCGCGGGTCGGCCCAGTCTGCGTAGAAATCCGGATCGGCATCGGGCTCCGGTTTATTTTGCGTCAGATCATCGAGCGCCTCGCGGATAGGTCCCTTGCCGATGCGCTTGACGAACTGCGGAAACCGCTCGTCCGCTTGCCGCTCGCGCAAATAATAGGATGTGATACGATTCAGTGCCTCAGGGATACGCTTGGACGGGATAGCGACGATCGGCAGCCCATACGAACCGGCGTTTTCTTCCCACTGGCCGCCCAACACAACTTGGAAATGCGGAACTTTGTATCCGTTGATCGTGCGGTTCGCGCCGTAAAAACCGATGTCGCAAATGTGATGCTGGCCGCAACTGTTGAAGCAACCGCTGATCTTAATGTGCAGATCTTGAATTGCCTGATCCATTTGAAAACTTGTTTCCGCGAGTCGCGTACGAAGTTCTGCGGCCAGGCCGCGTGACGACGAGATTCCCAGCTTGCAAGTGTCGGTTCCGGGGCAAGCGACGATGTCGAGGATGTTACCTGCACCGGGTTCGCCGAGCCCGACTTTATCCAGTGCATCGAATAGCGCGGGGACATCGGACTTGCTGATCCAGCGGATGACAAAATTCTGTTCGACCGTTGTGCGGATCGTGCCATTGGTGAATTCGCGGACAATATCTGCCAGACTGCGAAGTTGATCGGCCGTCAGGTCGCCTAATGGCAGTGCGACTGTCGCCGTAACGTAGCCCGGTTGTCTCTGCTCTCGGATGTTAGTTTTCAACCATCGAGCGTAGCGCTCGTTGCCGTTGGTGGGCGGCAATTCGCCGGGCGGCTTCAGCGGCGTTTCCGTTTCGTCCTCGGAGTCGGCCAGATATTCGGTCCAGCGCGGATCGTCTTTCAGCTTGGCCCGTTCGGACATCACCTCTTCTTTGAATTTGTCGATTCCCCACTTTTCAATCAGAAACTTTATTCGCGCTCGGCTCCGCATTTTTTTCTCGCCGTGTCGACCGAAAATCCTTGAAATTGCCTGCGTAATCGGCAGAACTTCTTCGGACGCTACGAACGCGTCGAACAGTTTGGCCTGCCGCGGAACAGCCCCCAGCCCGCCACCGACCACCATACGAAAACCACGTTTCTCTTTGCCGTCGATTACGCGTTTTTCGGCGACCAAGCCGAGGTCGTGCATGGCAACCAAGCCGCAGGCGTGCTGCGAGCAGCCACTCAGTGCCGGTTTGAATTTGCGGCCGAAATTCTGTGCATCGGGATGGCCGAGCAGAAACTGCGCCAGCGCCCGGGCGTAGGGTGTTACGTCAAATGTTTCGTCCGGGCAGACGCCCGCGTAGGGGCAGCCGCAGACGTTGCGTACGCCGTTGCCGCAAGCTTCACGCGTGGTGATATCGACGGCCGCCAATCGCCGCATCAACGCGGGCGTGTCGTCAATGTGGACGAAGTGAAGCTGAAAATCCTGGCGGGTTGTGATGTGGGCGATGCCATCCGAGTACTCTTCGGCCAATTCGGCCATCACTTCGAGTTGCTCGGGTGTGACGCCGCCGTAGGGAATCTTAATCCGCTGCATACCGGGCGCGTCCCAGACGGTGTTAGGGCCTTTGACTTCCCTTTCGGCGAACCCTAGCGTCTGGCTTTTTGCGCCGTCGTGGCGCTGGCCGTTGTCGTAACGCTGCCCGTAAACGCCGCGTCTCAACCGTGTTTCGGCGAACACTTTTTCGTCGACTTTGCCCTGGCAGCGGAGTTCGATCTCGGTTTCAAAGGTGTCGATCTCTTCGGCGAGCTGATCGGCGATTTGTCCTTCGAATTGCTGCTTCCAAAGTGCGTTGCTGACCTTCATCGCAAACCGCTCCTGGGATGAGATTTATCGCCGCGCAGCTTATCAGAACGTTATGGGCAAATCAATCTCGCCGCGACGATCCGCGATGGAACGGCGCCGACAGTTTTGGTATAGTGCCGCGCACTATGGCGGACGATCATTCACTGCGGGTTTACGATACGATTCTGGGCCTCCTTTCAAGCGAGGAGAACCCGACGCCTTTGGTTCGCTTGAACAAGGTCACGCCCTTCGAGCACACGCAGGTGTACGCCAAGTTAGAATGGTACAATCCGTTTGGTGCCGTCAAGGATCGCATTGCGGCGAACTTGGTCCGCGACGCCGAAGACCGGGGCGAGCTGGGACCCGGCAAGCAACTCGTCGAGGCCACTTCGGGAAACACGGGCCTGGGGTTGGCGATGATCGGCAACGTCAAAGGCTATTTACTGGAGACCCCGTTGTCGGCGGCGATCCCCTTGGAAAAGCGGACGGTATTGCGGTTTTTTGGTACGCATGTTGTCGAACTGGATGATTCGCTGTGCCCCGCGCCGGGAGCGCCGGAAGGCGCGATCGCCAAGGCGCGCGAAGTTGCCAACACGCGAGACGAAGTCGTTTTGTTGGATCAATACGCCAATGAGGCAAATCCGGATAGCCATTACCGCACGACCGGCCCCGAGATTTGGCGTCAGCTGGGCGGACGGATCACACACTTTGTCGCGGGTCTGGGAACGTGCGGCACAATCACCGGCACAGGCCGCTTTCTGAAAGAGCAGGGCGACGTGAAAGTGCTCGGCGTGGCTCCGGAAGAGGGCCACGACATTCCCGGCGTGCGCAGCTACCGGCAGTTGCAGCAAACCACGCTGTACAAGCCAGACGAGTACGACCAGGAAATCGAAGTCAACAACCGCGACGCGTACGACATGTGCCTGCGGCTGAATCGTGAAGAGAGCATTATTGCCGGTCCCAGTTCCGGCATGGCGTTGGTCGGCGCGCTGCGGATGGTGGCCGACGAGCCGGGCAATATTGTGGTCGTTATTTTCCCCGACAACGTCTTTAAGTACGCATCGTCGGTGCTGCGGCATTTCCCCGATCTGGCGCCGGCAGCGAAACCGGATGCCGACGACGCGGTGCCAAGCAAGAACGATCAGTTCGTCGCCGAAATGTTGGAGAATCTGAAAAACCCCTACGATTCTGTTCGTGCAACGGCGCTGGAGGAGCAGCTTCAGGATGAGGCGGCGAAGCCGTTGGTAATCGACATTCGCTCGCCGGACATGTTTGCCGAAGCGCATGTGCCCGGTGCAGTGAACATTCCACAGGACGATTTGCCCGGCCGCGCGAAAGAACTGCCCGAAGATCGCGATGCCGCTATCGTGATGGTTTGCAATATTGGAAAATTCTCGAAGCAGACGATGCTCTACCTCAAATCGATGGGCTACCGCAATGTCCGCAGTATGAAGGGTGGTCTGAACGAGTGGGTTCGCAAAGGGTTGGCGACAGAGTCCACTGCGGTGGGCGCATAACGGGACTTCGTTCCGAATGTTCCCGCCGCGGCCTCCCAGTGGCTGTGAGCCAAGTGCTCTTACGACTTTGCATCTCCGCGCCTTCGCGGGCATAATCTGTTTATGCCAATGCTACGAACGATTTTCATTCTTTCGTTTTTCGGCCTTACGACTACCATTAGGTGCTCGGTGGCGGCGGCCGTGGAGCGGCCCCCTAATATTGTCTTCATCCTCGCCGATGATCTCGGCTGGTCGGAACTCGGCTGCTACGGAAACGACTACAACGAGACGCCCCATCTTGATCGGCTTGCCAGACAGGGAATGCGGTTTACGCAGGCTTATGCCGCTGCGCCGGTTTGTTCACCGTATCGTGCCAGTTTTTTAACCGGCCAGTATCCAGCGCGTCACGGGCTGCTGGACTACTTGCGACCCGACAGCAATCGGCCGCTGACGGCCGATCACATCACCCTTGCCGAAATGCTCAAACGGGGGGGCTACGCGACGGGCATGATTGGAAAATGGCATCTGTCGGGCTATCGATACCACAAAGCGGCCGTCGAGCTGCGCGCGACCGATCACGGGTTCGACGAAGAAATCGCTTCGGAAATTAAGGGAGTCGGCAACGGTGCAAACTTTTGGCCGTATGTATTTCGAACTCAGCCCGTGAAGTGGCTCGGCATCGAGAAAAATCGACTAGGCGACAAAGAGTACCTTGTCGATCGCATGAATCTGGAAGCCGTCGAATTTATCGATCGGCATAAGCAGCAGCCGTTCTTTCTTTATCTCAGCCACTACGCGCCGCATTCCATCCTGAATGGCCGGCCGGATTTGGTCGACAAGTTTCGTAAGAAACATCCGCCGGGGGCGAGCACGCGGGAACGGTGTTATCTTTGCCGAGACGCGGGACACAAAGGCGACCCGCTGAACCATTGGGCCGGCGATCATAATCCGCATTTGGCGGCGATGCTGGCGAGTATTGATGCCGGAGTTGGGCGAATTTTGCAGAAGCTGGACGAATTGGGTTTGGCCGAAAATACAATTGTGATTTTCACAAGCGACAATGGCGGTGAAAAAAGTGTGACCTCCAACGCACCGCTGCGCGGTGGTAAGAGCCAGTTGTACGAGGGCGGCATCCGCGTACCGCTCGTCCTCCGCTGGCCAAAAAAAGTGACCGCCGGCGCGACGTGCAAGCAGCCGACGGTGAATGTCGATTTCTATCCGACACTGTTGGAAATGGCCGGTATCAGGCCGGATGAGCGGCAACAATTGGACGGCGTCAGTATCCTCGAAACCTTGAAGAACGGGAGCGGACCGTCGCGGGACGCGATTTACTGGCACTATCCGCTGGCCAAGCCACATTTTCTCGGCGGCCGGTCCAGCGGAGCGATTCGTGCCGGCAACTGGAAGTTGATCGAGTCGTACGAAACGGGCGATTTGCAACTCTTCAATCTGGCCGCGGACGAGAGCGAGATAAAAGACTTGTCCTCGGAGATGCCAAAGGTATCGGCCGAACTGCAGGCCAAACTGAAAACGTGGCGGCGCGGGTTGGGTGTTGAGTCCGATATGGATGCGCGACTCTGCGAACGGTTGCGCCTACGGTTTCAAGACAATTTTGCACCGGTCAGCGAACGTTGGTTTTTTCAGAAACACTGGTCGATAGAGGACGGCACTTTGGTCCGCAACGAGATTGCGGGCGTCAACCAGCGGATTTTTATTAAGAAGCCGACGATCCGCAACGCGGTCATTGAAGTCGACTTTTCTTTCTGCGGAGCGGGCGAGATTCGGATCATGACCGGCACACCCGGCAAATACAATGCCGTGGTACACATCTGGCCGAACGGATTTCGGGTTGCCACGGCCCGCGACAGGACGATCCCGCATTACCCGACAATTCACGGCGAATGTGCCGCCGAATTTAAACCAAACACCTGGCACACGATGATGGTTGAGATTCACGGCGACGAGATTATTGCGCGGACCGACGACGACCATGCGGTTGTCGGCCGCCATCCGATCATCGACCGTGACCGCGATTATTTTGCTCTGCAGGTCGATCGTCCCGGCGCCGCCTTCGATAATATTCGAATTTCGGATGTGGAGTCTGAGCGGCGTGGCGATTGGTCACAAGCCCGTGAGAGGTTTATTGCCGAGCAAAACGAACGTCCGTGGTTGCCGCGAGAGCCGGTCGACCGGTATCGCGATCTGGCGATGATCACACGGGATCGGCTTTTTCGAACGGACGCCAAGTACCGGGAACTGGTAAACCGCATCGAGGAGTGCAATGCCGAGGAGCGGGAGCGATTTCCGGATGTGTTTCGGACGATCAAGGAGCGACAAAAGCAGGCGTTGGCGTTGCGCAATTCATTGCTGAAAAGCGACGCGGAATTCAAGAAACTGAACGATGAAATCAATCGCGCGAAACGGGCGGAAGTGGCCCGGTTGCACGAAAAGCAAGACGGGTTGGGCGAACTAAAACCGCCTGCTTACAAAGCGGCGTTGGAGCGCGCTCGTTTGAAATTCGCAAAGGATTCGGAATTTGCGTCGCTGGTCGACCGCCGGGGGCAACTCGAGCGCGAACAGCGAACGCGCTATCCGCAGGTCTTTCGCAGCAACCAAGAGTTTCTCGGCGAAAGTCGCGCGGCGCGGTTGCGGCGCAACAACGAACCTGAATTTCGCGGACTACTGCGGCGCACGGCCGACGCGGTAAAAGCCGAGCGGGCGTATTTGTTTGAGCGCGAGCCGGCGCTGCAAAAGCTCGCCGCACAAATTGAGGCCGCGAAATAAATAAAGGTTCAATCCGCCAGTTCTTTTTTGATGGCCTCCTCCAGTTCGGCCGGTCGAAATCCGAACGGGCCGCGGTCGCCCTTGTAAGTAAGCTTGCCGTCGCGGCCAACAAGATATAGGCGATCCGGCATTCCCGAGTAGGCGTTTCCCACGGCATTGTCGAGTCCATCGATCAGCGTCGGAATCGAAATGTCCAGCTTGCTGCACATCTGCTCGGCAATGTCCACCCGCTCTTCGAACGTCGTCGGCTGTTTCACCAGAATCCGTTCGCGGGTGTTCGATCCGACCTGCCGTCCGTCGGTCGGATGCGCTTCGCGGATGTAAACAACAAGGAATGCGACATCGTCACCGTACTTACTGTACATTGCTTCCAAGGCGCCAGCCTGACGCCGGAATGGCGGTCACGTGTAGGAGCCGAAAATTAGCGCAACCGGTTTCTTGCCAGCGAAGTTAGAAAGCCGCACTTGTTGTTTGCCATCGACCGTCTTTAGCTGAAAGTCCGGTGCGGTCTTACCTTCGGCCGCCGAGCCACCGCTGTCTTGATTAGGGCGACCGCCACCGAAGCGAGCGGCGAGCCGTTTGAGCTCGGCCTCGTCGATAACGCCGTCGCCGTTTAAGTCAATGCGGGCAAAACGCTGAGCCAGCGGTCCGGAGGCTTCGGCCTTGGTGATCTTGCCGTCCTTGTTCTTGTCGAATGCCTTAACCTTTTCAACAAAGTTACCGCCGCCGGGACGACGATTCGGTTGGGCATCGACGGATGTTGAACAGACGAGAAAAATTACGGCGAGAGTCGACGAACAAATTGCTTTCGTCATGATGGAGTCCTCGAAAATAGGGTGTGCGGTAGGACCTTCAAATTATAAACCCCGATGAAGCTCGTTGGTTCTGGTATCGGTTTGCACAGCATTGATCCTGCAGAAGCTGCCGGTTCCGCTGCGGACGCCAATTTCAACGATGGTAATCGGCTAAAGTGGCGTAGTCTAGGCCGGACTTGCCGACCGCTGCAGGATGCGATGTTCCCGATTGACGGGCGCAGGCCGCACGCCAGGTTGTGGGTCGCGCCGGGAATAAGGCGGAAAGTTCGCGGAAAAAAGTGGACGATCGCGGAAGTGACCGGGATTAACTGGAGGCGGCGCCCGGCCCTCACGCGCGCTGAGCGAGGCAGCTAAGAACTGTCCTGCGGCCGGATAAAATAGGATTGCGGCGAGATCTCTTGCTTATTGAGTTTTGGGCCCTCAATGCTGACCGTCAGCGACTCGCCGCCGCTGGCTTCAAACATGATGAGGGTGATGGGGTGAAGGCCGGCTTTCAGCCGAATCACTCCGGCTGATTCCAGCGTTGCGTGTAGGCCGTCGTTATTGACTACCAGACGATCGCCGATGAAAAGTTTGCTGCCGTCGTCGGAGGAGGTGAAGAAGGTGTAAAGCCCTTCCATTGGAATTTTTATGAATCCCGAATACCGCAGCGTGAAAAAATCGTCGCGTGGTTTGTGCGCCCCGACGTCCGGCCTGTTGGTTGTCCCCTGTTTCGTCGGCTTTAGCAAGCTAACATCGGGTACGTTAACCCACTGGCCTTCATAGGCGGCGAACCTCAAGCCGTTTTTTACGCCGCTGTCGCTGGCCGGTTCGGCTAGCGGCAATTCGGTGAGGTTTAGTTCGACACTGAGCGGCTTGTCGCCCCGCTCGATACGCAGCGCGACCGCTTGCCCCGCTTTTTTCTCGACGAGCGCCAGGTGAAAATCGAGTCCTTGGCGGACGTCGAGCTGATCCATCGCTCGGATGATGTCGCCGGGTTGCAGGTCGGCTTTGGCGGCGGGCGATTTCGGCGCGACGGACGTGATCTTGGCCGAGTCGGCCAGACTATCGATTTGAATGCCGTGCCAGAACCCGAATCGTTGTTCGCCGGCAAGCATCTGCGGCAAGATTTCGCGGACGCGGTCGATTGCGATGGCGAAATTGACGGCTTCGAGTTCTTTCTTTTCGGAAGTGACCATGCCGATCTGCTTCCCGATCGCGTTGATCAGCGGTCCGCCGGAGTTGCCGCCGCTGGATGCTGCGCTGGTCTGAATCATCCAGGGCAGGAACGTATGTTCCGTCGTCGCCGCGCGGTTTAGGCCGCTGACGATGCCGGTTGATACCGATTTGACGAGGCCGCCGGGACTACCGATGATCAGCACCGGCTCGCCCAGCATCAAGTCGTGGCTGCGACCGAGTTCTAACGGCTTCAGTTTTTCTGGCACGTCGATCTTTAGCAGCGCCATATCTTCATGCCGAAACCGCGCGATGATGCGATAAGGTACGACCCGGTTGTCGTTCAGAAAAACTTCACCGCGCACGGCGTTCATGACGACGTGTTCGTTGGTGAGGATGTATCCGGATTCGTGCAGCACCGAGCCACTGCCGCTGTGGATGTAAAACACGCCTGGATTTTGGTGTGGCGTGAAACTGCGGATTGCCACGACCGAGGTCATGGAACGCTCGATGATGCGAACCATTTCGGTTCGGCGGGGCGAGTTTTCGTCAACCGGCTCTTCGGCCGAACGGACAAGGCTCCCTCCGGGCCAGGCGGCCGCGAAATAGAGGCTCAGCAGGAGCCTCGCCCTTCCCAGACGCCATTTTGAAACGGCTTTTAAATTCTGCTTCATTGTGATCCCTCCAACGACTATGATGACGGGAACCGACCGTTGATACAAGCAATCTCCGCAATAGGTTTACCGATGACTTTTCGCCGCGCGATGTGTGGGTGTGTTTTATTTAGCATCGTGGGTACTGGCCGTACCGACACGGTTCACGCAGCGGACTGGCCCGCGTATCAGCACGATAACCACCGTAGTGCGACGAGTACTGAAAAGATCGCCGCGGCCCGTTTAGGACGGGCGTGGACTTGGCGGTCGCCGCATCCGCCGAAACCCGCGTGGCCTGGGCCGGCAAAATGGGACGCTTACGCGAATATCCGTGATCTTTCGTCGATGCGGAACTACGATCCCGTGTTTCACACGACGGTGGCGGGTGACAAGCTGTACTTCGGCTCGTCGGTCGATGATTCGGTTTATTGCTTGAGCACGAAAACCGGCCGGCGACTTTGGCATTTCACCACCGACGGGCCGGTACGCATCGCGCCAAGTATCGTCGGCAATCGCGTCTATTTTGGCAGCGACGACGGTTTCACGTATTGTGTCTCGACCGAGGGAAAACTGATCTGGCGGTTCAGTCCGAATCCGGGCGGGCGACTCGTGTTGAACGATGGGCGTCTGATTTCCTTTTGGCCAGTGCGCACGGGTGTGTTAGTCGATGGCGACACTGCGTATTTTGCGGCATCGATGTTGCCGTGGCGGTCGTCCTATTTGTGTGCGGTCGATGCGGCGACTGGTAAGCCGGAGGGCGATGGACGGTACGTCCGCGAGATGAAAGAGAGCAACACCTTCGAAGGCCCACTACTGGCGACGGCTCAGCACGTGTTTGTTCCGCAAGGCCGAATACCGCCGATGATGTTCGACCGCCGTAGTGGGCGAGCGCTCGGCGCGCTGGACGGCGCGGGTGGCGGTTGTTTTGCCGTGATTACACCGGACAATCAGATCATCCACGGACCGGGAAATCGAAAGGGCCAACTTGTTACCAGCAACGCCGAAAATCGCGCCAAAGTCGCGGCACATCCGGCCGGCAAGGCGATGATCGTCACCGGAGACTTGGCGCTGGTGATGAGAACAAAGTCGATCACGGCCACGGACCGCAAGACAGGCGGTCAGCGATGGCTGGTCGCCGGCGGCCCGTTTCTGTCAATGATCGCGACTTCCGATTGCATATTTGCCAGTAGTTTTGACGAGGTGCTCGCGCTGGACAGGGCGACCGGAGAGCAAATCTGGCGGGGACAGGTCGCGGGAAAAGCACACGGCTTGGCCGTCGCCGACGCCGCACTTTTTGTCTCAACGGACGAGGGCGAAATTTCGTGTTTTCGGCCGGGAGTGATGCAAACTCGCAAGATTCGCGAAGATTCACAAACCGTCGATCTTGATAAAACACCGGCCGCACCGCCGCAAAAAGTTGTGCCGTTTGCCGACCCGGCACTGACCGGGCGTTGGGTGTTCCATGCCAGTGAAATGCGCAACAACCGCGGTACCCGGCCCAAAGGCAAGCAACTTCGTGGTGTGAAAGTGAATAATCTGGCCGGTAAGCTGGCCGGTACGATCGTCGGCGACGGCGAACTGCAACGCGTCGGGCCGCTTGAAGTTCTTAAAATGGACGGCGCGACCAGCAGCGTTTTGCTGACCGACGACCACAACACGGCTGACTTGCCGGTACGATCGATCACGGCCGAAGTGTGGGTACGTGTCGACGCACCGCAGCAGTGGGGCGGAATTATCGGCGCGATTCAGGATAACGGAAACTACGAGCGAGGCTGGACCCTGGGCTACAACGGCAGCAAGTTCAGCTTCGGCGTCAATGCCACAGGTGGGCGGGATGCCATCACGTATTTGACTGCGAAAAACAATTTCGAAAACGGCCGCTGGTACCACGTCGTCGGCACCTTCGATGGAAAAACGCTGAACGTTTATGTCAACGGAGAATTAGAAAACACAGCGGCGGATCAGCAAGGCGATATCAAATATCCGCCGAAGACCTTTTTCGAAATTGGCGCTTACCACGACAACGATGAGAATTTTCGTTTAAACGGCATGTTGCACGAGGTGCGGCTCTACCGGCGCGCATTGTCAGCCGTAGAAGTTGCGGCGCACTTCAAAGCGCGGCAAGCAGATTTTCCCACGGCGCCGAAATCGGCGGACCCGTACCGGCCCGAAGTGGGGCCTTATCTGACGTTTGTTGACCGCCGCACGGCGGTGGTTCGCTGGCAAACGCGGCAAACAGTCCCGTCGGTATTGCAGTATTCGCTAGATGGAATCACCCGGCAGGTCGTCCACGCAGCGCCGAAACGCAACCACGAAGTCCGGCTGTCGGGCTTGAAACGCGATCGAACGTACAACTATGTGATTCGCAACTCCCTCAAGGGCGGTAAAGTGTCGCGCGCGTACGAATGCGATACGGCATTTAATTATTCAAATTCAACGGGCGAAGCCCTTCCGAAGAGTAGACCGCGATACCAAGCGGCCGCCGCACGGATTCTAAACGGTAGCGGCATCGACCGCGGTATATGCATCGTGATGGGAGTGGACCGCGGCGAATTGGCTGTTGAACTCGCCCGCAAAACCCGTTTAAGAATCATCTGCCTGGACAGCGACCCCAAACGCATCGCGGAGGTTCGGCAGTTATTTCAAAAGTCTCGTATCTATGGTGCGCGTGTCAGCGCGATGACTGTCAAATCATTCGAAAAATTACCGTTTCCCGACGGGATTGCGAATCTGGTTGTTTCCGAACGGGCCATTATCCGCGGCACACTTCCCAATGCGTCTGAGACGCGTCGTCTGCTGCAGCCCGGCGGCGGACTGGCGATTTTGGGACAGCCCAAGGGTGCCACGGAACAGCTAACGAACAAATCGGTCAACGACTGGCTCGATTCGGCGCAACTTAAAGGCTCGACTTCGATTGACGCTGAGGGCGTCTGGATGACGGTTCGCCGCGACCGCCTAGCCGGAACCGGGGAGTGGACGCATCAGTACGGCCGCGCTGACAATTCGGCATTTGGCGGCGAGCAACTGGCCGGCAGCAGCGCAACGTCGCAATTCGTCGTGCAATGGCTGGGCCGACCCGGACCTCGATTTCAACCCGATCGCAACGGACGAAAACCGGGTCCACTTGCGGTTGGCGGCCGGCTTTTCGCGCAGGGCCTGAATCGTATTGTCGCCCTCGATTCTCACAACGGCGTCATTCTCTGGTCCGTCGAAATTCCCGACATGCTGCGGATGAACATGCCGCGAGATTCCAGCAATTGGTGCGCAGACGAAAAATTTGTGTATGTTGCGATTCGCGACAAATGTTGGCGGCTGCGAGCAGCCGACGGAACCCGCGAGAAGCTATACGACGTGCCTGCAGGTCCGAATGCAGAATGGCAATACGACTGGAGCTACATTGCCAGCCAGGGCAATTTACTGGTCGGCAGTGCGGTGAAGAAGGACACCGCCTTCAAGGGGTTTTGGGGCAAGAACGACTGGTACGATGCTCCGCACGGTCCGCAAACCGACAAAGTTTGCAGTGAAAGCGTCTTCGCGCTGGACAAAGACACCGGCCGCAAGATTTGGCAATACAGCGACGGCGTGGTGTTGAACTCGACACTGACAATCGGCGGCGATCGCGTTTACTTGGTCGAGTGTCGCAACCCGAAGGTCAAAGCGGCACAGACTCGCCGCATCGGGCAGGGCGAACTGTGGCAGGATCAGTTTCTCGTTGCGCTCGACGTGCGGACCGGCGAGAAGTATTGGGAAAAGCCGATCACAACCCACGCCGGCGTGACCATGTTTTCGATGGCCCACTCACAGAAACAACTTATTATTTCCAGTTCGGGCGGCGGCGCATTTCACGTCTATAACTTCAAAACCGATGACGGCAGCCCGCTATGGGATCATCGATTCGGTTGGCCGGGCGGTAAGCACGACCACGGCAAAGCAATGTCGCGGCCCGCAGTGGCGGGCAACAGGCTTTTCGTGAGGCCGCACGTTTTCGATTTGGCATCGGGAAAAGTTCTGCCGATGACCGTGCCTTCCGGCGGTTGTGGTACGTACGTCTGCGCGGGCGACAATCTGTTTTTCCGGAATGGTAACGTCACCATGTGGAATGCCAAAACCAACGCGACGACGTCTTGGGCGCGCCTGCGGCCGGGATGCTGGCTCAGCGCGATCGCCGCCGATGGTATGTTGCTTTCGCCGGAAGCCGGCGGCGGCTGCAGTTGCGGAAACTGGCTGGAGACGTCGATTTCCTTCTCGCCGGGGATGACGCCGGCCGATCGCGCAGCCGCACCATGACGAGTGTCCAATCCGGCGGATTAATAACCACGCAGTAAAGCTCGGTGATCGTCATGAAATTTCGACATCTGGCAGTCCTGTCGCTGCTCGCTACCGGTATTGCGGGATCCGTGTCCGGTCAGCCAAATGATCCCAAACCCGGGGGTCGCGGGAAGCATCCAGCGCCCGGTATTTTGGTCGTGCCCGACGGTTGGGGACAGGCTGCTCCGCCGACGGTCAAACGCGTGCTCGAATCGACGGCCATTGAAATCTGGCAGCACTTCCCCGATCGCAAATTGTCGCCGATCATCGTCTCGGCCAAAGGCGGTCCGATTGTGTTGTACGACAAGAGTCCCAGCGGCGAATACATCGTGCGGCTCAACACAGGCGATCTCTATTGGTCGCAATACGCCTATCAATTCGCGCATGAGTTTTGTCACATCTTGTGCAACTACGATCAGGACAAGTCCGGCAACAAATGGTTTGAGGAATCCGTCTGCGAAATGGCGTCGTTGTTTGCGCTGCGGCGCATGGGCGAAACGTGGAAGACGGCGCCGCCCTTCGGGCATTGGAAAGGCTACGCCAAACACCTGACCGCATACGCCGAAGACCGCATGAGCAAAGCTCGCCTACCGCAGGACCGGACGCTGGCCATTTGGTACGAGCGGCATGCCGTTGAACTTAATGGAACGGCGGTCAACCGCGAATTGAACAATGTGGTGGCGATGGCCCTGTTGACGCTGTTTGAAGCAGAGCCGCAGCATTGGCCGGCGGTCGGTTTTTTAAATCACGGCACGCCGGAAAAGCCGCAGACCTTCGCCGAATACCTGACGGACTGGCGCGGCCACTGCCCGCAGCGCCATCGCAAGTTCGTCAACCGAATTGCGACGGAGTTCGGGGTAGAACTGGACGAGTCGTAACACTAGTGACGCCCGTTACGGCAGCGCGACCGTTTGCAGCCGCGCCGGGCTGTCTTCAGTTTGCACCACGATCAGGGCGTGCTTCTCATTGAGCTTGTCTAGTTGCACCACACCTTGCAGCGACTCAATGGTCTCATAAGTCTGCCCGGCGACGCCGCCGCCGCCGACTCGCTCGGTGATTCCTTCCTTGCGGCTGATGCCTTCGGTGCTGATCTTCATCACGCCGCGAGCGCTGTTGGCCATTAGCAGGAAATCTTTCCCGCCTTTTTGATACACGATCATGTCGAGCGGCCGGTTGCGGTTGCCCAGTTCCGCGACCGTCGTGCCGCGCAGCGGTTTGCCGCTGGATAGGCCGGCTAGCGGAAATTTGACCAGCGGCGTGCAGGTGAAACCAGCCAGCAGATTCGGCTTGCCGTCGATCGTGAACGGTACGAACGTGCGGACAGCTGGATAGTTTTCGTAGCGACCGTGAGCGCCGTGATAGATTTCGATATTGATGCCTTCATCGGCATCGGCAAAAGGGAAGGCGATTTCACGGACCGTCGAGGGTGCGGTGGCGTCGCTCAAACCGGATACCAACACTTTGCCGTCGATGTAGGCCAGGTCTGTAATCGACTCGATGCGACGATTGCGTCGTCGTCGTCCTTGGCCGGTTTCTTTGTCTTCAGGAGGATTCGGCAGCACGACCTTTGAAAACTTCACGCCCTTCAACGACAGTTGAGATAGTTTGCCTTTGCTATCGATCCTCAGCAACGCTGCGCCGCCGGCAGTTGGAACGGACAGATAGGCGTTGCCACTGGACGGATTCACCGCGAGGTCATTGATCTGCGCCGTTTTTTCGTCGCCGCCCAGCGCCTTCGCGACCGCACTGCCGAGTCTTGGGATGTTCAGTTTTACGGAAGCGGGATCGCCAGACGCATCGCCCGTGTCGATGGCGAAAATGGTCGCCGATTTTGCGTCCCCGACAAACAGAATGCCTTCAGGCCCGAATGTCAGTGATCCGGCCGATTTCAATTCAGGTGTGCCGGCTTTCAAGCCCCACTCGGCAGCCTGAACTGAAGTTGCCGTAACGAACAAAGTGACGGCGATCAACGCCGACAGGACTACATTCAGTTTTCGCATGACATGATCCCTTTAAAGGAATTGACGGTTTGGCCGCGGAAGGGCGGCACGGATATCGGATTCATTATCAGCGACGCAACGAGAGATTCAAGCAGCCTTTCCGCCAATTCGTGTAGATCCTCGAGTGGCAAACGGCGGACTGGTTCCCCGCAGAATGATGCCACGAGCCTCCCCGCATCAGCGGTGTTCCCAGTCGAGATACCTCCGCTGGGTGGTCCTTAACGAGCCCGGGAGGTGCCCGCCGCAACAGTCACTGTCAAACACAGCAACCGCACGTGTCGTTCGCAGCACCTGCCGGCGACCGACTCCGGTATCGGGAGGGAAGAGGCTTTGCTCGGTTGTACACACAGGTGAAGTGAGTCATCCGTAGCCCGGTCTTGGCGAGCATTGAAGTTATCGGCGGTCGCACGACGCCGCAGAGCCTTGCCCGCGAACCTGCTGGTCTTAGAATGGCGTCGGTTCACGCTTCTCGGCAAAGGCGGTTCCGTTGCAGATCCGCTTTCGCCTAGACCGCGGTTAATAGATCACAATTTCAAAGGTTGGCGCAACGCTAATGGATGAACACAACAAAATGGCGGTCGTCACGGGCGCCGGATCGGGGATCGGCCGGGCAACGGCGATTGCCCTGCTTGGCGATGGCTATTCGGTCGCGCTTGTTGGACGACGTCGTGAGCCGTTGAATGAAACTGCGGCGATGGCGGAATCGGCAGCCGCGCGGGTGCTGGTTGTGCCCGGCGATGTTGGCAATGTGAAGGATGTGCGGGCGATCTTCGAAGAGGCACAGCAAACATTTGGGCGGCTCGACCTGTTGTTCAACAACGCAGGTATCAATGTTCCACCGGTTCCGATCGAAGAACTCACGGTCGAGCAATGGCAGTCGGTTGTCGATGTTAATTTAACAGGCGCGTTTCTGTGTACGCAGGCGGCCTTTCGGCTGATGAAAAATCAATCGCCGATGGGCGGGCGGATAATCAACAACGGTTCCATTTCGGCGCACGTGCCCAGGCCGAACTCTGCGCCCTATACTTCGACCAAGCACGCAATTACCGGGCTGACGAAATCGATCGCACTGGACGGCCGCAAGTATAATATTGCTTGTGGACAGATCGACATTGGAAATGCGGAAACACCGCTGGCTGCCAAAATGAAGAATGGCGTTCCACAACCTGACGGATCCATCAAGGCTGAGCCGACTTTTGATGTTGAGTACGTCGCACGGGCCGTCGTCCAGATGGCGAATCTGCCCCTGGATGCCAACGTTCTTTCGATGACCATCATGGCGACGAACATGCCATTCATCGGTCGCGGCTGAGCCAGTCGAATTCACAACACGGACAAGAATGCCCACTGGAAATCGACTGACGGAACGTTTGTACGACCGCAATTTTGTGCTGGCGATGCTGAGCCAAACGTGCTTTGTGATTGCCAACACGCTGATGGCGCATTACGCCCGCTGGATTGAGTTCCTCGGTGGCGATATCGAGCAGATCGGTTGGATCATGGGCGCGGGGGCGGTGTTGGGTTTGATTCTGCGACCGTGGATGGGGCAGTGGATCAATCGCCTCGGTGCACGGGCCATGTGGCTAGTCGGCTATGCGTTTTTTGCGGCCGGATCAATGGGAAATCTGCTGCTCGACGATTTGCATCCGCTAATCTATCTGTTGCGGTCTTGTCTTGTGTTGGGCGCGGCGATTGTGTTTGCCAGCAGCCTTACATTCATTTCACAAACCGCTCCATCGGGCCGCCGGACCGAGGCGATCGGAATCCTCGGCGCGGGCGGATTTCTCGGCATGTTGATCGGACCGTTACTGGGTGACCTGATGCTGTCCGCCGACGTGCGTGTGCGTGAAGATTTCGTGTTGTTGTTCATGGTCGCCGGGCTCGCCAATGCGGTGCCGGCGATTTTGCTTTGCTTTGTGAAGACCCCAGACGGACAAGGTCGCGAGATGCCGGTGCGGTTGGCCGACTTCGTGGGCACGGTGTGGCGATACTGGCCCGGGCCGATTCTGTTGATCGATCTCGCATTCGGAGTCTGCATGACCGCACCGTTTATTTTCTTGACCACCTATGTTGACCAAGTACCTCTTAAGATCGAAGGCCTGTCACTCGTCGGTCTGTTCTTTTGGTGTTACGCCGGTTGGGGCGTCATCGTGCGGGTGACGCTGCGGCGTGTACCCGAGAGGTGCGGCCGCCGCAAAGTGTTGTTGGTAGGGGTGACGTTCATGTCGATCGGCATGCTATGCTACGCGCTGGTCGGCGCCGATCACCCGTGGATGATTGTCGTGCCCGCACTGCTGACGGGAACGGCGCATGCTTTGCTGTTTCACACGATGACTTCGCTGACGATTGAATCGTTCCCTAGCGAAGTGCGGGGTACGGGAACGTCGCTGGCGTTAATGATGATGGATCTGGGCATGATCGCGGGTGCTCCGATCTTGGCACAGATTGCGAGTCACTTTGATTTTACCCGGATGTTTACCACGATCGCTGTGGTCTGTTTCGTTGCCGGAATAATCTACGCGGCGTCGAGCATTCCGGTCTGGCAGCAGCGCAGCCGCATGCGTCGTGATGCTGAACCGGCAGAACAGTCACTTGTAACGCAGGTGGCTACAGATGGAACTGATTGAATTGGAGAATTAAAAATGCTCTCCCGAATTTCCATGGTGTTCATCGTATTCATTGGATTTGTGGCACCTGCTTCGATCTTTTCGGAAGAAGCAAAGCCGTTAAATCGTAAGCAGGTTGCGATATTAATTTTCGACGGCGTCGAATTGCTGGACTTTGCCGGGCCGGCGGAAGTGTTCATCGTCTGTGAGCATGGCAAGGCATTCAACGTGTTTACCGTTGCACCGACGAAAGACGATGTCCGTACCATGGGCGGGATTACCGTCAAGCCCGACTATAGCCTGCAGAACTCACCACAAGCCGATATTTTGATTGTGCCGGGAGGCGCCATGAGCAACGTCGGTGGTGGGGGCGTAAAGTGGATCCGACGCATGTCCGAGAAAGCAGAAATCGTTATGTCGGTCTGCATGGGCGCGTTTCTGCTGGCTGAGGCTGGATTGCTAGACGGTATCGAAGCGACGACACACCGCTGGGGTTTGGCTTCGCTGAAGACCGCAGCGCCCAAATGCCGGGTGGTGGCCGGCAAGCGATTTGTGGATAACGGAAAAGTGATTTCGACGGCTGGCGTTACTGCCGGCATTGATGGCGCGCTGCACGTCGTCGGTCGCCTACGCGGCAAGGAGTCGGCTCGCTGGACGGCTGAAGAATGGATGGAATATCGTCGGCCCGCAAGTGACAATCCACCGATTAGCAAATCGTCGAAAAAAGCGATCGAAAGGTAGTTGGCTGCGGGGACGTATCGTTAGAGAGAACCCGCCGCGAGTTACCCGAGACATCCTCAGCCACCGGTCGTTTTTTTACGCGCCGGTGCACGCCGGTGCAGCGCCGACCCGCGCAGCCTTCTCACGCTCTGCTTTGGAGTCGTGGCATTGTTATTCCCCCAATTCGCGGACTTCGATTCCTTTCAGCGAAGGTCCAGCGGCGCCCTTGCGCAGTTCGATGACGAGGTTTTTCGATTTCACCTCGACTTTTGCAGGAAGTTGCCAAGCGGTTGCCGCGCCCGCTTTGGCAAATACATCGACCGCGGTGTGCGTTTTATCGCCGTTAAAATAAACGTCAAAAGTGCGCTTGCCGACGGCGCTGTAGATGCGGTTGGTCTCGGCAAAGTGTAGCGTCACTTGATACTGACCCGGG
>JAYGDO010000290.1:0-2334 GCA_046582885.1 Pirellulales bacterium | reverse complement strand
TTTAGCAAAAGGATGGAATGTCTTTCTTTTCAAACCGGTCAACAAAGGCGGAGCCTATCATTTCCACATTCAGTTTCTGACGGGTCCCAGCTTCGAATCCGAGCCAGCCTACCCGGATATATCCGGTTACCACCTGGCACTGTTGCACACGGATAGCGACAAACGTACCCCCGAACAACGCACCGCACTTAGAAATCTTCAACATCGAACCGATGGGCGAATTAAGGAGTTGCAAAAAAAAATGGGCGGCGGCGGACTGGAATCTTACGCAACTCAGCGATCGCTTCCCGAAGGATCGGTCTTTCTGAAGACCTTCGGTCAGCCGGAGCGAATGTCACCCTGTCTCTGTGACCGCTCGAATGAGCCGACGCTCGACCAGGCACTACAGCTGCTCAACGGACGTCACGTGTTTGACCGCGTTCAGGAAAGCGTCAGCCGTTTCCGTGGTCTGGATGGCGAGAAACTCGTTAACGAGTTGTATCTGTCCGCCTTCTCGCGATATCCAACCAAGAAAGAATTTCAGGCAGCGACTGCTTTCATGTCGGCGGCCGACAATCCTGACGAAGCCGTTCGAGACCTGGTTTGGGCGATCATTAACACACAGGAATTCATGTTCCAGCACTAACCATGATGTCGTTGAAACTGACCAGAGATTTGTTGTTTAGTTTGCTGACGACAGCGCTGGTGCTCGGCTCGCAGCCGTTGCGTGCCGCGAAGCCCGTCAGCTTTCTTAAGGATGTTGCGCCGATCCTCATGACGCGATGTGCCGGCTGTCATGGCCCGAAGAAATCGTCAGGAGACTTTCGGGCCCACACATTCGAATTCCTGACGACTGCCGGAGCAAGCGACGAAAGTCCCGTCGTCCAAGGAAAACCGCGGCAGTCGCTGCTATTCCAACGAATCATAGAATCCGATACGGATCTTCGCATGCCGCAGGATGACGATCCGCTGAGTAAAACCGAGATTGAAACTATCAGACAATGGATTTCCGAGGGCGCCACGTTTGATGGTGGGAATGCAGCGGCCAGTTTCAGTTCCCTGATGCCCCCGCGCGAACATCCTCCGGCACCTCAGAAGTACCGGGTTGCGGTCCCGGTATTCGCCGTAACGTTCAGTCCGGACGGAAAACAAATCGCAACGAGTGGATACAACGAGGTGCTGATCTGGGATTCGGCTTCGGGAGAACTGGAACGTCGTATTGGAAACCTGCCCCAACGCATCCAGGAGATCAAGTGGATCAGAGACGACCACCTACTTGTAGGAGGGGGAACGCCGGGAGAATACGGTGAAGTCAGCCTGGTGAATTTGGCAAGCGGAAAACGAGAGGCGGTATTCGGGACGTTTGACGATATCGTTTTGGATGTCGATATTAACTCCCGAGAGGATCGAATCGCGGCGGGGTCGGCTGGATTGCAGTCGCGAGTCTACAACCGTACCACGGGCGAAATGGTTTGGCAGGCGCAGGTCCATTCGGATTGGGTCACGGGCGTCGCGTTCAGCCCGGACGGCGCGTATGTGGTAACGACGAGCCGGGATCAGACGGCAAAAGTTCACGAAACCGAATCGGGAATTCTCTTCACGACCTACAACGGGCACCGCAAGCAGCTCGGGTCGTACACAGGAAGATTTTCGATCTACGATATCGCCTTCGATCCAAAATCCGGAAATGCTCTGACCATTGGCGAGGGCAAAGCTCTTCGTATCTGGAACCCGGTACAGGCTCAGAAAGAAAACGGCGATGCCTCCGACATGGAGGGCCGTTTCTTTAAGAAAGGGCACACGAGGTTTATCGAGCACAAAGGCCCGGCAGAAGGTATGTTCGCCGTATCGATCGCCGCCGGTAAAGTGTTCACCACCGGAGCAAATGGAGTGGCCCGGGTGTTTGAATTTACATCCGGAAAAATGCTGAGAGAATTCCCCGGTCATGAAGAGTGGGTTTACTGCGTCGGTTCGGTAGCGGACGGGTCGGTTGTCGCCACGGGTACTTTTGCCGGTGTCGTGCGAGTCATGAACGTGGAAAGCGGTCGGGTCGTCACCTCGTTCGAGGTGTCGCCGTAAGTGCGGCTTCGTCGTCGCCTTCAAGCCGTGTGGTCTTCATAAGTTGAATAGCCGCGGCCGCCCCGTCTGAGGACCCGCTGGCCCGCGTAATGAAGCGGATTGTCCCCGGCCGGATCCGCGGCGGTTGGGCGGCGCGGCAAAAAAGCAGGAACGATATCGCCTCCACAAACGTCTCTATAAGCGAGGCACGGCGTTGTGCTCCGAACACCAGGAGAGAGGAATCATGCGACGACTACTGACGTTTGTGGTTGTTCTGCTGGCGCTCACGGAATGCGG
>JAYGDO010000510.1:0-3067 GCA_046582885.1 Pirellulales bacterium | reverse complement strand
CGTGTTGATGTTGCTTTGCAGGAACATTCCCCACTCGGCATCCCACATGAAGAACTTGAATCCGCTGCTTTCCGCACCACGAAGTCGACCCGTGTAATAATTGTTGTGGGGCCAGTCTGAATTGCCCAAGTACCAGTTGATAATCAGGTAATCGGCCAGGTTGTCGACATCAAGATAATCTTCGAAGGCCGGATTGCTGCCGCCGTCGGGATTGTTCCCCTGTAGTTTCTGGAAAGCCGCCTGCGCCGCGGCTCCGGCGGCGGCGTTGTCGACATCCTGCGTCAGGCCGATCATCGTGTTCCAGGCCGCCGTGGTGCCGGCCACGACGCCGCCATGGTTGCGGATATCCCAGTCGTCTTTGTCTCCACCGAAGTAAGTCGCGCCGAACGAATGGTCCGGCCGTTCGACGGGATTGTAGACGCCCCAATAGATGCCGTTGACGTACAGGTGCACCCTGCGGCCGTGCGAGGCCGGTTGGCCGATCGCCAGTTGCGATTCGCGGCCGAACTGATCCCGAGCGTATTGACGATTGGAACTGCCCCCCCACTGCCAGCCGTCGTTGGCTTCCATGCGGAAGGTAATCGTGTCGAATTGGTCGGTTGCCCCGTCGCCAAAGAAGGGAAAATTCAACTTGGACGGGCCGTATTCCGACTTGAATTTGACCCGAAAAGACTTCTTTTTGGTCGCTGAAAAATTGCGGAAATAGCCGCCTTGAATTTTCAACCCGGCGTTGACCTGGAATCCCTGCGTGCCGTCCGGGTTAATCAATTCCAGAGACGTTGCCGTCTCCAAATCGTGATTGGTCGGATGTGAATAAATCCCGTTGTCACCGAACAATTCGTCCACGTTCGTGACGAGGGAAAGTGTGGGAAGGGCCTGCAGATCATCCTTGATGGAAGCGGCGTAGATGCCCCCATAGCGGTCATTCGGTCCGATTACGTCGGGATCGAGTCCATAATCGGGTGAGGTTCCGTCCCAGGATGCGGGAAAACCGGCCTCCAGTGTGGATTGATACGTCTGCTGCACGATGTCATCGAGGAAAATATAGGTGTGCGTGTCGGAATTTGTCGGTTCGAATCCGGCCTTGAATGCCTTGGCCCTGAGCGTTGTCGTCTTGTCGACATGAACGGTGCCGCTGTAGAGAAAATTGGTCGCCGACGGCACGTTGGTCGGTTCATCGCCGTTTAGCGTGTAGTAAATTTCGGCGTCGACCGTATCGCTGGTGATCGCCAGGTCGAATGGCGCATCGTAAAATCCGCGATCCACGCTGAATCTGGTGTCGTCCACGAAATTCAAGACGCCCGTGTTGGCCAGGCCCGGCGTAGGTTCGGCATAGAAGTGCGGAAGTTCGTCGTCGCCGATGCCGTACGAGATGTCCGTAATCTGTCCGGGGTACGCCGGGTCGTAGGCATGTACCGTGGATGCCGCGCCGTCATCGATGTGAATGGCGAGGTATTCTCCCCCCGCGGTTAATTTGAAGTTTGTATGCAGATATCCAAATTCATCCAAGACGGGGTCGGTAACGTTTTCGTCCGACGCCATCACCACCAGAAACCCGTTGGCGGCAATTGTAGTCCCGGCCGGAAACCCCCATTTCAGTGGCACGGCCCGATCGTCCGTCAAGTAGAATCCGTTCAAGTCGACTGGCCGGTCGGTCAAGTTGCGGACTTCGATCCAGTCGGGCGTCAGCGTCGGACCCAGTCCGCCACCTGGAAACTGGCGAACGCGTGTTTGCAGCGTCGCGTTGTTGCTGGCCATCAACTCTGAAATTTGCAGTAAGGGCGCCTCGGGTGTCCGAAAGGTAAACGTCGGCGTCGCCCATATTCCCCCCGCCGCGTTGGCGGCGTGGGCCCGGAAATAATAAGATGTGTCCCCCGTGAGATTGGTAATGGTCTCACCGAAAACTCCAAAGATTGTGCCGAGGTCGACGCCCGCGTCCCAACCGCTCTTGTCCGTCCCGCCGTCGTCGTCGCCATAGTAAAGTGTTACCAGCGGTGCATCGCCGCCGGTCTCCGTCACTTCTCCGCCGATGTGCGCCGAAAACGATTCCACATTGCTTGCGGCGTTGTTGATAACGGCGGGCAAACTGATCGCCCGTGTCGTAAAGGACTCGGTGGCGGGAGCCCAGCTTGTACCGGCGACGTTCGTCGCTTGGGCACGGAAGTAATACGTTGTGTTTTCCTGAAGGCCGCCCACGAACGCGTTGAATGCTCCGGGATGAGTGCCCAGATTGATCGAACTGTCCCAATTATCGCCGGTCCCCGCGTCATCGTCGCCCCAGAAGACTGTGACCGCCGGCGGGTCGCCTCCCGTGTCCGTTACGTTGCCCTCCAGCACCGCCGAAAATGCTTCGATCTGGGTGGCGGCAGTGTTTTCGATGCCGGGAACCGTCAGTGTGCGAGTCGTAAACGATTCGCTGGATGATGCCCAGGTGCCGCCGGCAGTATTTTGAGCGTAGGAGCGAAAGAAATACGTCGACTCGGCGACCAGACCGCTGATGGCAGATGAGAATTCGCCAGACTGGGATCCTAGGTTGATTGAGTTGTCCCAATTGCCGGGAGTCGTGCCCTCGTCGCTACCACCCCAGTAGAGGGTGGCCGTCGGAGTTTCGCCACCTGTGTTCGTGACGTCCCCGCCAATCGTGACCGTGAAGGCCTCGATGTCGCTAGCGGTCGTATTAATCACCTCAGGTGCGAAGATCGCCCTGTTCTGGATAAGTCGGATGCCGTTGAGGGCATATCCCTTTCCGCCGCCGGAAGAATCGCCGCTGCCGACTCCCGGGGTGGGACCGCGGTACTGAGTGGAGATCACTTGAAAGTTGCTGTCGGCGCCCGGATCAATCTCAGTCCACTGCGCGACGTAACCTTGGCTCGCGTTTTGATTGGCTCCCGTCCAGATAGCGACCTGGTTGGAATCCAGGCCGGCGGTGACAACGCCCACGCCGCTGCTATGCGATGAATTAAAACTGTCGGCTCCCACCAGCGTTACCAGCGTCCAACGATTGGCGTAATTATTGTTGCCGCGAATCGCCGTGCCCGCGAAGTCGTAAGTGCTGAGCGGATCGAGG